>JBEBTD010000024.1:0-16350 GCA_040393965.1 Leucobacter soli | reverse complement strand
ACTTCAAGCCCGAGTTCCTGAACCGCGTCGACGACACGATCGTGTTCCCGCAGCTGTCGAAGGAAGAGCTGCTGCAGATCGTCGATCTCTTCGTCAAGCGTCTCGCCGACCGCCTGCTCGACCGCGACATCCGCATCGAGATCTCGCTGGCGGCCCGCGAGCGCCTGAGCGAGATCGGCTACGATCCCACGCTCGGTGCGCGCCCGCTGCGTCGCGCGATGCAGAGCGAGATCGAGGATCGCCTCAGCGAGCGCATCCTGAGCGCTGAACTGCTTGCCGGCGACCTGGTGAAGGTCGATTACGTCGATGGCGAGTTCGTCTTCGAGACCTCCGGCGAGGATCGCGCGGGCGCCGGCTCGGCGTCGGCGTCGGCGGCTGCTGCTGTGGCGTCGAGCGCGCCCACCACGGGCACCGTCGAGTAGTTCGCGGATCGAGTCGTGACGGCTGCCTGACGCTCACGTCGAGGATCGCGCCGCGCCCCTGGGAGTCGTTCCCGGGGCGCGGCGCGATCCTCGTGTCCCTTGATCGCCACCCCCTCCAGCGCCGAGATCCTACGTTCGCGCCGAGATCCCATGAGAATCGACCGTGCAAACGTAGGATCTCGACGAAAAGACAGGATCTCGACGAGGTCGGCCCGGCCGGTGAGGCGCGACCCGGGCGTTCGAACCGCGCACCCTGCGAAGAGTAGGATTTCGGTATGAATCAGTCCGTGCGTGTGCGAGCGGCTCGCACGAGCGACGTCTCCATGATGGTCGAGCTGATGGCGCCGCTGGTCGAGCGACGCATTCTGCTCGGCAAGGATCTGGTCGAGCTCTACGGCGCCGTGCCCGAGTTCATGGTCGCCGTCGACGGCGAGGATCGGGTGATCGGCTACGGCGCGGTGCACGTGATGTGGGAGCAGCTCGGCGAGGTGCGCACGCTCGGTGTCTCCGATGAGTGGCTCGGTCGCGGCGTGGGACATCTGCTGCTCGAGGCGCTGGAGCAGCACGCCCGCGAGCTCGGCCTGTCGCAGCTGTTCTGCCTGACCTTCGAGGTGGACTTCTTCACCCGTCACGGCTTCGAGGCGGTGGGCGAGGACGCGCAGCTCGTCGCAGCCGACGTCTACGCCGAGCTGCTGCGCTCGCACGACGAGGGCGTCGCCGAGTTCCTGGATCTGGCGAGGGTGAAACCGAATACGCTCGGCAACACTCGGATGCTGAAGCGGCTCTAGCGCCCCGCCGGGGATACCCTGGCCACATGGGTACGCTCAAAGATCCAGTGGGGCCGAGGAGCAAGTCCGTCTACGTGCGGCGCCGTCTGCTCGTGCTCGCGGGCCTGCTCGCGATCGTCGCCTTCGTCGTGCTGGTCATCGTGAAGCCCGGATCGAACGGAGGCGCCGCGACCGCCCCCGAGGTCGAACTGCCCGGCGAGATCGTCGCGGCCGAGAAGACGCAGGACGCGGCCAAGGGCGGCGAGATTCCCAAATGCCCGGCCGGCGAGCTCGCGGTCACGCCGATCACCGACAAGGAGAGCTACGCCGCCGACGAGCTGCCGCTGCTGAGCCTGCGGGTCGAGAACACGGGCGAGAAGGCCTGCCAGGCCCAGCTCGGCACGGCCGGAATGCGCTTCACCATCACGAGCGGCAGCGACGAGGTGTGGCGATCCACGGACTGCCAGGAGAACGGCGACACCCGCAACGTCGTGCTGGAGCCCGGCAAGCCCCTCGAGACCGAGGCGATCCCTTGGGATCGCACGCGCAGCGGCCTCGAGACCTGCGACATCGATCGAGATCCCGTGACCGCCGATGGTGCGACCTACCACCTGCACGTCGCCGTGGGCGAGATCGAGGGCAACGGCACCGCTCCGTTCCTGCTCTACTGATCCTGCTCCGCCGAACAGCGGCACGAGGATCGCCCGCCGCCGTGCCGCCCCGAAGCTGGGCTCTCGGCCGAAACGGCGGTATCGTGGAGTATGGAAAAGAAACGCGCATCTGAGACCGGCATCCGCATCGAACTGCCGCACGGCGAGGGCGCCGCGGTTGCCGTAGACAAACTGGTGGACGACCTGCTGCACGGCAAGATGGGCGAAGTGCTGCATGACCTCCACGAACCCCATCTCGACCCGATCGTCGAGCCCGAGCCCGACGGCGCCTGAGCGACACCCGGCGCTCGCCGCGACCCGTGAGACCCGAGGTGCTGGGCGCGCGGTGCAAGGGCTAAGCGCGCGGCCCCTGCTGCTCGAGGCGCAGGGCCAGCCAGAGCTCTGCGCGGGCGTCCGGGTCGTCGAAGATCCTCCCGGTGCAGCGCTCGATGCGGCGCACACGGTCGCGCAGCGTGTTGCGGTGCACTCCCAGTGCCGCTGCGGTCGGCGTGCGTTGGCCGTGATGCTCGAGCAGGCAGCGCAGGGTCTCGCGCAGCGTCTCCCGCTCCTCTGCGTCGAGGCCGGTATCGGGAGCCGCGTCGAGGCCGGTGTCGAGAGGCCCGTCCCCGCGTACCGCTGAAGCGCTGCCGCCGGCCCGTGCGGAATGCGCGCTCAACGGGCCCAGCACGGCGGCGCTCAGCGCGGCGGCCGAGGCGCCGCTCGCCCTTCCCGGCGATATCGCGCCGCCCGCGATCGACAACAGGGCGTCCAGCAGGGGCGCCTCGCCCTCCGCCCGGAGCACCGTGGGAACGCGCGGCGAGGCGTAGAGCGCGGCGCGGCGGGAGAGGGAGCCGAGCAGCGCGGTCGCCGAGTTGCGGCTGAGCGGCAGCCGATCGACGCGTGCCGCGCGGCCGACGACAGCATCGAGGTCATGCGCCGCGGCACGCGCGAGAGCGGCTTCGAGGGAGCGATCGTCCACCGGGCACAGCTGCCAGGCGAGTGAGAGTCCGCCGCCCTGCGGCGCGCCGGCCGTGACGAGCCGATCCATCCCGCTGCGTGCGGCGCGCACCCATCCGCCCACCTGCTCCGAGGCGCCCTGCACCGCGATCGCGCGCAGTTGGGCGGGCAGATCCAGCGAGGGGTCGAGCAGCGAGACGGTTCGAGGATCGAGCTCGCCGTTCAGCAGAGCGAAGCTCAGGCGCGACCAGCGCTGGAGCTCCCGCTCGTCCTCCAGGCGCTCGCCGCGCAGGTGCAGCCCGAGCACCATCGCGCCGGCCGCGACGACCGCCCTCGCCTCGGGGCCGAGCGGTGGCCCGGACGAGACGAGCAACTGCGCGGCCCCGTCTTCGTCGAGCGGCACGATCTCGGCATCGGGGGAGTCGGGGCGCCCCCGCCCGGCGGTCGTGAAGCCCGCCGTGCTCGCTACGATCGAGCCGTCCGAACCGCGCAGGGCGAGCTGGCGGCCGGTCGCCTGCGCGATGCTCGCGAGGACCGATGCGGAGTCCGTGCTGCTGCGCGCGCCCTCGATGAGGCGCTCGTGGGTCTGCAGCGCCTGGTGCGCCGCACGCATCTCGTCGGCCCGCAGCAGCGCCGAGACCGCTTTGCTGACCGCGATGAAGGGGGTGGGCGGCGGCACCTCGAAGAGCGCGACGCGGTAGTCGCTCGCCGCCGCCACGAGCGGCCGCGGGATGCGCTCGTGGTTGACTCCGATCCCGAAACCGATGGCTGCCACCCGCGCGCGCCCGAGGCCGGCGACGAAATCGCGCCAGCGCGGATCCTCGCCCCCGAGCGCGAGACCGGTCGTGAGCACGATCTCGCCGCCCTCGAGATATCGGGCGAGATCGAGCAGTTCCGTCGTGGACACCCAGCTGAGCTGCGGGTCGTCAGGGGCGGCCTGCACGAGGCGCAGCCCGAGGCTCGGATCGGCGAGCAACTGCGAAAGGGAGGCCATGCAGACATCATTGCACAGCCATACGCTCTTGGAGTGTGCAGATAGTCGCTGCGAGGCGATCGCGCCCGAACCTAGACTGGCGGCAGCACCCGAGCTCGAAGCACGGGCTGCAGCCGCCGAGAAGAATGGAGTCGCACGAGTGAACACCGCAGCGAGCGAAGAGCGCTCCGCGCCCGGCCCCCTGAGCGGCATCCGGGTCGCCGACTTCTCCCGCGTGCTCGCCGGCCCCCACGCCACCATGCTGCTCGCCGACCTCGGCGCCGACGTCATCAAGATCGAGAGCCCCGACGGGGACGGCACCCGACAGTGGTCGCCACCGGTCAACGCGGTCGGCCAGAGCACCTACTTCGCCGGCGTCAACCGCGGCAAGCGCTCCGTCGTGCTCGACCTGCGATCCCCCGAGGGGCTCGCGCGAGCCCGCGAGCTCGCGAGCACCGCCGACGTCGTCATCGAGAACTTCAAGCCCGGCACCATGCAGAAGTTCGGGCTCGGCTACGACAGCGTCGCCGCCGACAACCCCGGCGTCGTCTACTGCAGTATCTCGGGCTTCGGCGACGGCGCAGGCGCCGCCCTTCCCGGCTACGACCTGCTCGTGCAGGCCGTCGGCGGCCTCATGAGCATCACCGGGCAGACGGACGCGGAAGGCGGGCAGCCCACCAAGGTCGGCGTCGCGCTCGTCGACATCCTCACAGGGCTCAACGCGGTCATCGGGATCCAGGCTGCACTGCTGGCGCGTGCCGCCCAAGGCAAAGGCCAGGAGGTGAAGGTCACCCTGCTCGGATCGCTGCTCTCGGCGCTCGCGAACCAGGCCTCGTCGACGCTCGAGACCGGGGCGTCGCCCGGACGCATGGGCAACGCGCACCCCTCCATCGCCCCCTACGAGACCTTCCGCGCCGCCGATCAGGCAATCGCGCTCGCCGTCGGCACCGACGGACAGTTCGCGCGCCTGTGCGACGTCATCGGCGCACCCGCGCTCGCGGCAGACCCCCGCTTCGCCGACAACCCCTCCCGCGTCGCGCACCGCTCCGAGCTGCGAGAACTCGTCGAGGCGCGCCTGAGCGAGCGCCCCGCCGCCGACTGGATCGACCGCCTCACGGCCGCGAACGTCCCCGCCGGACGCGTCAACACGATCGCACAGGCGATCGAGCTCGCCGAATCGCTCGAACTCGGCATGGTCGCCGAGACCCCGGCCGTCGACGACGAAGGGCGGGAGCAGCTGCTCCGCTCCATCGCCACCCCGATCTCCTTCTCAGAGACCCCAGCCCGCTACGGCACCCCGCCGCCCGCGCTCGGCCAGCACGACGGCGCCGACTGGCTGCCCCGCTGAGCCCGACACCGACCCGGGCGCCGGTCTGCCGGGCGCGCAGCGCCCGCGATCCTCGCCCCGAACCCCGCACGACCCCCGAAAGAGGCACCTCATGACCACCACCATCGACCAGCTCTTCGACATCGCCGACTTCGTGACCGAGGAAGAGCGCGAGTGGCAGCTCAAGGCCCGCGAGTTCGCGCGCACCCGTATCGCCCCCATCATCGACGAGGCGTTCGAGGATCGGCGCCTGCCCGCCGAGCTGCTGCCCGCCGTGGGCGAGTTCGGCGCCTTCGGCATGTACATGGAGGGCTACGGGCTGCGCGGCGCCTCCTCAGTCGCCTACGGCCTCGTCGCGATGGAGTTCGAAGCGGTCGACTCCGGCTTCCGCACCGCGCTCTCGGTGCAGGGCTCGCTCGCGATGGGCGCGATCTACAAGTTCGGCAGCGAGGAGCAGAAGCAGCGGTGGCTGCCCGCTATGGGGCGCGGTGAGGCGATCGGCTTCTTCGGGCTGACCGAGCCGCAGGGCGGCAGCGACCCCAACACGATGCTCACGACCGCGCGCCGCGACGGAGACCAGTGGGTGCTGAACGGCCGGAAGCGCTGGATCGGCCTCGCCACTATCGCCTCCGTCGGCGTCATCTGGGCCAAGGACGAGGAGGGCATCGTGCGAGGCTTCGTCGTGCCCACCGAGACCCCCGGCTTCACCGCCACCGCGATCGAGAACAAGCTCTCGATGCGCGCCTCGCTGCAGACCGAGATCGCGCTCGACGAAGTGCGCCTGCCGCTCGACGCCATCCTGCCCGGCGCCCGCGGCCTGAGCGCCCCGTTCAAGTGCCTCAACGAGGCGCGCTACGGCATCGCCTGGGGAGTGATGGGCGCGGCTCGCTCCTGCCTCGAGGCGGCCGTCTCCCGCTCGCAGACCCGCGAGGTCTTCGGCACGCCCATCGGCGGCAAGCAGATCATTCAGGCCAAGCTCGCCGACATGTTCGTCGAGTACGAGAAGGGGCTGCTGCTGGCGCTGCACCTCGGGCGCCTCAAGGACGCGGGCAAACTGACGTATGGTCAGATCTCGGTCGGCAAGCTCAACAACGTGCGCGAGGCCATCAAGATCGCGTCGACGGCGCGCGCGATCCTCGGCGGCGACGGCATCACCTCGGACTTCCCCGTCATGCGGCACATGGCGAACCTGGAATCCGTGCGCACCTACGAGGGCACCGACGAGGTGCATCAGCTCGTGATCGGGCGCGAGCTCACCGGCATCGCGGCGTTCTAGGGCCTTCGTTTTCGGCGCGGGGGCTGCGTTCCGTAGGAGTTCTGCACTCAGTCGGAGGATTCCGGGGTATTTTCTCCGACTGAGTGCAGAACTCCGACCGGTCTCGCATCGTGCCGCCCCGAAGCCGCCTCTAAGTTATAGTTGTAGTAGAACTATTGTCGAGTCGGTGGCGGGAGGCGACGCGCATGCTGCTCTCGATCGACGAAGCGAGCGACCGTCCCATCTACGCCCAGATCGCCGATGCCGTGCGCCGAGCGGTCGCACGAGGCGAGCTGTGCGCCGGCGACCGCCTGCCTCCGGCGAGCGAGGTAGCAATCGGACTCGGCGTCAACAAGCACACCGTGCTGCACGCCTACCAGCAGCTGCGCGACGAACGGCTCATCGATCTGCGCCGCGGCCGGGGCGCGGTCGTGACGCGTCTGGCCGACGAGATCGCGCTGCTGCACGAGGATGCGACGAGGATCGCAAAGCGCGCGAGCTCGCTCGGCCTCTCGGCGCAGACGCTGGCCGCGCTGTTCTCGGACGTGCCGGCTCCCTCCGTCTCCGCGTCCCCCGAACAGCCTCCGAACACCTCCGATTCCGCCCCGCAAACCGAAGGAGCCCAGCGCCTATGAGCCCCAAGCCGAATCCCCAACCCGGGCAGTCCAAGACGCTGACGGCGAGCCAGCGGGCCGATCTCGGTCGTGCCAAGCGCGCCGCGCGCTGGGTGGGCCTCGTCTTTCCTCTGACGCTGCTCACGGCCGCCCTCGTGCTGGTGCTCGTGTGGCTGCCCCGCATGCCGGATCCGGCCGCGACGCACTGGAGCGGCAGCGGAGGCCCCGACGGCTTCGGCTCGCCTTGGACGTACGTGTGGCTCCTGCTGCTCGCGGGTCACGGCATCGTGCTCATGATGTGGGGCTTCATCGAGTTCAGCGGCCGAATCCCCGCGGCCTCGCCCAAGCGCTCGATGGCGCTGTGGTCGGCGAATCAGCGTTTTCTCGCCGCGTTCAGCGCGGGCTTCGCCGTGCTCATGACGGTCACCCTGCTCGCGAGCGTGATCGCGCAGCTCGATGTCGCGGATGCCGCAGACGCGGGGGGCGTGGGCGTGCCGATCGCACTCGGCTTCGGGGCGTGGGCGGTCGTCTCGGTGATCGGCTGGTTCGTGCAGCCGAAGGTCGAGATCCGCGGAGGGGAGGGCGAGCCTGCCCTGCCGCTGCCGTTGAAGGACAGCGAGCGCGCGGTGTGGTTCGGGGAGGTGCGGCCCTCCAAGTCGTTCCTGCTGCTGATGGCCGTCGTCATCGTCGCGGTGGTGACGAGCGTCGTGTTCGTGTTCACCGTGAGCAGTGACACACTGTCGAGGGTGGTGATCGTGGCCTCGCTCGTGCTGGTCGTGCTGCTGACACTGCTGAGCACGTGGTTCAAGGTGCGCATCGATGCGGGCGGCATCGAGGTGCGCTCGATCGTGGGCTGGCCGGTCTTCCGCGTGCGCACGAACGATATCAAGCACGTCGAGGCGACGCAGATCAACCCGTTTCCCGAGTTCGGAGGTTGGGGCATGCGTTGGGCGCCGCGCCGCTTCGGAGTCGTGATGCGGGCCGGCGAAGGCATCGTCATCACTCGTACGAACGGCAGCGTCTTCGCGGTCACGCTGGACGATTCGGAGACGGCGGCGAAGGCGCTCGCCGCGGCGGTGCGGGCGTCGAGAAAGGCGAAGCGATGATGAACGACGAGGATCGGCGCAATCCGCAGACGGATACGACGGCATCGGCGAGGGTGCACTGGCCCGCGGTCGCGGTCTTCGTGGTGGTCGCGTACGCGCTCGCATGGCTCGTCGCTCTTCCGCTGTGGTTCGGCGATGTCGAGTCAGAGGGTTTCGCGGCGCTGTTCCAGCTGCTCGCGGGAGCGATGATGTTCACCCCGACGCTCGCGATGCTCGTCGTGGTCCTCTTCATGAAGAGGCCTCGCCGCGATCGGATGCGCTATCTCGGCATCTGGCCGCTCCGGCCCGCGAAGCGCGTCGTCTGGTTCATGGTGGGTGCGTGGCTCCTTCCGATCCCGCTCGTGGCCGCGACGTTCGCCGTCGCGGCCGCATTCGGCTGGGTGCAGCTCGACCTGCAGCACTTCTCAGGGTTCGCGGCGACGATCGAGGCGCAGCTCGTCGCCGCCGACCCCGCGACCGCGCAGCTGGCGGCCGCCGCGATGCCGCCGGTCGGCCTGCTCGCCGCGCTCCAGATCGCCATCATCCCGATCCTCGGCCTGCTCAACCTGCTCCCCGCCCTCGGGGAGGAGCTCGGGTGGCGCGGGTGGCTGCTGCCTGCGCTGCGTCCTCTCGGCGTATGGCCCTCACTCCTGCTCAGCGGTGCGATCTGGGGCCTCTGGCATTCGCCCGTGATCCTGCTCGGCTACAACTTCAACCGCACCGACGCCTGGGGAGTGGTGTTCATGACCCTGGGCTGCACGGCGTGGGGAGTGCTCTTCGGGTGGCTGCGCCTGCGCAGCGGCTCTGTCTGGCCGGCGGCGATCGCCCACGGCGTGTTCAACGCCTCGGGCTCGGTGCTGCTCATCACGCTGCTCGCCGCGGATCAGCAGCCGAACATGCTGCTCGTGAACCCGCTCGGCGTGCCCGGCTGGATCGTGCTCGCCGTGGTGGCGGCGATCCTCGTCGCAACCGGGCAGTTCAAGAAGGAACCGATCCTGCAGACGCGGAATGCAACGCACTCCGCCACGATCGGCTCCGGCGCCACTGCGCCATAGCTCGTGCCGAAGCGCGCGAAACCTGCGCAGCCGACCGCCTTAGCGGAGCCGCGCGGCGGCTCGGCCGAGACCGAGGATCCCGGCTGAGCGCGACCGTTCGGCTATCGTTACGCGATCTCCGAGCGGTCGAACGCGTCGAGGCTGATGCCCTGCCCGAGCACGAGCCTGCACCATTCACGGGCCGAGTGCAGCGAGTGGTCGCGGTAGTTGCCGCAGCTGACGGCGTCGGTGCCGGGCACGTCGTCCCAGGTCACGCGCTCGGCGAGATCCTCGAGCGAGGCCTTGATCGCGGCGGCGACCTCGGCGGGTGAGGGCTCGCCCCATACGATCAGGTGGAAGCCCGTGCGGCAGCCGAACGGCGAGATGTCGATGACGCCCTCGAGGCGGGGGCGGAGCAGGCTCGCGAGCACGTGTTCGATGGTGTGCAGGCCGGCGGTCGGGATCTCTCCCTCGTTCGGTTGCACGAGACGGATGTCGTAGTTGGTGATCGCGTCGCCCTTGGGGCCGTGCTCGACGGCGATCTTGCGCACGTACGGCGCCTTCACCTTGGTGTGGTCGAGCTGAAAGCTCTCGATCTCGGCGAGTTCGACGTCGCTCATCGGTGCTCCTTTGGCTTCATGCGTTGAGGGTCGGGGCGCGCGGCGCCCCGACCCTCAACGCTACGCGATCCTCGTCGCGAACCCGAAGCGCGACGGCGAAGGTTACGCCGCCTTGCGTGAGAGCGCGATGCTCGCCGCGCGGCCCTCTGCGGGGTCGATTTGCACATCCCAGCCTCGGCTCGACAGGGTGTCGAGGTCGGGGCGCGCGATGTCGATCGAATCGGTCTCCACGAGGTAGAGGGTGCGACCGGCCGAGCGGTAGACGCTGCGGTGCTGCGCCCACTCGGGAATGCGAGGGGCGCCGGCGCCCAGCTCGTGGTACGGGGTTCGGATATGGGTGATGGTGTCGATCATGATGGTTTCCTTAACGATGTTCTCGCGCTGACGCGCGGATGTGCACGACCCTGTGTCGGGTCGATTCTCGATCGCTCAAGCGGCCGGCGCGTGAATGCCGGGTAGCGATCGGGCGGTGCCTCGTGAAACTTCGGATGATGCGAGTTCCAGTGGATCGGAGGACTGCCGCTGAGCCGTGATGGAGTAGTGGGAGGCCGTCCGGCGGTGGACAGGATCTCCGCGATCACTTGCTCAGCTCTACAGTCTACACCCGATCCCTTCGAATTGCTAGACTTACCTGGTTTGCAAGCGGCTCGCACACTGCCAGGAGGTGCCGGGTGACCGGAAGAACGCTGCTCGTCTTCGCCCACGCCGATGAGGCGGAGGCCTTCACCGACGCAGGCGTACCCCACCTCGTCACCGGCGTCGGCAAGATCAATGCGACGCTGGCGCTCAGCGAGGCGATCCTCTCGGCCCGCGCCGCCGGGGGCGCGGACGCCCTCGAGCGGATCGTCGTGCTCGGCACTGCCGGCGCCATCGGCGAAGAGGCCCGCCTCGACACCGTCTACCAGGTGACCGAGGTCGTGCAGCACGACTTCTCCCTGCCCTCGCCCTCCATCGCTCCCGCCGGCGAGGTCGTCGTGCCGGACACCGCCGTCATCGCCACCGGCGACGTCTTCGTGCAGGACGACGTGCAGCGCCGCGCCATCTCGGCGCTCGGTGCGACCCTCGTCGACATGGAGAGCTACGCCTACGCCGTGGTCTGCGAGCGCCTCGGCGTGCCGCTGCAGCTGTTCAAGGCCCCCTCGGACTTCGCCGACAGCTCCACCACCCAGGACGAGTGGGACGGCGTCGTCGTCTCGAAGAGCAGTCAGCTGCTCGACTTCGCCGGCGCACGTCTGCCCGAACTGCTCGCCTGAGCGGGCCCGGCCGCCGTGGGTCGAGCCGATCCTCGGCCCGGATGCTACCGTGAAGCATGACCACGATCCAGGCCACCGGCACCAGCGAATCCCACTACCGCGCCGAACGCGCCACGATCACGGCGCGCATCTCCATCACCTCCCGCGCCCGTTCCGAAAGCATCGCCGCGGCGAGCGAACTGCACAACCGCATCGCCGCCCGCGCGCAGCAGCTCCGCGACAGCGGTGACGCCACCTGGCACGCGGCCGACCCGATCAGCACGATGGCGCGCAAGACCTACGAACAGGGCACGAAGTCGAAAGTCGTCATCGAGCACGTCACCACCAGCCTCGTGCGCGTGAAGCTCTCGAATCTCGGACTCGTCGGCGCCGTCGTGACCGAACTCGCCGAGGCCGGAGCTGCGACCGATGTCGACTGGGCGCTCACCGAGACCACCAAGCGCCAGTGCGAACGGCACGCCCGCAAGGCCGCCGTAGGGGAGGC
Organism: Leucobacter soli; assembly: GCA_040393965.1. Lineage (GTDB taxonomy): Bacteria > Actinomycetota > Actinomycetes > Actinomycetales > Microbacteriaceae > Leucobacter > Leucobacter soli_C. The sequence goes on along the minus strand of JBEBTD010000024.1, from coordinate 4,909 downwards.
CCGCCGGATCGCGGACGACTACGCCGAGGCCCTCGGCGAACGCATCGAGCGCGTCGTCAGCATCTCCGACTCGCGCGGCGGCTACGGCGGCGTGCAGGCCCGCTTCGCCTCCGCCGGAGCGGAGGCCGAGGTGTCGATCGCCGAGATCACCGTGAGCGCCTCGGTCACGGGCGAGTTCGAGACCGCGGGCTGAGGCCGACCATCGGTTCGTCGTGCCTCGACGCGTGTCTCCATCCGCGCCTCGATTCGCGATCGCGCGCGGTTTAGCGTAAGCTTTTCCGCGGTGACGTGTCCGAGCGGCCGAAGGTGCGACTCTCGAAAAGTCGTGTGCAGTGACCCTGCACCGTGGGTTCAAATCCCACCGTCACCGCCACCGAAAACCCCTGGTCAGCCAGGGGTTTTCGCTTTTCCCAGAGCCTCCGTGGTGCAGTCTTGGTGCAGCCGAGCAGGGCACCATCTCCCGCGAGCATCTGACGAGCGAGGGGTCCCCGTCCATCAGGTGCTCGTGCGCGGAAGCGGGGGTCCGGCTGCCGCCGGTGCTGCGCACCGTTGCCCTCATGCTGCTGGTCACGATCCGAGCCCGCTATCTACAGTGCGGGGGCCGGTCTGCTGGGGCGCATCGTTGAGCTGCGCCATGGTGAGCCTCTTCTGCGCGGCTGCGGTGCGGTCATAGGTCGCGCTCCTGAGCGTCGGGAGTGTCGCTCAGAACAGGGTCTCCTCGGTGTCCTGTTCCTTGCCGGCGGTGAACGTATGCGAGATCTCTTCTGAGGCGTGCTGCGCTTGTGCGACGAGCTCGGCGTCGCCGGGCCGGTCGGGGTCGAGCCAGTCGTCGTGCGTGTCGCGCGGGAGCACGAGCGGCATCCTGTGCCAGTAGTCGGCGGCCTCGCTGCCGGTGGGTGCGTCTCGAGTGACCATGGAGTAGGTGACGAGTTCGCTGCCGTCGTCGCGGGTCACGGTTGACGTGACGGCCGCGATCCCGAACGTCTCGTGGTCGGGAAGGTGGAAGCGGCCCTTCTTCTCGACGTACCAGGTCGCGGGGAGCAGGGCGCGATGCTGGAACGGCTTGCGCCAGGAGCGCAGCAGCTTGTCGTTCCGGCTGTTGAACGCCGAGAACTTCACGGGCCCGCTGCCGTCGAGCCAGAGCCACCACCAGGCCAGCTCGAGCGTGCGTCGGCCTTGTGAGTCGGCGCGGATGATCGGGTTCAGGTTTAGCGCGTTCTTGCCGGTGATCGCCGCCCGGCCGCTGCGGCCCGACATCCATTCATGCAGCAGCACGGCGTTCTCGCGCTCATCCATGGGCGGCAGGCCGAACGAGTCGCCCTCGCGATAGGGGCCGCCTCCGAGGCCGTACGACGCGCACATGCCGCCAGGCTACCCCCATGCCTGCTCCGGGGGAACGGGGGTGACGGGTGTTCTTTTCCCGCTGCGTCTTTCGGAGCGTTCGTTCGTGGCGCGTTGCCGGGCGAAATGCTCATCGTATGCCGCCGATGATCGGCCGGAGCCTGGGTATGGGTTTGCCTGGTTTGGGTCGGGCCACGGCACCGCTGCGTCTGCTTCGTCGAGACTGATGTGCATGCTGACCAGGCGCCGGTCGGCAGAGATCGGCTCCCACGTCATCAGTAGGTAGCGGGGTGTGCCGTCCGTGGTGGTGAGGCGGTGCACGATCGCTTTCGGCTGCTGCAGGTACTCGCGCATGATGATCCAAGTGTCGGTGCCTGTCTGGATCGGCGGCAGGCGCTTGGTGCCCGAGGCTTGGGGGTCGGGTCGCGGGCTCACAGCATCTCCTCGAGCGACCGCTTCTCCGCGAGGTAGGCGGTCTGGTCGATCTCGCCGCTTCGGTGCTGCTCGGCGAGCTCGTCGAGAGCGTCCTGGATCATGGCCCGGTAGTAGGTGGGGGAGGTGGCCGGGATCTCCGTCTGGTACCTGATGCGCACGACGCCTCCATTCGAAAGTATGTTCGAATATAGAGGATACGCCGCACCCCTGACAGAGCCGAATGCCGACCATGTTGCATCGGCTGCACGACTCCTGCCCCCGCAAGGTGACCAAGTGCCAGGAGATGGCGTCGACGTGGGCTTTGCTCGCTTGGCTCCTACGCGGGGTCATTCCTCTAGTGCGTGAATCATGCACTAGATGAGCGACCTATGCACAGCTTCCCTTCGCGTCCAAGGCTAGTTCGCACTAGTACTCACGACTCCGCGAGGTGGCGCACGGCGGCCCGCAACTGGTCACCCTCGGCACCGCCCCCGGCCGGGAAAACTAAGCCCAGACGAGCGGGAGGGAGGGAAACCTGTGATCGGTTCCCGCCCTCTCGTTCTCAGTTCTGGTCGAGGAGTTCGGCGAGGAGCGTTTCGACGCGGGTCTTGATCTCGTCGCGGATCGGCCGCACGGCCTCGATGCTCTGCCCGGCAGGGTCTGCGAGTTTCCAATCCTCGTAGCGTTTGCCGGGGAAGAACGGGCACGCATCCCCGCACCCCATCGTCACCACCGCATCCGACGCCTCAACCGCTTCGGTCGTGAGCACCTTGGGTTGCTCGGCGGTGATGTCGATGCCGACCTCCCGCATGGCCTCGACCGCGATGGGGTTGATCTGCTCGGCGGGCATCGACCCGGCCGAGCGCACCTCGATCCGGTCGCCCGCGAGGTGGCGGAGCCAGCCCGCCGCCATTTGCGAGCGGCCCGCGTTATGCACGCACACGAACAGCACGGTCGGTTTCTGCACGGTCATGATCTGCTGCTTTCGGTTCAGTCGGCAAGGAGGGTGCTGAGGAGTTCACGTACGCGGGTGTCGATGTCGTCGCGGATCGCTGCGACGCCCTCGGGTGAGGCGAGGGCGGGATCGCCGACGGCCCAGTCTTCGTAGCGGACGCCGGGGATGATCGGGCACACATCCCCGCACCCCATCGTCACCACCACATCCGCCGCACGCACCGCGTCATCGGTGAGGGGCTTCGGGAACGCCGCCCCTGCTTCTTGTTCGCCCTCGATCTCGGTGATGAGCGACCGGACATGCGGATGCACATCAGCGGCAGGGGTGGAGCCTGCGGAGCGGGCGATCACACGACCTTCGGCGTGCTGGTTGACGAGTGCGGCGGCGAGCTGGGAACGGCCGGCGTTCTGCACGCACACGAATAGCACCTGTGGCACCTCGGTCTGACGGTCGCGGGTGAGGTCGGCGAGTCGTTGGCGGGCGAATCGCTCGGTGAGGGGGATCATGTGCTGGGTGAGTTTCGCCGACCGTACGAGCCCCGCATAGGACTCCCGCACGATCGCGACCACCAGTTCCCGGTTCAGGCCGTTCAGTTCGTCGGCGAGCTCTTCGGCGAGACGAGTCACCCGTCCGTCCATTGCGCGCAGCGCCTCCGCGCGCTCGGCGGCATCGTCCTCGCCTGTGTCGAGGGTCGCGGCGGGGGCGAATGCGTCCAGTAGCGCGGTCACTGCACCGCGTCGGGTGGGGGCGATGCGGTAGTAGACCCAGGTGCCGCGCCGCTCCGAGACCAGCATCCCGGCCTCCTTGAGCACTTTCAGGTGATGCGAGATGGTCGGCTGCGACACGTCGGCAAGCTCTGCGAGATCGCAGACGCAGCACTCGCCGCGCGGGTCAGTCGCGATCGCCGACAGCATCCGCAGCCGCAACGGATCAGCCAACGACTTCAACGCGCCAGCGACCGTCGTCGCGGCCTCGGTGCCAATGGCATTGGTGGTCGTTGGGGTGCAGGCGTCGGTGTCGAGCGTGGCGGTCATGGGGTGCTGCTTTCGTAGGGGTCGGTGTGGAACCAGGCGCGAGCGGCCCAGAGCGAGACATAGACGAGGCCGACGAGTACGGGCACCTCGATCAGCGGCCCGACGACCCCGGCGAGGGCTTGCCCGCTGGTCGCTCCGAACGTGCCGATCGCGACGGCGATGGCGAGCTCGAAGTTGTTCCCCGCCGCGGTGAACGCGAGCGTCGTCGACCGGGCATACCCGAGACCGAGGCTCTTGCCGAGCAGGAGCCCGGCGAACCACATGAGTGCGAAGTAGGCCAGCAGCGGCAGCGCGATCCGGGCCACATCGAGCGGACGGTTGGTGATCTGGTCACCTTGCAGGGCGAACAGCAGCACGATCGTGAGCAGCAGCCCGTACAGCGCCCACGGGCCGACCTTGGGGATGAACATCTCCTCGTACCAGTCGCGGCCCTTGCGCTTCTCGCCGATCCAGCGGGAGGCGAACCCGGCGATGAGGGGCACGCCGAGGAAGACGAGCACGTTCAGGGCGATCTGCCCCATCGACACTTCCAGGCCTTGCGTGTCGAGGTCGAGCCAGCCGGGAAGCACGGTGAGGTAGAACCAGCCGAGCACTGAGAACATCACGACCTGGAACACCGAGTTGATCGCCACCAGCACGGCGGTCGCCTCCCGATCCCCGCAGGCGAGATCGTTCCAGATCACCACCATCGCGATACACCGGGCCAAGCCCACGACGATGAGACCCGTCCGGTACTCGGGCAGATCGGCCAGGAACAGCCACGCGAGGGCGAACATCACCGCCGGGCCGACTAGCCAGTTCAGCACCAGCGACGAGACGAGCAGCCGCTTGTCGCCGGTGACGGTGGCGACCTTGTCATAGCGCACTTTCGCGAGCACCGGATACATCATCACCAACAGACCCAGCGCGATCGGCACCGAGATCCCGCCCACCTCCATGCGGGCGAGCAGATCGGCGACGCCAGGAACGAAGCGGCCGAGCAGCAGCCCTGCGACCATCGCGATCCCGATCCAGGCGGGCAACCACCGATCCAGCGTCGAGAGCGTCCGCACGGCCGGCGCCTGCTCAACAAGCTCTTGTTTCGACATGCATCTATATTGACGCTTATCGAAACAGCAAGCAAGTTGAACGGCGCGGCTTTACCGCATGTTCATCTTCTGCGCGG
>JBEBTD010000023.1:0-16897 GCA_040393965.1 Leucobacter soli | reverse complement strand
CCCGTCTGCCCGCCCGCCGGCCCTGCTCCCTGCCCGCCCCGCCCCCTGCCTGCCCCGCTGAGATCACATCTTTGCGTCGAGATCCTACGTTTAGAGTGCGTTCTTCCGTGTCCTCTCGGCGCAAAGATGTGATCTCGGCGGGCCGGACTGGAGTCTCAGCGGCGTTCGACGGGATCCCGGTCGGGGTTCAGTTGGGCGGCCGCGGAATCGGCACGTTGAACGCCCGCAGCCTGCGAGCCAAGTGCCGAACGGTCAGCACATCGGGGTGCCCCCAGCGGATGAGCCCCTTGCCCGTGCTTCCGCAAATCCAGTCCTGGCGCCGTTTATCGCGATAGACGAGCTGCTCGGCCGTGAGCCCGCCGCGCAACTCGGGGTCAGTGTACTTCGCTTTGCCGTCGCATTCGCCGAAGAGCTCGAGCCCGAGAAACTCGAAATCGACGTAGTAGGGCCGGCCGTTCGGCCCCGGAACGGGGACCTGCAGCTCGAGTTCGAAGCCGAGCCTTCGCAACTGCAGATGGCTCACGCTCTCGAGCACGGAGTCGAGGACGGGGGTCGCGAGCGCGAACACCGTCCGCGCCGTGCGGATGCCCCGGGCCGCGCGCCGCTCGTGCAGGCGCCGCTCCATGTCGTGCTGCCACTCCCCGAGCCGTGCCCGGTCGATCGACCGGTCGACGCGGAACTCCGACCTCAGATACCCGTCGGCGCAGGCGAGCGCGAGTTCGGCAGGCTCGGTGCAGCTCAGGTCGAGCAGCGTGCGCTCGGGCGAGGTGCAGCGCAGGCCGGCGATTTCGACGACGTCGCCCTCGTGCAGCCGCGACTTGTGCCGGACCAGACCATCGCTCGGTCTGCCGCTCCCGCACGGCCCGACGATCGTGTGCACCTTCGGCCCGGACCCGCCGTAGATCGGCAGATCCAGGAGCACCGCCGCGCTCACGTGCGAGAACACCGGGCCCGTCGCGGCCGCTCGGTGAACGGCGAGCATGCGGGCCAGGTGGCGATCCTCGTCGCTCAGCGCCTCCCAGAACTCGACTGGTAAGTACCAGCCGTGGTGCACGCTGACGTGGCTGCCGGAGCGCAGGGATGGCAGCCCGAGCGGTCGTCGGGTCGAGCGCTGCGCGAGTGCTCGGGAGATGCGTTCGATGCGGGTTTCGATGCCCATCTGGTGAGCATTGCGCATTTCGCGGGCGCGCGTGGCGAGTTATCGAGATCTGTGGATAACTCGCCGCACGCATCATTCGCGCCGAGATGACACGTTCGCGCCGAGATCCTACGAAAAATGCCTTCGTGAAGATGTGATCTCGAGCGGAACGTAGGATCTCGGCGGTGGGGGGCGGGGTCGGGGTCGCCGGGGCGGGGCTCGGGCCGGGTCGCCGGGTTGGGGCCCGGGTGGGGGCCCGGGTTGGGGCCCAGTGGGGTCGCCGGGGCGGGATCCCCGGCCGGCCGCTCCCTCGCCGGCCGGGGAGTCTCTTATCTCGCCCCGCGCTACTTGGCGTCGGCGGCGGCCGAGGCCTTCTGCGAGAAATAGACGGGGATCAGGGAGAGCAGGATGATGATGGTCGCGACGACGTTCACCTGGTTCGCCTCGTTGGGGCGGGCCATCTGGTTCATGATCCACAGCGGCAGCGTCTCGATTCCGGGGGGCGCGGTGAAGATCGTCACCACGACCTCGTCGAAGGACAGCGCGAAGGCGAGGAGGCCGCCGGCGATGAACGCGCTGCGGAACTGCGGGAAGGTCACCATGCGGAAGGTCTGGCCGATGCCGGCCCCGAGATCCATCGAGGCCTCCTCGAGGTTCGGGTTCATGCGCCGGAGCCGGGCGATCACGTTGTTGAAGACCATGACCACGCAGAAGGTGGCGTGGGCGATGATCATGCCCGCGTAGCCGACCTTGATGCCGATCGGGTCGAGCACCTGGTAGAAGGTGTTCGAGAGCGCCACGCCGGTGACGATGCCGGGCAGGGTGATGGGCAGGATGATGAGCAGGTTCACCACATCCCGGCCGAAGAACTTGAAGCGCTGCAGCGCGAAGGCGGCGAGCGTGCCGAGCACGAGTGCGATGACGGTTGCGCATGCGGCCACGACGACCGAGTGGAACACTGCGGCATGCACGGCAGGGTTGGTGAGCGCCTTCACCCACCATTCCAGCGAGAGGCTCACGACGGGCCAGCCGGCCACGCGGTTCGCGTTGAACGAGTTCATCACGATCACCACGAGCGGCACATAGGTGCAGGCGATGACGAGGGCGGCGATCACTGTGAGGGCGATCCTCGCGCCGCGGCCGATTCGAAGCATTTCGGTTCTCCTTGCGATCCTTGGGATCCGTGCGTCCTGGGGCAGGCTCGCGGTCTAGATGTTCTCGAGCGCCCCGGTGCGGCGCACGGCGAGCAGGTAGACGAGCACGAGCACGATCGGCACGACGGAGAACGCCGCGGCGACCGGGGGGTTGAGGTTGATGTTCTGGGCGATGATCGTGCCGATCATCTGCGTGGAGCCGCCCACGAACTTCGCAGCGATGTAGTCGCCGAGGCTGAGCGAGAAGGTGAAGATCGAGCCGGCGATGAGCGCGGGCTTCAGCAGGGGCAGTACGACCGTGCGGATGGTGCGCATGCCGTGCGCGCCGAGGTCGGCGGAGGCGTCGAAGAGGTTCGCGGGGATCTGCGACACCGCGGTGTAGACGGGGATCGCCATGTACGGGAACCAGAGGTAGACGAGCGCGATGATGGTGACGGTCACGCCGTAGCCAGGGCTGTGGATGCCGAGCGGCCCGAACAGCCAGTTGAAGAAGCCGCCGTCGCTGAAGACGATGCGCACCGAGAGGATCTTCACGAGGTAGCCGGCCCAGAGCGGCAGCGTGACGGCCACGGCGAGCACGCCGCGCAGCCAGGGGGAGGCGAGCTTCGCCATGAAGATGGCGAGGGGCACGGAGAACAGTGCGCAGATCACGGTGACGGCGGCGGCGATGCCGAGCGTGCGCAGCGATGCGGCGAAGTAGGCGGGCACCGTGAATATGCTCGCGAAGTTGTCGAGCGTGAAGCCCGGCTTCACTTTCGAGGTGAACGGATCCGTCAGCCAGAACGCCGTGATCAGCAGCAGCGCGAGCGAGAGGATGTAGACGCCGATCAGCCACGCCATCGGCAGCGTGAGCAGGGAGGCGAGGCGCCCCATCGGGTGCCGGTGCAGGGCCGACGAGAGCGGCTTCGGCTTGGTAGCGAACGAGTGCTGAGTGGCCACGACGTTCCTCACGTATCTCTTTCCGGGTGCTGGGTCTGGGGGTCGGATCCCCGCCCATCGGGGGTTCGGGGGTGGGGCCCGGCGATCCTCGTCGAGAATGCTCTGGCGAGGATCGCCGGGCGTTGAGGCGGGCTCAGCCCTTGATCTGCAGCCAGGCGTCCGTCCACTGCTGGAAGTTGGTGCAGGTGACGTCGGTGCGGCCGTCGATGCATTGCTCGATCGGGGTGGTCCAGAACCACACCTTCGAGAAGTACTCCTCGTTGGTGGCGTTGAACAGCTCGCAGTGCGCGGCCGCCTCATCACTGGTTTCGCAGAACGCGGCGTTGGCAGGGGCCATGCCGAAGTTCATCGCGATCGCGCCGTTCACCTCGGGCGAGCTGGTGTAGTCCATCCACGCGTAGGCGCAGTTGGGGTTCGCGGACTTCGACGAGAGCATCCACGCGTCCGACCAGCCGGTCGAGCCCTCCTCGGGCAGCACGCCCTGCAGCGAGGGGTTCTCGCTCAGCTTGCGCAGAACCTCCCACGAGGTGCCGACGACCACGTCGCCGCCGTTGAACGCGGTGATCTGCTTCACCGGATCGGCCCAGTAGTCGCCGATGATCGCGTTCTGTTGCTTGAGCAGGTCGACCGCGGCGGCGAGCTGGGTCTCGTCGAGCGCGTACGGGTTCGTGATGCCGAGATCCGGCTCGTGCGCCATGAGGTAGACGGCGGCGTCGGCGATGTAGATCGGCGCATCGTAGGCGATGATCTTGCCGGCGTAGGGCGAGTCGGCCTCCCACGCGACGTCCCAGCTGGTGGGCGCGTCCGTGACGACGGTGTCGTTGTACTGCAGGATGTTCGCGCCGCGGCCGATCGGCACGCCGTAGGACTTGCCGTTCAGCGTGTCGTAGATCTGGCCCTTCATGCCTTCGACGATGTCGTCGCCGAAGTTCGGGATCAGCTCCTGGTTGAGCGGCTGCACGTCGCCGCCGACGATCAGGCGCAGGCTGGCGTCGCCGGAGGCCGACACCAGGTCGTAGTTGCCGGTGCGCATGAGCTGCACCATCTCGTCGCTCGTTCCCGCGACCTTGCGGTTGACGACGCAGCCGGTGTCGGCCGTGAACTGATCGGCCCATGCGGGCTCGACGAAGCCCGACCAGGCGACGATGTTGACCTCGTTCTCGAACTCGCCGAGCTCCTCGATCATGGGGATGTCGGGCACGTCGATCTTGAGTTCGCCGTTGCCGCCTTCGCCGCCCGAGCCCTCGCTCGCGCAGCCTGTGAGTACCAGCGCCAGTGCGGCCGCTGCTGCGGCCGGCGCTGCCAGCATCTTCTTCATCGCTACTCCTTCAGTGGTTGGTGTGGGCCCTTGGGGGCCGGGGATGGTTGGGGTGGTTGGGGTGGTGTGGTCTGTCCCGGTGGCGGTGGTCGCGTCCAGCGGTGCCGCGCGGTGGGGTGCGGGACGAGAATCCCGGCGCCTACGGCGCCAGTGGAATCCCTGCTCCTCGGCCGGCGAGCACAGGCGTGGCATGATCGGCGAGGAATCTCACGCTGACGCCGTCGCCGCGGCTCACGCTCGGTTCGGCGCGGGGGGTGTGCGCGTTCTGCTTCTCGACGATGAATCGCACGCCGATCTCGGTGTCGACGAGGTAGCGGGTGTGCGCCCCGGCGTAGACGGTCTCGGCGACGGTGCCGGCCAGGTCGACCGTGCCCGTCTCGGCGTCGGCGGTGCTGCTCGCGAGGCGAACCCGTTCGGGGCGCAGGCTGTGCACGCGCGAGTCTCCGAGCAGGCGCTGGGAGACCTCGGCGTCGAGCAGGTTGGTGACTCCGAGGAAGCTCGCGACGAACTCCGTCTCGGGGAACTCGTAGACCTCACGGGGCGCGCCGACCTGCTCGATCTTGCCGTCGTTGAACACGGCGACGCGGTCGCTGAGGGTGAGCGCCTCCTCCTGGTCGTGGGTGACGAAGATGAAGGTGATGCCGACCTCGCGCTGGATCTGCTTGAGCTCGATCTGCATCTGCTCGCGCAGCTGCTTGTCGAGGGCGCCGAGGGGCTCGTCGAGCAGCAGTACCTTGGGGCGCAGGATCAGCGCGCGGGCGAGGGCGATCCGCTGCCGCTGGCCGCCGGAGAGCTGGGAGGGGCGACGATCCGCGACGTGGCTGAGGCGGACCTGCTCGAGGGCTTCGCCCACGAGCTTGTTCCGGCTGGCCTTGTCGACCTTGCGCACGGAGAGGCCGTAGGCGACGTTCTCGGCGATGCTGAGGTGGGGGAAGAGGGCATAGTCCTGGAAGACGGTGTTGACCTCGCGGTCGAAGGGGGCCGATTTCGTCACGTCCTTGCCGTGCAGCAGGATCTTGCCGGAGGTCGGCTCCTCGAAGCCCGCGATCATGCGCAGCACCGTCGTCTTGCCGGAGCCGGAGGGGCCGAGCATCGAGAAGAACTCGCCGGCGCGGATGTCCATGTCGAGATCCTTGACCGCGGTGAGGTCGCCGAACTGCTTCGCGATCGACTGCAGCGAGACTGCGGGGCCGGGCTGCGCCCCGGGCGTGGAATCTGGCGTGGTGCTGATCTGGGTCATGGTGACGTCAATCTCCTCAACGACGTTGTTGGACTGCTTGGAACCATAACATAGGGTATTAAATGTTTTAAGTCGAATTGCGCGAGAAGAGCGTCACGATTCGGTCACGAAGAAATGGGCGGCGGGCGGCGCGTACTCAGTTCGCACCCAAGCCTCGCCTGGCAGACTCTTTACAGCACGCTGAGAGGAGGCCCGATGGAAGACCCCTCGCAGTCGCCCGCGCCCGCGCCGCCGGCCGCCTCGTCGTCTGCGGCGGCCGGCACTGTCGCGCCGAGCGTCTCCAGCCGGCTCCGTACGGCGGCCTTCTCGCCGATCGGCGATGAGGGGCGCGCCGAGCTCGTCGAGACCAGGCTGCTGCGCGCGATCTCCACAGGAGCGTTCATCGAGGGCGAGCGCCTGCCGAGCGAGAACGAGCTGGCGCAGCTCTTCGGCGTCGCGGTCGTCACCGTTCGCGAGGCGCTCGGCACGCTTCGGCACCGGGGGCTCATCGACACGAAGCGCGGTCGCGGCGGAGGCAGCTTCGTGCGCTCGAGCCCCGGAGTCGTGCAGGAGGTTAACGCGCGAGCGCTCATGGCCATGCCTCGGGTCGCGCTCGCCGACCTCGGCGTGCTCTACGAGGTCATCGTCTCGGCCTGCGCCGAATACGCCTGCCTGCGCGCAACACCCGATGAGCTCGACGTCGTGCAGCGCGTGCTCGCCGATGCCCGGGAACTGCCCGCGGGAGCCTGGCGCCGCCGCATCACCGATGTGCAGCTCGAGCTCGCCTCGCTCAGCCAGTCGGTGCGGCTCACCTCGGAGCACGTGCGCGTGCAGACCGAGTTCACGCCTCTGCTCGCGCTGCAGGACAGCGATGTCGAGCAGCGGCATCTCACTCATGACTCCCTCATCGCCCAGATCGAGGCGACGCGCGAGGGGGACGTCGAGCGGGCGAGAGCGGTGGTCCGCACCAGCATCCGAGGATCCGTGCGGTGGTTGAGCGAACTGCGGGCGAAGCTGCTCGCACGCTCGGCGGGCGCAGATGTTCGTGCGACACTTGAGGAGCACGGCGGCAGCGGCGCCGCCAATGGCTTCACCGAGGAGGCGATGTGATCCAGGAGACCGGCGTCGCCGACGCGACCGCCGCCCACGAGGCGCTGATCGCCCGGCTCGACGAGTTCTTCGACGGGGTGTTCGCGCCCCTCGACGCCTGGCTGCCCGACCTCGAACGGCAGCTCGAGCGGCGCCTGCGCGAGGGCCCGCTCACGGGAGCGCAGCTGACCTCGCTGATCGAGCGTCCCGCGCATGCGGTGCTCGAGTCCACCGACCGGCCGCTCTACGGGGCCGGGTACTGCGCGGCCGACGGCGTCGTCGTCGAGGGCAACCCGCTCGCCTGGTGGCAGGGGCCCGAACGCTCTCTGCTTGCCTCGTCGACCTTCGGCCCCGGCCAGGCCGCGATCGATCTGCAGCGGCTCGAGTGGTACCGCGTGCCGGCCGAGCGACTCGAACGGCACGTCGCCGGCCCCTTCGTCGACTACCTCTGCTCGAACGAGATCACGCTCACGGCGTCCCTGCCGGTGATGCTGCACGGCCGGTTCGGGGGCGTCCTGTGCGCCGACGTGCTCGTCGCCGCGCTCGAGGAGCTGCTGCTGCCGCGCATCGCCGAACTGGGAGACGTCGCCATCGTCAACTCAAGCGGGCGCGTCGTGCTCTCGGCGGATCCGTCGTACGAGACGGGCGATCGTTTCACCGGCGAGGGCGAGATCGCGCGCTCCGGCAAGTATCCCTTCGCCCTCGTCTCATCGCCGGCCGCCTGACCGTTGGGTCGCTCGAGCGGGATGCTCGCCGACGCCGGCGTCGAACCCAGGGATGAGAGAAGCGGCAATCACTCAGCTACCCGTGACCGCCGAGGGATAGGCTAAGTAGCCGTGCAGACGCTCGAACAACTCGAACAATACTCAAACGTCGCGCTCTTCTCGGCGATGGCCGTCTACGCGATCGCATTCGCCTTCTACGCGGTCGACATGGCCAACCGCAGTGGCGATGCCGCCGTCGCGAGCGCGGCCTCGGGAGCGCCGACCCGGAGCCGTGCGCTACGCATCGGCTTCTCGCTCACGGTGCTCGGCTTCGTGCTGCACCTGGGCGCCGCGGTGCTGCGCGGCGTCGCGGCCGAGCGGGTGCCCTTCGCCAACATGTACGAGTTCGCGCTCACGGCGACGGTCGCCGTGGTGCTGATCTTTCTGCTCACACAGTTCTTCGTCGATCTGCGCTATCTCGGCGCGCTCGTCACCGGCCTGACGGTGCTCTTCCTCGGCATCGCCAGGGTCAACTACTATCGCGAGATCGTGCCGCTCCCGCCGGCGCTCGACTCCTACTGGCTCGTGATCCACATCCTCGTGGCGGTGCTCGCGGTCGGCTTCCTCACGCTCTCCTTCGGCCTTTCGGTGCTGCAACTGCTGCAGACGCGACGCACGAACGCCGCGAAGGCCGGCGAGACGGGCGTGCTGCGCTTCCTGAACGGCCTGCCCGATGCGGTGCGCCTCGAAGATCTCGCCTACCGCATGGCCATCATCGGCTTCGTGTTCTGGACGTTTACGCTCATCGCCGGCTCCATCTGGGCCGAGCGCGCGTGGAGCCGCTACTGGGGCTGGGACACCAAGGAGGTGTGGACGCTCGTCATCTGGGTGCTCTACGCGGGGTTCATCCACGCGCGTGCGACTCGCGGCTGGCGCGGCACCCGCTCGGCATGGCTGTCGATCATCGCCTACGGCGCGGTCATCTTCAACTACACGATCGTGAACGTGTTCTTCAAGGGTCTGCACGCCTACTCGGGTCTGTAGGCCGCGTCGCCCGCCCGATCCCTGCCCCTGCCGCCCCGTTCCGCACCCCGCCCGCCCGGCAAGGGGCTGCTCGCCCGATCCCTGCCTGCCCGGCAACGGCCTGCCTGCCCGGCCCCTGCACCGTTCCGCACCCCGCCGACATCCTACGTTTCTCTCGAGATCACACGATAATTCCGTGCGAAAGGATGGGATCTCGGCGCAAACGTAGGATCTCGGCGGGCGGGTAAGCGGGCAACCGGGTATGCGGGCGGGCGGGTAAGCGGGCAACCGGGCAACCGGGTAAGCGGGTAAGCGGGTAACCGGGTGAGCGGGCGGATCGACGCGCAGTCCGGCGAGGATCAGCCCTCGGCCTCTTCCCTGGCGCAGCGCCGGGCTGGGCCGTCGCCACGGTACTCCTCGGCGCCCGAGTTGAAACGGTGCAGCAGGTGCTGCAGTTGCTCGAGCTCCTCCTCGCTCCAGTCGGAGAAGCGAACCCGGTACTCGGCGGCGGTGTGCGCCTGCAGGCCTTCGATGGCGGTCTGCGCGGCGGGGCTCGCGGTGAGCAGGATCACCCGCCGATCGCTCTCGGCCTCCTTCGCATCGACGAGGCCGAGCCCGCGCAGCTTGGTGACCTGCCGGCTCACGAAGGCCTTGTCCATACCGAGCATCCCGCCGAGCCCGGTGGCCGTGATGGGACCGCGGCGCATGATGGTCTGCAGGATCATCATGCCCGGGCCCCGCAGCTCGGGGTGCACTTCTTCGGCGTAGCGCGACCAGCGGGTTCTGGCCGCGGCGAACACCTGGGAGAACTCCGCGATGATCTCGGGGATCACCTCGTCGCGGGGTCGGTTCTGCATGGCTACCAGCCTAGGCGTCGCCGCGCCCGCCGACGCCGCCTCGCGTCTCGATCGGGGCACGATCCTCGTCGCCGCTCGGGATCTGCACAATGTCGATCGCCCCGGTGCTCGCCCGCCGGGCGGCCCGCCGCTGCGCGTTGTTCTGCGTGCCGAGGGGGATGTTCGGCAGGAACACCACGGCGAGGATCGCGATCGCCGCGATGGGCGTGACCGAGAGGAAGACGTCGCCGATGGCGTGCCCGTAGGCGTCCTCGACGACGAGCTGCAGTGCCGGGTCGAGCTCCGAGACCCGCGGGATCGCCCCGCTCCGGAGCGCCTCCGCGCCCGCAACGGCCTCGGGGTTCGTCGTCGCGAGCTTGGCGAGCCCTTCGGTCATGAGCTCGGTCACGCGGTGCGCGAGCACGGTGCCCATCACCGACATGCCGGCGCTGCCGCCGAGTGTGCGGAAGAAGGTGACCGCGCTCGAAGCGGCGCCCATTTGGGTTGGCGCGACGGTGTTCTGCACCACGAGGACGAGGTTCTGCATGGTCATGCCCACGCCGCAGCCCATGACGAACATCGAGACGCCCACGTACCAGAACGAGGTGTCGTAGCGGATCTGCCCCATCAGCACGAGACCCACGAGCAGGGCGATGGAGCCGCTCACCACGAAGGCCTTCCACTTGTTGTATCGGCTGATGAGCTGGCCGACGATGGTCGAGGATCCGAGCACGCCGGCCATCATCGGCATCGACAGCAGGCTCGACTCGATCACGCTGCGACCGCGCGCGATCTGCATGTATTGGCCGAGGTAGACCATGGTGGCGAACATCGCGATGCCGACGGCGACCGAGGCGACCACCGCGATGGTGAAGGTGCGGTTCTTGAAGAGGTCGAGGGGGATCAGCGGCTCGTCGACCCGCAACTCGATGACCACCGCGATCGCGAGCATCAGCAGGCCGATGCCGGCCATCGCGGCCGTCTGCCACGAGGCCCACTCGAACTCGCTGCCGACGAGGGTGATCCAGACGAGCAGGCTCGAGAAGCCCGTCGAGATCAGCACGATGCCGGCGTAGTCGATCGTGACCTTCTTCTTCTCGCTCGGCAGATGCAGGGTGAGCTGCAGCATGATGAGCGCGGCGATCGCGAAGGGCACGGCGACGTAGAAGTTCCAGCGCCAGCCGATGGTGTCGGTGAAGAGGCCGCCGATGAGCGGCCCGCCGACGGTGGCGACGGCCATGACGGCGCCCATGATGCCCATGTACTTGCCGCGTTCGAGCGGGCTGAGGATCTCGGCGAGCACGATCTGGCCGAGCACTCCGAGGCCGCCGACGCCGAGCCCCTGGACGACGCGGGTCGTGATGAGCCAGGTGGGGTCGTGCGCGAGCCCCGCGAGGATGGAGCCGATGGTGAAGATCGCGAGGGCGAGCTGCAGCAGCACCTTCTTGTTCGTGAGGTCGGCGAGCTTGCCCCAGATCGGGGTGGAGATCGCCGAGGCGAGCATGGTCGCCGTCATGACCCAGGTGAAGGTCGCCTGCGTGCCGCCGATGTCGGCGATGATGCGCGGCATGGAGGTGCCGACGACGTTCATCGCGAGCATGGAGACGAAGGTGCTCATGAAGATGCCGGCCAGGGCGAGGTTCTTGGCCCGGCCGTGCAGGGCGAGGGGGATGGGGCCGGTGAAGGCCGCGGTGCGGCTCCGCCCGGTGGTGGGGGTCTGTGACATTGCTGCTCTCGGAGATGAGGGGCGAGGATCGGGGCGCGCCGGATCGTGCCCGGCGCGCCCCATTAGTTGATGAGAATCAACTATATGCCAATGGTTGACGTTCGTCAACCATTGCGATCCTCGTCGGAGGCGCGTCACCCCTTTCGCGAGCGGAGGGGCGGCAGATGTGCGGCAGAATAGAGGAATGGCTTCGGGCGAGAACACAGGCATCATCCGCGTCGGCGTGATCGGCGGCGGCCAGCTCGCGCGCATGATGGTGCCGCCCGCGATCCACCTCGGTCTGCGCATCAGCGTGCTCGCCGAGAGCGAGGGCATGAGCGCCGAGCGCGCGGCCGACGCCGTCGGCGACTACCGCGACCCCGAGACCGTCTACGCCTTCGCCGAGACCGTCGACGTCGTCACCTTCGACCACGAGCACGTCCCGGGCGAGATCCTGCGCGAGCTGGAGGCCCGCGGCAAGGTGGTGCACCCCAGGCCAGACGCGCTGCAGTTCGCCCAGGACAAGATCCTCATGCGCGAGAAACTCACTGAGCTCGGCGTGCCCGTGCCGGACTGGGCCGCGGTCTCGAACGAGGCCGAGCTGCAGCGCTTCATCGACGCCAACGGCGGCCGCGCCGTCGTCAAGACCGCCCGCGGCGGCTACGACGGCAAGGGCGTGCGCGTCGTCTCGCAGGCCGACGAGGCGCGCGACTGGTTCACGGCGCTCGCCGAAGACGGGCGCGGCGGCTTCCTGCTCGCCGAGCAGCTCGTCGACTTCGTGCGCGAACTCTCCCAGCTCGTGGCGCGCCGTCCCAGCGGCGAGGTACGCACCTGGCCGGTCGTCGAGACCATCCAGCGCGACGGCGTCTGCGCCGAAGTGCTCGCCCCGGCCCCGGTGCAGCACCCGGAGACCCTCGACGAGGCGGCGCGCATCGGCCTCGCCGTCGCCGAGGGGGTCGGCGTGACCGGCGTGCTCGCGGTCGAGATGTTCGAGACCGCCGAGGGCCGGGTGCTCGTGAACGAGCTCGCCATGCGCCCCCACAACTCCGGACACTTCTCGATCGAAGGCTCGGTCACCAGTCAGTTCGA
The DNA here is from genome assembly GCA_040393965.1 of Leucobacter soli. Taxonomy (GTDB): domain Bacteria; phylum Actinomycetota; class Actinomycetes; order Actinomycetales; family Microbacteriaceae; genus Leucobacter; species Leucobacter soli_C. The sequence goes on along the minus strand of JBEBTD010000023.1, from coordinate 4,683 downwards.
GCAGCACCTGCGCGCGGTGACCGATCTGCCCCTCGGCGACACCGCGATGACGGCCCCCGCCGCGGTGATGGTCAACGTGCTCGGTGGCCCCGAGGAGGGCCCGATGCCCGTGCGCTACGCCGAAGCCCTCGCCGCGCACCCCCGCGCCAAGGTGCACAGCTACGACAAGCTGCCGCGACCCGGCCGCAAGGTCGGCCACATCACCGTCACCGGCGACGACCTCGACGCCGTGCTCGCCGAGGCCCGCGCGGCGGCGGACGCCTTCGCCTGATCGGGAAGTGCAGGATCCTCGTCCCGCGGCACCCTGCCGTGCGCCGGGGCTGCCGATAGCATTGACCCCATGAGCGACACACCACTCGTCGGAGTGATCATGGGCAGCGACAGCGACTTCTCGGTGATGAGCGATGCCGTGCAGGTGCTGCGCGAGTTCGGCATCCCGCACGAGGTCGAGGTCGTGAGCGCCCACCGCACCCCCGACAAGATGGTCTCCTACGCGCGGGAGGCGGCCGGCCGCGGCCTCAAGGCGATCATCGCGGGCGCCGGCGGCGCGGCGCATCTGCCCGGCATGGTGGCCTCGATGACCACCCTGCCCGTGATCGGCGTGCCGGTGCCCCTCGCGAAGCTCGACGGGCTCGACTCGTTGCTCTCGATCGTGCAGATGCCGGGCGGCATCCCCGTCGCGACCGTGAGCATCGGCGGCGCCAAGAACGCCGGCCTGCTCGCCGTGCGTCTGCTCGGCGCGCACGACCCCGCCGTCGCCGAGGCGCTCGTGCTCTACGCGCGCGACCTCGAGCAGCAGGTCGAGGGCAAGAACGCCGCCTTGCAGGCGCGTATCGCGACCGAGACCGAGTAGGCCTTCCGGGCCCGCGCCCGCGCCCTCGCAACTTGGCAGTCGTGGCGACTTAGACTGACGCGAAGTCGCCACGACTGCCACATTGCGATGCCGGCTGGTGGCCGTGCAGTTGGTGGCGGTACCTGGCTGGTCGCGGGCGCGCCTACATGTTGGCGTGCAGCTCCCAGAGCTGCCACGCGGTGCTGCGCCAGCCGTACGAGCGGTTGCGATCGTCGGCGTAGATGCGCAGCTTCAGGTGATCCTCGGCGCCCGCCTCGCTCGTGAGATGCGCGAGGGTCGAGGCGAACGCCTGCTCGTCTTCGGCCCCGATCGCCGCATCGAGGGCCAGCTCCGCCGCGGCCTCGCAACCGCCGTGCAGCACGGGGATGCGCGCCTCGAGCGCGCCGAGCACTTCGTACCCGGCGCCGAGGATGCGCTGGGGCAAGGCCAGCAGCAGTGCGCCCGAGAGCACGGCGCCCACCTCTTCGAGCTCGACGACCTGCACGACGTGCACGCGCTCCCGCAGGGCATCGCGCACGGGCGGCAGCGCCTCGGAGCCGAAGTGCAGCATCGCGAGGTCGGGCAGCTCGGCGTTCGCCTCCATGGCGTCGAGCAGCCAGCTGAGACGCCCGTTCTCGCCCGGCAGCGCCGTCGTCGCGACATAGCGCTCGGGCAGCCCGAGCCTCGCGCGGGTCTCGGCGGAGTCGGGCCGGGGGAGGTACTCGGCCGGCGCGGCGAGCGGCAGCACCTGCACCTCTACCCCGAAGCGCTCGCGCAGCCGATCGGCGACCACGTGCGTCGGGGCGAGCAGCGCGTCGGCGAGTCGGGCCGCGCGCTTCGCGAAGGCGCGGAAGGTCTTGGCCTGCGCGGCGCCCATCAGCTCGGGGGCGTCCCATGCGAGGGTGTGCGGCACGAACACCGTGCTCTGCGAGCCGTCGTCCTCCGTGCGAGCGCGCAGCGGGATCATCGGCGTGTTCGCGTGCACGAACTCGCCGTCGAGTGGCCTGGCGGTCGCGCCGGTGCGCCAGAGCAGAGGCAGCGACGAGGCGTTCATGGGCACGGCTTCGACGCTCGCGCGGGCCGAGGCGAGGGCAGGCGGCGTCGAATCGCGGGCGACGATGAGACGTGAGGAGCAGCCACGCGGGGCGGTGTCGGCAAGTGCCTCCGTCAGGCACCTCGAGGCCGCGGCCTGAGCGCGTGCTTCGAACTCAGGGAGGGGCTCGCCGATGAGGGTGAGTGTGGCCACGACCTTCCTTCCCCCACGAGACACAGCAGTATGAATTCAGTTTACGCGTCGCGAGACCATTCGGCTGTGCGTTGGGTGAGCGCGCGTCCAAAGCGAACGGAACGCGCGCGATCTGAGCGGTTCGGCAGCGGATCGGTCCGTCTTTCGGCGGGTTACCAGCCGCCTCCCCGGCCCACCTCCTACTCTGGAGGTCATGCGAGTTCTTCTGACCGGTGGCGCCGGGTACATCGGCTCCCACACGGCGCTGGTGCTCGCCGAGCAGGGCCACGAGGTGCTCGTGCTCGATGACTTCTCGAACAGCAGCCCCGAGGCGGTGCGCCGGGTCGAGCGCCTGACGGGGGTCGCGATCCCCGTGATCTCCGCCGACCTCGCCGATCTCGCGGCCTCCCGTGGGGCGCTCGCCGGACACGACTTCGATGCCGTCATCCACTTCGCCGGGCTCAAGGCGGTCGGCGAGTCTACCGCGCAGCCCACGCGCTACTACCGGGTCAACCTCGTCTCGACGCTCAACCTGCTCGACCTGCTCGCCGAGCGCGGCGTCGACCGGCTCGTCTTCAGCTCGAGCGCGACCGTCTACGGCGACCCGCAGCACCTGCCTCAGGACGAGGATCACCCGGTCGGCGTCGGTCTCACCAACCCCTACGGGTGGTCGAAGGCGATGAACGAGCAGATCATCCGAGATGCGCAGGCGGCGCGACCCAGGCTCGGCGCGGTGCTGCTGCGCTACTTCAACCCCATCGGCGCACACCCCTCCGGCCTCATCGGGGAGGATCCGGCAGGCGTCCCGAACAACCTCATGCCCTTCATCACGCAGGTGGCGGTGGGCCGGCTCGAGCGGTTGCGCGTCTTCGGAGACGACTACCCGACCCCCGACGGCACGGGCGTTCGCGACTACATCCACGTAATGGATCTGGCCGAGGGGCACGTGGCCGCGCTCGAGCGCCTCGCCCCCGGCGTGGCCGTCTACAACCTCGGCTCGGGCACGGGCTCCAGCGTGCTCGAAGTCGTGCGCGCCTTCGAGCGGGCCACCGGCACGAGCATCGCCTACGAGATCGCGCCCGCCCGCCCGGGCGACGTCGCCGAAACGGTGGCGGATCCTCGTCGAGCCAATGCGGAGCTCGGCTGGCGCACCGTTCGCAGCCTCGAAGACGCGTGCCGCGACAGCTGGGCGTGGCAGTCGGCGAACCCGAACGGATACGACGCGTGAGCCTCGACCTCGAGCGGCCGATCCGCAACCCCGACACCGCCTCCGCGCCGCTGATGACCAAGCGGGCCAGATGGCTCGTCGTGCTCGGCTTCCTGCTGCCCGGCAGCGCCCAGCTGCTCGCCGGCAACCGCCGGCTCGGGCGCCTCGGGCTCGCGGCGACCTTCGCACTGCTCCTCGGCGGGCTGATCGTGCTCGGCGGCGTGTTCTGGGCGCGCGAGGCCACGCTCTCGGTGTTCACGAACTCGATCGTGCTGCTCGTCGTGCAGATCCTGCTCGTCGCCTACGCGGTGCTGTGGCTCGTGCTCGGCTTCGACACGCTGCGCCTCACGAAGCTCGTGCGGGTCAACCCGAGATGGCGGCTGCCGGTCGCTCTGCTCTCGGTGCTGCTCACCGTCGTGCCGGTGCTCGGCGCGGGCTGGGCGGCGAACTCGGTCGGCTCCGTGCGCGGCGCGATCGGGGACATCTTCGGCGGGGGAGCGCCCGCGGTCGAGCCGGTGGACGGCCGGTACAACATCCTGCTGCTCGGCACCGATGCAGGCGAGGATCGCGAGGGCCTGCGCCCCGACAGCATCTCCCTCGTCAGCGTCGACGCCGAGACCGGGCAGTCGGTCATCGTCGGCCTGCCGCGCGAGCTCATCGAGATGCCGTTCCCCGAGGACTCGCCCATGTACGCCGTGCACCCGAACGGCTTCGGCGTCGCCCCCAACGCATTCGACGAGACCTGGGACAGCTGCCTCACCACCTGCTACCTCAACGCCCTCTACACCGAGGTCGAGGTGCTCGACGACCCCGTCTACGAGGGCTTCTACGCCGACTCGTTCTCGCGCGGCTCCTCGCCCGGCATCGAGGCCACGAAAGACGCGGTGTCGGGCGCGACCGGGCTCACCGTGCAGTTCTACGTGCTCATCGACATGGACGGCTTCGCATCGCTCATCGACGCCCTCGGCGGTGTCACCATCGACGTCAAGGAGCGCATCCCGGTCGGGGGTCACGAGGACGAGTACGGAGACTGGGTCGACATCGCCTGGTACATCGAGCCCGGCCTGCAGACCCTCGACGGCGAGAACGCCCAGTGGTACGCGCGCTCGCGGCACGGCTCGGAGCGCGGCGACTACGACCGCATGGATCGCCAGCGAGAGCTGCAGGCGGCGATCCTCGCGCAGATGAGCCCGGCGAATGTGCTGACCCGGTTCCAGGAGATCGCGGCCGCGGGGGCGAACCTCGTCGAGACCGACATCCCGGAGTCGATGCTCGGGCGCTTCGTCTCGCTCGCCGACAAGGCCAAGGAGTTCTCGCCGGTGATGGTGCAGCTCACGCCTCCCGCCGTCGATCCCGAGTACCCGGAGTACAGCTTGATCCACCAGCTCGTCGCCGACGGGGTGGCCGCGGCGTCGCCCG
>JBEBTD010000022.1:0-16904 GCA_040393965.1 Leucobacter soli | reverse complement strand
GCAGCACCTACTGCCAAGCTGTGAGGCGGGCTCTCCCGCCCCCGTTCCCGGTCGCCCCGCGATAGTGTCTCTCTCATGGCAAAACTGCACTTCCGGTACGCGGCGATGAACGCTGGCAAGAGCACCGCCCTGCTGCAGGTCGCGCACAACTACGAGTCGCTCGGCAAGCGCATGCTCATCGTGAAGCCCGCCGTCGACCTGAAGGGCGGAGACCGCATCGTCGCCCGGCTCGGGGTGGAACGGCCCGTCGACTTCCTCTGGGCCGACGGCGAGGAGCTCCCCGTCGAGGGCGGAGAGCTCGACGTGATCCTCGTCGACGAAGCGCAGTTCCTGACCGAGCGCCAGGCGAACCAGTTGCTCGACGTCGCCACTCGGGTGGGTGTGACCGTCATCGCCTACGGTCTTCGCACCGACTTCCGCGGCGACAGCTTCCCCGGCGCGGCAAGGTTGCTGAGCGTCGCACACGAGATCGAGGAGATCCGCACGCTGTGCCGCTGCGGCTCGAAGGCGACGATGAACCTGCGCAAGATCGACGGGAGGCCCGTGTTCGACGGAGCCCAGGTCGCGATCGACGACGGCTCCGTCGAATACGAATCGGTGTGCGCGCGCTGCCACCAGCGGGAGCGCCTCGCCGCCGGCGCGAGCTGGGACTGAGCGGGGAGCGCTCGCACCCGCACCGCGCAAGACCCGCCGCCCGCGGCCGCGCTGCCGGTGCCACGTACGCATCGCCCGAGCAACATACACGACGCCCATGTGCACGTGGGCGCACGCCTGCCGAGTTGGGGGCGCTTCGGGCGGCTTCAACGGCATGGAAGGCGCCCGAAGCGACCCCGACTCGAGGTTGCGGCTAAGATAGATGGCGCTGGTCGTTTTCGACCGGCGCTGGAGGATTCGCCTAGCGGCCTATGGCGCACGCCTGGAACGCGTGTTGGGTTCACGCCCTCGGGGGTTCAAATCCCCCATCCTCCGCTCCGAATCCCCCGGCCCGCCGGGGGATTCCTCGTTCCGGGAGGGGTTCACTGCCCTCGATTCCGCGCGCCGATGAGCAGGGCGATCCCGAGCACCGCGCAGAGCGGACGGTAGTACCGGTTGTCGAGTTCGACGAAGCGCTTCCCGCCCTCGGGGCGTCCGAGCAGTGCGAGGGCCGCGTTCCCGCCGAGGGCGCCGCGCGCCAGGAGCACGAGCCCGGCTCCGCGTCTCAGCGCGACGGGGAGGGCTCCCTCGCCCGTCGCCCCGCCTGCGATCGCCCCGCCGACGAGGGCGGCTGCGGCGATCCCTGCGGTGGGTTCGGGAGCGGGCATGCGCTTGTCGCCGGCGACGGCCCTCGCGAGCTCCCGGTCGTTCTTGGCGGGCCAGGAGCTGCCGGCCGCCCATGCGGCATGCAGCGCACCGACGCCGGTGAGTCCCGCCCACGCGATGAATCTCGATACACGCACGATTGCACTCATACAGCGAGCGTAGGCAGGCCCGCAGGAGTCGGGCAAGGGGCTTGCGCGTCCGGCCTCAGTCTGCGAGCAGCGCCTCGACAGCATCGAGCAGCGAGGGATCCTCGGGGGTCACCGCGCTGCGGAAGCGAACGACGGACGGCGACTCGCCCGGGCCGAGCAGGAACTTCTCGAAGTTCCAGAGCACGGGGCCGGCGATGCCCTTCGAGTCCTTGGCGTGCTTCAGTTCGCCGAACAGGGGATGCGCCGAGCGGCCGTTCACCTTGCCCTTCGCGAGCAGCGGGAACGTCACCCCGTAGTTGAGCTTGCAGAACTCGCCGATCTCGTCGGCGCTGCCGGGCTCCTGCTTCAAGAACTGGTTGCACGGCATGCCGATCACGGCGAGGCCGCGTGGGCCGAGTTCGCGGTGCAGCGCCTCGAGACCCTCGTACTGCGGGGTGAAGCCGCATTTCGATGCGACGTTCACGACGAGCGCCGGGCCGGGGGCGAGCTCCCCGAAGCGCGTCGCGGTGCCGTCGAGCAGCTCGACCTCGATGTCTCTGACGTTCATGCGCCCATTCTGGTCGAGAAAGCCGAGAATCCTGCGAGAGCGGGCCGAGGATCCCCCGAGGCCGAGGGAAGCGAGAGAATAGGGGGATGAGCACGCAGTACGACATCCCCGCAGACCGCATCGAGCTCGGCGCCCGAGTCGAGGCGCTCATGCCCCGAACCCTCGACGAGCTGAGAGAGCTCGTCGCCATCCCGAGCATCGCCGACGAGCGCATCGTCGACCCCGCAGAGTGCGTTCGGGCGGCCGAGTGGGTGCGCGAGGCGTTCCGGGCGGAGGGCATTCCGGCGGAGCTCGAGCTCACCCCCGACGGCACCTACGCCGTCATCGGCCACCGCCCCGCTCCCGAGGGCGCGCCCACGGTGCTGCTCTACTGCCACTACGACGTGCAGCCGATCCTCGACGAGCACGAGTGGCTGAGCCCGCCCTTCGAGCTGACCGAACGCGGCGGGCGCCTCTACGGACGCGGCGCGGCGGACTGCAAGGGCAACGTCGTCGCGCACCTGACGGCGCTGCGCGCGCTGCGGGGCGAGACGCCGGCCGAGGCCCCGAACGCCTACCCGGTGGGCCTGATCCTCGTCGCGGAGGGTTCGGAGGAGCAGGGGCGCGCGAGCCTCGATCGCTACGCCCTCGCGAACCCCGCCCTCTTCCGGCAGGCCGACGTGATCCTCATCCAGGACGCGGGCAACGCCGCCTTCGGCCTGCCGACGCTCTCGGTGAGCCTGCGCGGCGCGGTCGACGTGATAGTGCGGGTCGAAGCGCTGCACGCGTCCGTGCACTCGGGCATGTTCGGCGGGGCCGCGACCGATCCGCTCGCCGCCCTCGTCGCCATGCTCGCGACGTTGCGCGACGAGCACGGGAACACGAACGTGCCGGGCATCCGCGCCGACCAGGTGTGGCAGGGCGTGCAGTACGAGGAGGAGGCGTTCCGCATCGACTCGGGCATGCTGCCGGGCACGCGGCGACTCGGTTCGGGCACCGTCAGCGATCAGCTCTGCGCGCGGCCGGTCATCACGATCCTCGGCATCGACGCGCCGCCCGTGGTGGGCGCGGTCGCCGCGATCCAGGCGAAGGCGGCGGCCAAGCTGAACCTGCGGGTGCCGCCGGGCGAGGATCCCGCGCAGCTGCGCGATGCGCTGATCGCGCACCTGCACGCGGTGGCGCCATGGGGTGTGAGGGTCGAGACCGAGGCGGGCGAGCTCGGCTACCCGTTCATGAGCGACACCTCCTCGCCCTCGTTCAAGCTGCTGGCCGAGGCGCTCACCGACGCGTACGACGGCGTGCAGGCGGTCGAGAGCGGCGAGGGCGGCTCCATCCCGCTGACGACGACGCTCGCCGGCATCAACCCCACGGCCGACATCGTGCTGCTCGGCGTACCCGATCCCGAAAGCCGCATCCATTCGACGAACGAGAGCGTGCATCCCGAGGAGATCCGCCGGATCGCGCTCGGCGAGGCGCTGTTCCTGCGACGCTTGGCGCGGCTCGATCGCACTGCCTGAGGCTCATCGGTTCATCGTGCGTTCACCGATCGAGGATCGCGCGGATCTGATCCGCGATCAGCGCGATTCCGCGGCCGAACACGACGAGGGCGACGGTGCGGGCGATGCGATACATGTATGAAATTCACGCAGAACTTGCTTTGTAACAGAAAGGTAACGCATACTGGGGAGGTTGTGCCCGACCGGGCGAAACCGATCTCAGGAGGACACCGAGTGCGAACCCCAGCCAAGGCTATGGTCGTGACCCTCGTATCCCTGGTGACCCTGGCCTTCGGCATCGCCCCCGCAAACGCGCTCCCGAGCACCTCCGCGAAGTTCGAAGAGGTCGCCGCCGTTCAGCCGGCCGCCGCCTCGCAGAGCCTCAGCGCCAACAGCAACTCCATCGAGACCAAGGCGCTCGACACCCTGCTCGAGCTGAGCGACTACGGCAAGGCCCCCCACAACTTCGACGTCGAGGCCACCATCGCTCAGGCCCGCAGCGAGATCGGCACGAGCCGCCCCACCGGCTGGAGCGCACCGGGCGAGTGCGTCATGTCCGTCGGCCGATGGCTCGATGCGGGCGGCGCCGACCGCAGCCAGGCGGCCGGAAACCCGGTCGACAACTACCGGGGTGCGCTGCGTCTCAGCATCGAGTTCGCGCAGCCGGGCGACGTGGTGCAGTACGAGCACCTCGACTACCCCACCTCGTGGGTGACCGGTGTGCACACGGTGCTCATCACCGGCGTGAACGGCGACGGCACCTTCGAGATCATCCAGTCGAACATCCCTTACGGCAGCGGCCTCGTCACCATCGAGGAGAACTGGGTGCCGCAGCCCCCCGCCGGCTTCCAGGCCGTCGTCTGGCGCTTCTAGCCTGCATCTCTCCCCGGCCGCCGGCTCGGCGCTCGGCGGCCGCCGATCCCGCAGCTTGGCAGTAGATGCGGGCTGCGGGCGCCCGACCTCGCATCTACTGCCGAGCTGAGGACTCTAGGGCCGCTCGCCGCGGTAGAGCGCCTCGAAGGTGTCGAGCGTGCGCTCGAGGTCGTGCATCTCGACCGCGCTCAGCGACTGCCGCTGCATCTCGAGATACTCCTCGGGGTCGAGCCGCAGCACCTGCGAGAGGCGATCGGCGAGTTCGCGATCGTTGCCGGGCTGGAAGAGGAAGCCGTTCTCTCCGTGGTGCACGAGGTGCGGCAGGGCCATCGCATCGGCGGCCACGATGGGCAGGCCGCTCGCCATGGCCTCCATGGTCGCGATCGACTGCAGCTCGGCGATCGAGGCGATGGCGAAGACGCTCGCCTCGCGCAGATGCCGGCGCAGCTCGTCGTCGCTCACGCGGCCGGTGAAGACGACCCGGTGGGCGACGCCGAGGTCGGCGGCGATCCGTTCGAGGCTCTTGCGCTGATCGCCGTCGCCGACGATGGTGAAGCTCGCGTCGAGCTCGGGGTCGAGGCGGGCGAGTGCGCGCAGGATGACGTCGACCTCCTTCTCGAGCGTGAGCCGGCCGACGAAGACGATACGGTTGCGGCTGCGCGGGGAGAGGTCGGCGGTGTAGTCGGCGGCCCGGAGACCGCAGCTCACCGGCAGCACGCCCCGGCGTCGGGTGTTGCGCTCGAGGAAGTCGGCTGCGCGGCGGGTGGGCGTGGTGACGGCGCTCGCGCGCGCGAGCACCCGATCGGCGTCCTGCCAGCCCCAGCGCACGAAGACGCGCTTGGCGCGCTCGGGCAGCAGGGTGAAGTCGAGCACGTTCTCGGGCATCACGTGGTTGGTGGCGACGAGGCGGATGCCGCGGCGGGTGCCCTCGATCGAGAGCCCGCGGCCGATGACGATGTGCGATTGGATGTGGATCACGTCGGGCGCCACGTCGTCGAGAACCTCGCGGGCGTAGTGCCGCGCGCGCCAGGGCAGGACGAAGCGCAGCCAATCGTGAGGCAGCCAGCGCATGGCAGGCAGCCGGTGCAGGGTCATCGGCTGGCCCTCGATGATCTCGGTGTGCGGCGCGCTGCGCCGCCAGCGCTGGGCTGGGGCGACGACGTGCACCTCGTGGCCCCGTTCGACGAGGCCGGCGGCGAGGCGCTCGGCGAAGCGGGCGGCTCCATTGACGTCGGGCGCGAAGGTGTCGCAACCGATCATGATGCGCATGCGGTCGGATCGAACGGCTTTGCTCACAGCTCAAGTCTTTCGGGCTCGGATCGCCGCGGTCGCGGCGCCCACCAGTCTATGCGCCCGGCTCCGGGCGGATGCTCAGCGGCCCGGCTCGTCATGACAATGCGCAAACGCCTTGAGTTTTGACGCACAAGCTGTCAAGGCGTTGGCTATTTTCACTCCGGGCGACCACGCTTGTTCCGTGCCCACTCCTCACTCTCCCGCCGCCGAAGAGATCGGCCGCAGAGTGCGAGCCGCTCGTCAGCAGCGCAAGATCTCGCTCGAGGATCTCGGCCACCTCTCGGGCGTCAACTGGACGACGATCGGCAAGATCGAGCGCGGGGTCTCGAGTCCCACAGTGGAGTCGCTCGTGCGCATCGCCGGCGCCCTCGAGGTCGATCCCGGCGGCTTCATCAGCGGGCTCGGCCCCGACGGTTACGGGGAGCGGCCGCATCGCCTGACCGCTCGCGAGCTCATCGCCGCCCGCTCGGGCCGGGCCGACTAACAGCAGTGGACTCGACGAGGATCGCGCTCCGCGACCTTCGCCCCGTCCGGCAACGCGACCCTAGCCGCCCCGGTTCGGCCGTCTCGCGAACATCGGCACCCATCGCCAGAACCCCGCCGCCCCGGCCAGCGCGATGAGCCCCATCGCCGCGGTCGCGAGGCCGAGCGTCGAGATCGCGGCGATCCCCGAGAACAGCACGGGTGCCACGGCCCCGCCCGCATCGTTGAGCGTGCGCCACGAGCTGAGGAACGGCGCCGGATGGTGCTGCGGGGCGACATCGGCGCCGAGAGTCATGAGGATGCCGCTCGACATGCCGTTCGCGACCCCGATCACGGCCGCGAACATCGCGAACCACATCGAGGCGTCCGGCAGCTCGTGCGTCACCGAGAGACCCAGGAACGCGGCGCCCATGAGCAGCATGGCCGGCAGCGAGGCCCACAGCCGCCCGAAGCGATCCATGACCTGTCCGCTCGCGTAGAAGAGGGCGAAGTCGATCGCGCCCGCGACGCCGACGACGAGCGAGATGGTCTGCGCGTCGAGACCGAGCGAGACGCCCCAGAGCGGCAGCACCACCTGGCGCGCAGAGCGCACCGCCGCGAGCGAGGCCGCCGCCAGGCCGAGGCGCGAGAGCACTCGGCGGTAGCGCACCATCGTGCGGAAGACGCCCTCCCGACCCGCGTCCGCGGGCAGTCCGACACTGCCGGTGATCGCCTCGCCCGTGTCTGCCGGCTGCGGCATCGGGCGGGCGCGATCCTCGTCGACCGCCTTCGGCGAGTCGGGCGACCCGTCGACGCCGAGCGAGCGACCGGCGAGGCTCTTCTCGGGGTCGGGCCCGAGAAGCACCAGCAGCACGCTCGCGACGAGGCAGACCACGAGGCACCACGCCGCAGAGGCCTCGGTGCCGGTCAACGCGAGCAGCAGCGCCGCGAGGAACGGGCCGATGAACATGCCGAGGCGGAACGAGCCGCCGAGCAGCGCGAGCGCCCTGGCCCGGAACGAGAACGGCACCTTCGAAGTCATGAAGGCGTGCCGGGCGAGCCCGAAGGCGGCCGCGCACAGGCCGATCACGAACACGGATGCCGCGAGCAGGCCGAGGCTCGGCGAGAAGACCAGGCCGACGGCCCCGAACAGCGCGAGCGTACCGGCGATCGCCATGGTGAGCCGCTCGCCGATGCGCGCGACGAGCCAGCCGGCGGGCAGGTTGCCGCACAGCTGTCCGATCACGAGAGCGGAAGCGATGAGGCCCGAGGTGGCGAGATCCGCCCCCAGCCGGGCCGCGACCACCGGAATCAAGGGGATGACGGCGCCCTCGCCGAGCGCGAACAGCACCGTCGGGCCGTAGATCATGGGAGCGAAGCGCAGCAGCACGCTCCTCGCCGACTCGACCATCGCGTCCTCTCTTCCGACCCCTTCCACCGTATACCCGGGGTGCCGCGCCGGGGATCGGCTCCGTAGCAGGAGAAGTACGCCTACGGGCGCCTCGATGATCGATCAGTCGTCGAGCAGTTCGGCTTCGATCACGTCGTCGTCGGGTCCGCCCGGCGAAGCCGCGCTCGCGTCGTCGCGCACACCCGGCTCCCCGAAGCCGGCCGGCGGCAGCTCCACGCTGGAGAGCGCGAGAGCGTCCCCGTCTGACGCCACGTCGACCCGTACGGCCTGCCCGTCGCGCACCTGGCCCGAGAGGATGGCCCGCGCCAGACGGTCGTCGATCTCGTGCTGCATGAGGCGGCGCAGCGGCCTGGCACCGTCTCCGACTCGCCGCCGGAGTTGCCCGGCGCCCAGTGCGAGTAGCCGTCGGCCGTGTCGACGAAGTTCCCGCCGCCGGCGAGGAAGGCGTCGAGCACCTCGAACGAGGTGTCGCGATCCGCGGTCCAGCCGAAGACATTGCCGCCCAGAGCGAGGGGCGCGATCTCGATCCCGGAACTGCCGATGAGGGTGGGGGTGGGCATGTGAGGATCCTCCTTCGATCGATGACACCCCGACGCTAGCAGTGGCCGGGCCTCCCCCACCAGGAGATGACGAAGCGCGTCGCGCGCCCCGCCTCACTCCGCTGCGAGCGCCTCGGATCCGTCCCGCCAGACGGCCAGGCTCACCGGGTCGTCGGTGACGACGAGATCGACGCCGCGCTCACTCGCCTGCGCCCAGCGCTTCTCGGTGTTCAGCGTGTAGACGAGGGATCCGATGCCGACCGCGCGCAGGCGCTCGAGCAGCTCCGGCCGACCGTCGTAGAGCTTGGTGCGCGCGCCGACCGCCGAGACCTGCAGATCCACCGCCTGCTGCACGGTGCCCTCGTCCCACTCGCGGGTGAGCAACACGCGCGCGAACTCGGGCGCCACCTGCTGCAGCCCCTCCAGCGTGGGGATCTCGAACGACTGCAGCGCCACGCGATTGACCATGTACCGCGACCGCAGCAGCTCGGTGACGCCCTCCAGCTGCTCGGTGTTCCACTCGCCCTTCAGCTCGACGAGGGCGCGGGTGGTCGACGGTTCGAGCTCGTCGAGGAATTCCTCGAGCGTGGGCACGAGCTCGCCCGCGAAGTCGGGGGCAAACCAGCCGCCGGCGTCGAGCGCGCGGATCTCGGCGAAGCTGCGGTGCGCAACGGCGCCGACGCCGCTCGTGGTGCGGTCGAGAGTGGGGTCGTGCATGAGGATCGGCACCCCGTCGGCCGTGAGCTGCACATCGGTCTCGACGAACTCGACGCCCTGGTCGATGGCGACGCGCATGGCGGCGAGCGTGTTCTCGGGGGCGATCGCGGCGGCCCCGCGGTGCGAGATGATGCCGACGGCGCCCTCGCGGTGCAGCGCACCGTGCATCTGCATGCTGCTGGCGGCTGCGGCGTGAGGCGTCGTGCCCCAGAGCACGAGGAGCAGGGTGACGAGCGCCCACGCGAGCAGCCCGGTGCGCAGAGCGCCGCGCCCCCAACCGGTCGCCTGATCCGTCATGCTCGAGCCTCCTCGCGCCGCGCCTCCTCGCGCGGTGGCTCACAGCATAGCGAAGTCCGTTACCGTTTTGTGATCTTTCTGCGTGGGGTGTTCGGGGGTGTATCGGCCAGAACGTGTGCAGCTGTTGGGCGTGTCGCTCCGCCCCGTGGTCCCCGCCCTCGCTACGCGCGCCAGTAGTTGCTGCCTCACGTCAGGTTTGGTGACAACTACTGACGCGCGAAAAGGGGGCGCGGGGGACGGGCGGAACCGACGCCGGAACCGGGCCGGAGCGGGCGGATCAGAGTCCCCAGTCGGATCAGTCCTCCGACACGACCGACATGCGCTGGGTGAAGGTCATGCGATCCCGCACCACGCGCTCCGGGTCCCAGTCCGGGCCGGGTGTCGAGGCCACGAGCAGCTGCGAGTAGGGGTGCTCGGGCGACTCGAGCACACGTGGGGTCTCTCCTTGCTCCACGATCGTGCCGCGGAAGAGCACGACCACCCGCTGGCACAGCTCCTGGATCACGGCGAGGTCGTGGCTCACGAACAGGTAGCCCACTCCCGAGTCGCGCTGGATCTCGGCCAACAGCTCGAGCACCTGCGCCTGCACCGACACGTCGAGCGCCGACACCGCCTCGTCGAGCACGACGAGCGCCGGCTCGACGGCGAGCGCTCGCGCGATCGCCACCCGCTGCCGCTGCCCTCCGGAGAGCTCGTGCGGGCGCGAGGACGCGTGCCGCTCGGTGAGGCGCACGCGATCGAGCAACCGGAGCGCACCGGCGCGCGCCTCCGCCCGGCCGGAGGCGCGGCGGTGCAGCAGCAGCGTGCGCTCCAGCATCTCGCCAACGGAGAGCCGCCGATCGAGCGAGCCGTTCGGGTCCTGGAACACCATCTGCGCCGCACGGGCACGTGCCAGTCGGGCGCCGCGGCCCCGCGCGGGCTGCAGCACGTCGACGCCGTCGATGCGGGCCTCGCCCGAGTCGGCGCGCTCGAGCCCCACGAGGATGCGCGCGATCGTCGACTTGCCCGATCCCGACTCCCCCACGAGCCCGAGCGCCTCGCCGGCCTCGATCGAGAAGCTCGCGCTGTTCACCGCCGTGACGTCCTCGGCGCCGCGCCCCATGCGGAACACCCGGTGCAGCCCGCTCACCTCGACGAGACTCATGACTCCGCCCTCCGTTCGAGCGCCGGCGCCGACTCGATGAGCGAGCGCGTGTAAGGGTGCCGCGCCTCGGCGAAGAGACCGGGGCGGTTCAGGGTCTCCACGAGTTCGCCCCGCTGGAGCACGTGGATGCGGTCGCAGATCGCTCCCGCCAGGTGGAGATCGTGGGTGATGAAGAGCATCCCGAGGCCCCGCTCCCGGATCTGGCGCTGGAAGATCGCGATGATCTCCGCCTGTGTGGTGACATCGAGGGCGCTCGTCGCCTCGTCGGCGAGGATGAGCTTCGGATCGGTGCTGAGAGCTGCGGCAATGACGACGCGCTGCAGCATGCCGCCCGAGAGCTCGTGCGGGTACTGCCGCATGCGCCGCTCGGGCTGCGTGAGACCGACGTCGGTGAGCAGGGAGAGGATCCGCTCGTCGGCCTCCCTGCGCCGCATCCCGTGCACGCGCACGAGGCGTTCGGCGAGTGAGTCGCCGATGCGGCGGACGGGGTTGAGCGCGGCGCGCGGATCTTGCTGCACGAGCGCCGCCGAGTTCCCGCGCACGCGACGGCAGCTCGCGGGATCGGCGTCCACCATCTCCGTACCGTCGATGAGTACGCTTCCGGTGATCTCGGCCTCGTCGCCGTAGAGCCGGAGCGCCGCGCGCACCGAGGTGGACTTGCCCGACCCCGACTCGCCGACGAGGCCGACCAGCTCCCCCGGGGCGACGCCGAGGTCGATGCCCTTCAGGATGTGCGCCGGCTCGTCACCGCCGACGAAGCTCAGGTGCAGGTCTGTGATGTTCAGCAGCATCGGTTCATCTCCTCGCGAGCAGTCGGTCGGCGACGCGGACGCCGACGATGTTGACCGCGATCACCACGAGCGCGATCGCGATACCGGGCACGAGCGTCGGCAGGAAGTGCCCCTGCACGATCCCGGCCTGCCCCTCCTGCACCATGAGGCCCCACTCCGAGCTCGGCGGCTGCGCGCCGAAGCCCAGGTAGCTCAGGGTGGCCAGGCTCATCAGCGCCTCGCCGAAGAGCACGACGAGGTAGCCGACGAGCGCCGGCAGCAGGTTGGGCACGACGGCCCTGATGCAGATCGCGATCCCGCCCAGACCCTGCACGCGGTAGGCGTCGATGTAGGGGCGCGCCATCTCGCTGAGCGCGAGGCTGCGGGTGTACTTCGCGATGACGGGTGCGTAGGCGAGGGCGAGCGCTACGACGGCCGTGACCGGTCCCTTGCCGAACACGGCGATCACGAGCACCACGAACAGCAGGCCGGGAAACGCGAACATGACGTCGGTGACCCTGGCCAGCAGAGTGTCCACCCATCCGCCGCACCACGCGGCGACCACGCCGATCGCGACGCCCAGCACCGTGGCGAGCGCGAGCAGCAGCACGGGCCCGATGAGGGTCTCGCCCGCACCGATGAGCAGACGGGAGAACAGGTCGCGGCCGAGCTGATCCGTGCCGAGCAGGTGAGTGCCGCTCGGGGCCGCCCAAACGGCGGCGAAGTCGATCTCGTCGGCGGCGCGCGGGGCGATCAACGGACCGAGCACGGCCGCAATCACGACGAGTGCGAGGAAGCCCAGCGAGATCCAGTACCCGATGGCGGAGCCGCGGCGACGCCGTGCGCGCAGGCGCGGAGGGATCAGCGCGGTCATGCGGATACCGCCCTTCGATTGATGCGGGGATCGAGCACGGGCAGCAGTAGATCCACCACTGTCGTGACGACCATGTAGGCGACCACCATGAACAGCAGCACGGCCTGAACGACCGGGAAGTCGTGGGTGTTGATCGCGTCGACCAGCAGCGAGCCGACGCCGGAGATCCCGAACACCGTCTCGACGGCCACCGTTCCCGCGATCATGCTCGCGATCACGAGCGCGACCATCGTGATGATGGGCCCCCACGAAGCGCGGAGCACGTGGTCGCGCACGATGAAGCGCTCGGCCAATCCCGTCGCGCGGGCGGCCTCCACGTGCTCCGAGGAGAACTGCTCGATCATGGATTGCCGGGTGACGCGGCTGACGATCGCGAGCGCCGTGATCGCCAGCGTGAAGGCCGGCAGAGTGAGCGCGTGGAGCCGGTCGAGACCGCCGCTGCCCGCGCCCGCGACCGGGAACCAGCGCAGCTGCACCGCGAACAGCGCCACGAGGGCGATGCCCAGCACGAACGACGGGATGCTCGCCGCGAGTGTGGTGCCGCCGACGACGGCCGTGTCGGTCGCCTTCCCACGGCGCACCGCTGCGAGCACGCCCAGACCGATCCCGAAGACCGCGAGCAGCACTGCGGCGTATCCGACGAGCGACAGGGTGACGGGGATGCGCGCGGCGAGGATCTGGCTCACCGGCTGGTGGTACTGGAACGAGCGCCCGAAGTCGCCCGTGAGTACCCCCGAGGCCCAGTGCCAGTACTGGGCGAGCAGCGGCTCGTCCAGGTGGTACTGGGCCCGCACGCTCGCGATCCGCTCCGGGGTCATGTTCTCCGGGTTGCCGATGAGGAAAGTCACCGGATCACCCGGCGCGGCGAACATCGCCGCGAAGATGATGAAGGAGGCGACGACGAGCGTGAGCAGCATGCCGCCGAGCTTGCGGATCGCGGGGGACACGGGGGTCAGCCCTTCGCGCTGCCGAGGTCGACCGCCCACGGGTAGTAGATGTAGGCGGCGGATGACGGCACTCCGGTGACATCGTTCGACATCACGAGAGTGGCCGGCGTGGCGACGACGGGGATCCACACCGCGTTCTCGACCCAGCGGCGCTGCAGCTCGATCGTGATCTCGGCGCGCTCCGCGTCGTCGGTCGCCGCGTAGCCCTGCTCCACGAGGGAATCGAACTCGGGGTCGTCGAGGATGCCGAAGTTGACGCTCGCGTCAGACTTGCCGTTCTTGTAGAAGCCGAGCGGGTCGTTCTTCGAGATGTAGTACTCGTCGGGCCACAGGTCGGCTCGGCCGCGCAACTCGGTATCGGAGTAGAAGTCGCCGTACTGCGCCTGAGGTACGACGAGGATCTCGGCCTCGAGGCCGATCGACTTCGCCGCCGCGACGAGCGCGTTGGCGATCACGTTGTGGGTCGACGAGCCGTTCGAGGCGACCACGAGCTTCTCGCTCGGCGCACCGGCCTCCTCGACGAGCGCCTTCGCCGCGGCGAGGTCGTCCTCGCCTGGCTCGGCGGGCGCTCCCTCGAGCGCGTCGAAGGCCTGCTGGAAGGCGTCGGCTTCGTACCCCCACGCCCCGGCTCCGACCGGGGTCTTCCAGGGCTCGGCGAGTCCGCTGAACGCGGCCGTCGCGATGCCCTCCCGGTCGAGGGCCAGCGAGAGCGCCTTGCGCAGTCGCACGTCGGTGAGCGCTCCTCGGTCGGTGGTTTCGAGCACCCACGCGTTCGTCGAGGGGCCCTGGAACACGGAGACGTCGGAACTGCCCGCGAAGGCGACGGCCGCGCCCGCGTTCTCGAGGTAGGCGCCGTGCGCCTCACCGGCCGTGAGGCTGTTCACGATCGCCGACTCGTCGGCCCAGCGGAAGACCACCCGTTCAGCCAGAGCCTCGACATCCGGGTTCCAGTAGTCGTCGAACTTCGCGATGGTCAGCTGCGAGCCCGGCTCCCACGACTCGATCTGATAGGGGCCGCTGCAGGCCGAGGCCGAGGCCGGACCGCCGAAGGCGTCGCCCTCGGCTTCGATCACGCGCGGGTTCCACACGATGCCGCCGTCGCCGGCCATCGCCTGCAGGAAGATCGCGTCGGGCTGGGTCGTGGTGACGGTGATCCGATCATCGCCCGTCTGCTCGATCGAGACCACGTTCTGGTACTCGTCCGATTCCGCGGCGCCCTCCGCAGCGTGGCGCTGCATGCTCCAAAGGACGTCGGCGGTACTCACGGGGCTGCCGTCGTGGAAGACCGCGTCCTGCCGGATCGTGAAGACCACGTGGGTGTCGTCGACCCACTCGGCCTCGGAGGCGATGCCCTGGCCCAGCGACAGGTCAGGCTGCACCTGCATCAGGCGGTCGCAGGTGTTGGCGAGCACCGTGTCGTCGGCCGTGGTCGCGTCGATGTCGGCGTCCATGGTGGTGGGCTCGGATCCGAGCATCCAGGTCGCCGACTCGATAGGGCCCGTCGCCGCCGGCGTCTGCGCGGCGAACGGAGCATCGAATGCGGCAGGTGCCGCGCCCCCGTCTGTTCCACCGCCCGAGCAGCCGGTGAGCGCGAGCGCGGCGACGGCCGTCGCGCCCAGCGCGGTCCTCATTCCGTGGTGCTGTGATTTCTTCATCGAAAACGCCTCCTTGTCAGCGTATGTGATCTGCAAACTTCGTCGTTCGTCGTATCCGGCGACCCGCGGTTTCGCCGCGCAGCCGAGCCGTTCAGTCCGGCGATCCCGGGCCGTCGTAGATGTTCCACGGCAGCAGCTCGTAGTCGGTCTCGCACGGGTAGCCGGCGGCGATCCGATAGGCGCCGCTCGTCAGATCGACGCAGCTCGAGAGCAGCGTCGACCACTGCTTGAGCGGCGGCGAGTCGGGGTTGGGGTGCGTGCACACACCCTCCGGATAGCCGAGGTGGTCGGACATCGCCGCCCGCACGAGCGCCGCGCTCTCCTCGGTGCCACGGGCTTCGGCCACCCGGGCGAGCCCGGCCCGCACCCGCGGCAAACGCAGCAGGGAGTCGGCTGAGACGGGGCGGTAGCGACCCGCGAGCTGCGGCGGCACGGAGGCCTGGAAGTGGTTGGTGTGGGCGATGACGCCGTGCTCATCCGGGTAGATCCAGTCGACGCCGTGCGGCGTGGTCTCGAGATCGATGCCGAAGCCGCTGCGGTGTGCCAGCAGCGCGTTGCTGGCGATGTGCGGGCGCGTCTTCACGAGGGTCTTCAGCGCGGACGCGAGGTCGCCGTGATCGAGCACGAGGCGGCGGATCAGCGTCTGCGGCAGTCCGATCTCGTTGCCGAACCTGCCGCCCAGTCCATTCGCGTTCAGGGCGATCCCCGCCGAATTCGCACCGTGCCGTCCGACCTGACCGGCCTCGACCTGCATCACGAGCGTGGGCAGCGGATCCTGCACGACTCGCAGCACGAGTGTCGTGTCGGCCGTCAGCGTGCGCCAGTCCCAGTTCTGCCCCACCAGGGTGTGCCCGGTGCCGCTCGCCGCACCGGTGAGGAAGAAGGACGTGCAGCCGTCGACCGCATCGCGCTCGTCCTCCTGCTCCTCGGCGGGCGGCGGCACGGTCGCGGGGCCCGCGGCCTGGTGGTCGTAGACGAATTCACCCCGCACGTTCAGCGTGAGGATCTCCGTGAAGCGGACGCCGGCGCCCTCGGCGATGCCCCGCATCTCCTCGACGAGGTGCGGGGCGAGCTGCTCGGAGATGGGCAGCCACTGGGAAACGGAGTCGGTGATGTCGCCCCAGCTCATGCCGGTCTGTCTGGTGAGCGCCTCTGAGTAGTAGCCGATCGCCGCAGCGATCAGATCCCGGGCCCCCTCGCCGTACTGGCGGCCGCGCTCGCGCGGCGTACCGCTCACCTCGAGCACGCGGATGCGCCCTGCATCACTCAATGGGACCTCCCTGTCATCGATCACGGCCGCACCGCGATCCGGCTTGCGATTCTCCGTCGAGCGGAGAAAGATGAGTGGAACATCCGTTACGGATTCTCACCCTCTAGTACGAGATGATACATCAATGGAACCGTTTGTAACAAGCGATACGGAAAATCGTGCGCTCACGAAGCTCCGCGACCGCATCGCCGAGCGCTGGGACGAGCTCTCCAAGTCGGAGCGCGCGGTCTGCCGCGTGCTCACCGCCATGTCTGCCGAGCGCCTGCTCTACGCGAGCGCAGCCGAACTCGGGTCGCAGAGCCGCACCTCCAACGCATCGGTGGTGCGCACGCTGCAGTCGCTCGGCTACTCCGGCCTCTCCGACCTCAAGCACGAGGTCGCCGCGCCGTTCAGCTCGAGCGTCGCACCCGACATCAGGCTGCGGCAGCGACTGGAGCACGTGGGGCAGGATCTCCACCAGATCCAACGAGAGGTCTGGGCCGAAGCCGAGGAGATCGTGCAGCTCAGCGGCCGGGCCAACGACGACGACCGGTATTCTGCGGCGGTCAATTTGATCGCGCACGCGGACACCGTCTTCTGCTACGGTCTCGGCGCTTCAGGCATCGCCTCGGAGCACCTCGCCCTGCGGCTGCGGCGCATCGGGGTCTCCACGCGCCGGCTCACGACCGACGGCTTCCGACTCGCGGACGAGGTGATGAGCCTCGGTTCGCGCGATCTGCTCGCGATCTTCGCCCCCGGCCGGGTGACTCGCGACATCGAGGCCCTGCTCGACCAGGCGCAGCTCGTCGGCGCAAGCGTGCTGCTCGTCACCGACGAGCTGCACGAGACGCTCGGCTCGCGGATCACCGTCTCCCTCGCGGCGCCGCACACGCCGACGGGCCTCACGGCCGAGGGGCTCTCGGGCATCCTCGTCAGCGACGTGCTCGTGCAAGCGGTCTCGGCCGTGGGCCCCGATACCGCCCTCCGCTCCTCGCAGCTGCTCAACGACCTGCGCTCACGGCTGGGGTACTGACCCGCCCGTCGCACACACAGCTTCGCCCCGCCCGCGGCACCCCCCTACGCGCGTCAGTAGTTGCTGCCTCACGTCAGGTTTGGTGACAACTACTGACGCGCGAAATGGGGATACCGGGGCCGAAGCGCACACGGTTTCGCCCCGCCCCCTTCGACGGACTCCGGGGGCAG
>JBEBTD010000021.1:0-17479 GCA_040393965.1 Leucobacter soli | reverse complement strand
TCTAGCGCTCCCCGCCGAACCCCTGCAGCACATCCTCGTGGATGTGCTCGATCATGAGCCCGCCGTCGACGCCCCGCGAGAGCACCGCCGAGTTGCGCACCACCTCGGGCGAGACGCGGTTTCCCTCGGAATCCTCGGCATCGATCCTCAACCACCAGGTGGCGACGACCGCGGAACCGAGCTCGCGGGCGGTGAAGCGGTCGGGCACCAGCGCGGTCTCGCGCAGGAACGGCGGAGAACCGTCGGCGCCGGGCCGGGCGTCGCGCACCTTCTGCAGCTCGGCCATGCCGTCGATCAACTCGGGCGCGGCGGAGTCGAACATCGTGAGCCGCGGCGAGAGCATCGCGTCGATCGCACTGCGGTCGCCGCTCAGATAGCCCGCGTACATCGTCTCGACGAGCTCGCGCACCTCGGCCGCGAGCCCGGTCTCATCCTGTTCCATCATCAAGCTTTCCATCCGAACGGCATCGCCGCAGCGCGCCGACCTCCCCTTCTGCCTCTGCTTCAGGCGACAACGCGCCCGTCCTGCACCACGGCGATGCGAGCATCCTGCTCCCACAGCGCGGCCGGCTCCGCGATCGGATCGGCCGAGAGGAGCACCGCATCGCCGTAGGCGCCGCCGCCGAGGTGACCGAGCCGGGAATCCCCGATCAGCCGAGCGTTCACCTCGGTCATCGAGCGCAGCGTCTCGACGGCTCCCGCCGCCTCGACCTGCAGCCGCACACCGCACAGCTGATCGTCCTCGAGATCGCCCATCAGATCGCTGCCGAAGCCGACCGGCACTCCCGCGGCGAGCGCGAGCTGAATCGCTTCCTTGCCCTTCGACAGCACCTCGGTGTTCTTGGCCAGGGAGATCGCATTGAGCCCGAGGTCGGCGCCGCGCCGATCCATCGCATCGTAGGCGGCGAGCGTCGGCACCAGGAACGAACCGAGCTGCGCCATGCGCGCCACCGTGCTCGCGTCGATCAGGTTGCCGTGCTCGATCGAGCGCACCCCGTTCTCGATCGAGTGCAGCACCGCCTCGGAAGAGTAGGCGTGCGCCGTGACATAGCTGCCGCGCCGAACGGCTTCGTCCGCCACCGCGCGGATCTCCTCCGCCGAGTACTGCGGCACACGGATGGGATCGGTCAGCGAGAACACCCCGCCAGAGGTCATCACCTTGATCGCGTGCGCGCCGGTTCGCAGACGCTCCCGCACCGCGATGCGCAAGGCGTCGACCCCGTCGACCACCTCGCACATGTGACCGTGCGAGAAGCAGACATCGACGTGCGCCGAGCGCGCATCGCCGTGACCGCCCGTCTGACTGAGCGCGGGGCCGGTGAAATGGTAACGAGGAGAAGCGAAGAGCCCGGCGTCGATCGCGCGGGCGAGTCCGATGTCGCCACCGGCGACATCGCGCACCGTGGTGAAGCCGCGGCCGAGAGCGAGGCCCAGCCTGCGCGCGCCGTTGATCGCCGCGAAGCTGAGCGGGCCGCGCTCGTTCTCGAACCCGTCCATGCTCGTCGCATACGCATGGAAGTGGGCGTCGATCAGCCCCGGGATCAGCCACCTGCCCGAACCGTCGAGCGTGGGGGGTCGATCCTCGCCAGGAAGCGAGTCGACCACCCGGCCGGCCGAGACGAACAGATCGCGCTGCACGAAGCCGCGATCGGCGCCCTCCCAGACGTGGGCGCCGGCGATTCTCAAGGAGTCCGGCATCGTGCTCTCCATCACGCGACCTTCTCTCCGCCCGGCAGCGTGCCGAGCCCGTCCACCGCGGGGATCGCGGCGAGCAGCCGTCTGGTGTAGTCCTCGCGCGGCTGATCCCAGACCTGCTGAGAGGTGCCGTGCTCGACGATCTCTCCCCGGTTCATCACGGCGACCTCGTCGGCGATGATCCGCACCACCGCGAGATCGTGGCTGATGAAGAGCAGAGAAGCCCCGGTCTCGAGCGCGAGCTTGCGCATCAGGCCGGCGACACGCGCCTGCAGGCTCGCATCGAGGGAGGCGATCGGCTCGTCGCCGATCAGCAGCTCAGGGCCGGAGGCGATCGCGCGGGCGATCGCGATCCGCTGGCGCTGACCGCCGGAGAACTGATGCGGGAAGCGGCTCTGCACATCGCTCGGCAGCTCGACCTCCTCGAGCAGTCCGGCCACGCTCCACGAGGTCTTCGCCGGATTCGCTCGAAGGCCGTCTGCGATCTGGCTGCCGATCGTGCGCCGCGGGTTGAGCGAGGCGTAGGGATTCTGGAAGACCATCTGGATGCGCATCAGCTCCGGCGGGCGCCGGCGCATGCCGAGGGTGCGCACGGGGGCGCCCTTGAAGGCGATCGAGCCCGCCGAGACCGGCTCGAGCCCGCAGACCGCGCGCGCGAGCGTGGACTTGCCGCAGCCCGACTCGCCGACGAGGCCGACGACGCTCGACTCGGCGACCTCGAGGCTGACCCCGTTCACCGCGGTCAGGCTGCCGCCGCCCGGCAGCTTGTAGCGCACGCTCACATCGTCGATGGTCAGCAGTGGGGCGCTCATGCGATGACCTCCGTGGAAACAGTGGGAGACGGCGGGGCGACGGAACCCTCCAGGAAGGGCTCGTGATTGGGCAGCGCCTCGACGAGCGCGCGGGTGTAGGCGTGCTGAGGCCGACGCAGCACCTCGTACCGCGGCCCCTCCTCGACGATCTCGCCACGGCGCATCACGGAGATGCGCTCGGCGAGGCTCGACATGACACCGAGATCGTGCGTGATCAGCAGCACGGCGAGGTCGAGCTCGTCGCAGAGCTGCTGCAGCAGCCGCAGCACGCCCGCCTGCACCGTGACGTCGAGCGCCGTCGTGGGCTCGTCGGCGATCAGGATCTCCGGCTCGCAGATGATCGCGACCGCGATGGCGACGCGCTGCAGCTGGCCGCCCGAGAACTGGTGCGGGTACTTCTTCAGCGCGGTCGCCGGATCGGGCACCTTCACGAGCTCGAGCGTCTCGACGGCCTTCGCCATCGCCGCGCGCTTGCCCATGCCCGTATGCACCCGGAGATGATCCGTCAGCTGTCGACCGATCGTCAGCATCGGATGCAGACTCGCCGTCGGATCCTGGAACACCATCGCGATGCGAGCGCCGCGCACGTCGCCGTACGCGCGCTCATCGGCCTCCAGCAGATTCCGGCCCGCGAACTCGATGCCGCCCCCGGTCGTCGAACCGTCCGGCAGCAGGCCGAGCATCGCGAGACCCGTCATCGACTTTCCCGAGCCCGACTCACCGGCGAGGCCGGTGATCTTGCCGGGCACGAGGTCGAGATCGATGCCCCGGATGATCGGCTTGCCGTTGATGTCGACGGTGAGGCCCCTGATCCGCAGGCCCTCTCGGGCGGCGGCGGCGACAGCCCGGCCCGACCCGCTCGTTGCAGACTCGTTCATCACATCGCCCTTCCCTGAACCGCATCCTGCGTGTGCGGATCGAGCGAGTCGCGCAGCGAATCGCCGATGAAGTTGAACGCCATCACCACGGTGAAGATGGCGAGGCCGGGGAACGCGGCGATCCACCACGACGAGAACTGCTCGACGCCGCCCGCGACCATCGCACCCCAGTCGGGCGCCGGGGGCACCGCGCCGAGGCCGAGGAACGACAGACCGGAGAGCAGCAGGATCGCCGTGCCCACATCGAGCATCGCGAGCACGAAGACCGGCGAGAGCACGTTGGGCAGCACATCGCGGCGCAGCGAGGTGAACGCGCCCGCGCCGAGCAAACGACCGGCGACCACGTACTCCTGCTTGCGAGCGCTGACAACGAGCGAACGGGTGACGCGGGCGTACGCCGGCCACGACACGATCAGCATCGCGATCACCGCGTTCGTCAGGTTCGGGCCGAGGGCGGCGGTGATCACCATCGCGAGGATGATGGTCGGGAACGCGAACACGAGATCGGCGAGACGCATGATCACCTCGTCGATCGCTCGGCCGAAGTAGCCGGCGATCGCGCCGAGAACGCCGCCGACGACCATGGCGGCGGCGACGAGGCCGAGGGCGAGCGGCAGGGAGATGCGGGATCCGTGGATCACGCGCGAGAGGACATCGCGGCCGACCTGGTCGGTGCCGAACAGGTGCTCGGCGCTCGGCGGCTGCAGGCGGTCGAACGCCTGCGCCAGCGGATCCGCCGGCGAGATCACGGGGGCGAAGACCATCACGAGCAGCCAGAACAGCACGATCGCGCCGCCGGTGACCGCGAGCGGGGTGCGGAACGCCGGCGAGATGTTCATCCGCCTGCGCCGCTTCGTCTGCTGGGCGAGTATGTCGGTCATGCGACCCTCACTCTCGGGTCGATCGCGCCGTACAGCAGATCGACCAGGAAGTTCAGACTGATGTAGACGATGCCGACGATCAGGCCGACGCCCATGATCGCGGGCAGGTCGAGCCTCGTGGCGGCAGCGAAGGAGTACTCGCCGATGCCGTGCCACGAGTAGACCTTCTCCACGAGCACGGTGCCCGAGAGCAGCGAGCCGAAGGCCAGGCCGAGCACCGTGATGATCGGCACGAGCGCGGCGCGAAGCACATAGCCGAATGTCACCGTGCGGCTCGGGAGGCCCTTCGCGCGGGCGGCTTTCACATAGTCCATGTCGAGCACCTCGAGCACCGCGGATCGCGCGAAACGCGTCAGCAGGCCGATCGTGTACAGCGCGAGCACCGAGGCCGGCATCACCAGGTGCTTCACCGCATCCCAGAAGGTGCCCCACTGCCCGGCGAGCAGCGAGTCGACGGTGTAGAGCCCTGTCACGTGCGGAGGCGGGTAGCTGGCGGGGTCGAGTCGGCCCGAGCCCGGGAAGATGCCGAGCACGAAGAAGAAGACGTAGTAGACCACGAGCGCGAGCCAGAACGTCGGCCATGACAGGCCGATCAGGCTGATGACGCGGATCACCTGATCGGTGAACCTGCGGTGCTTGAGCGCGGCCCAGAGACCGAGGCCGACGCCGATGAGCGCCGACCAGAAGATCGCGGCGAGGGCGAGCTCGATCGTCGCGGGGAAGGCCTCGGAGAGCTCCTTCGCGACTGGCTGACGGGTCTGCGTCGACACGCCGAGGTCGCCCTGCAGCACATGGCCGAGGTAGGTGACGTACTGCACGGGAAGGGGCTTGTCGAGACCCTGCTCGGCGCGGAACTTCGCGACGATCTCGGGGTTCGCGGCCGCCTGCTCGCCGAGCGCGGCCTGCACCGGATCGGAGGGCACCAGGTTCGTCAGCGTGAAGGTGACGAGCGTGACGCCGAACATCAGCAGCACGGTGAGCCCCAGGCGCACGCCGACGTAGCGCACGAACGGGGGGATGCCCCGTCGTGCGCCACGCTCGGACGTGAGCCCGAGGGCTCGCGTGCTGGTGTTACTTGACGCTGGCAAGGTCCACGGTCCAGACGGCGTTCGTCTCCACCGAGCTGATGCTCGGAGCGGTGACGACGTTCTGCGCGGGCTGCAGCAGCGGGATGAACGGGCCCGTCTCGTTCTGCTGCATCTGCCAGGCTTCGAAGGCGGCGGCGCGATCGTCGTCGCCCGCGGCCTGCGCGGCCTTCGCGAGCTCGGCGGACGCGGTGTCGGCCTCGGCCGGCCAGCCGGCGCGCAGACCCACGAGCTCACCCGGCGAGAAGACCAGGTAGTTCGAGGGGTGCGGGAAGTCCGGGCCCCAGTACCAGAGGCCGATGACCTCGGTGCCGCCTCGGTAGGCGTCGAGCTCGGTGGCGACAGGCGCCGGGGCGAGGGTCACGTTGATGCCGACCTCGTTCAGCTGCGCCTGCACGCTTTCGGCGATGCTGCTGAACGACAGGCCCTGGACGGTGATGTCGTTCGGGAAGTTGAGGGTGACCGCTTCGCCGTTGTAGCCCGATGCCGCGAGTGCCTTCTTCGCCGCGTCGACATCGCGCTGGTTGCCGTCGGCGGCGTCGAGCGCGCCCACGAAGATCGAGGGGATCGGGCCGCCGGGGCGAACCGCGCCCTCGCCTGCGAGATCGACGATCTTGTCGTAGTCGATGCCGAGCTTGACCGCCTCGAGGAAATCGGGGTTGCTCGTGAAGGCGCTGACCTCGGGGTTCTGGTTGAGCAGCAGGAAGATCATGTACTGCGAGGCGCTGCTGATGACGTTCACATCGGCGCTTCCGAGCTCGGCCACCTGATCGGGGTTCAGGTCGAGCGCGAGCTGCGACTCGCCCTTCTCGACGTTGAGCTTCTGCGTCGGGCCCTCGACGTTGCGCAGCACGACGCGGTCGTACGCAGGCTTGTCGCCGGTGAACTCCGGGTTCGCGGTGAAGACGACCTGCTTGGCCGCGTCGAACGACTCGAGCACGTAGGGGCCGGAGCCCGCCGACTCGCCGTTCAGGAACGCCTCGGCGGCGTCGCTCTCGTCGGTCGTGCCGCCGTTCGCCTCGACTACCTCCTGGTTGACGACCGCGAGGGCGCCGTTGGGCAGGATGAAGGGGAGCTCCGGCTTCGGCGTCTCGCTCGTCAGGGTGAGGGTGGTGTCGTCGACCTTCTCGACCGCGACCCCGTCGAGGAGGAACGAGGGGTTGCCCTTGACGCCCTGCAGGCGCTTCAGGGAGAACACCGCATCGTCGACGGTGACCGGGCTGCCGTCGGAGAAGACCGCTCCCTCCTTCATCGTCAGCGTCATCACGGTGCTGTCGTCGTTCATCTCGTAGCTCGCGAGGCCGTCGACCGGAGTGGTCACATCGCTGCCGTCGAAGGTGAGCAGGGTCTGGTAGAGCGCCTTCGCGACGATCTGACCGGTGGTCTCGTATTGGCGGTTGGGGTCGGCGGTCTTCAGGTCGAACGAGGCGTCGACCACGAGCGTCTTGCCGCCCTCGGCACCACCGGCGTTCCCGCCGCCATTGTCGCCGCCGCCCGCGCACGCGCTGAGAGCGAGACCGGCCGCCGTGACGAGGCTGATCGCACCGATCGCCTTCTTCCACGAAAGCTTCATTGATTTCTCCTAAATTTCACCGATTCCGCTTCTCCAGCAAAACGGATATCTGTCCACTGAAACTAATCCGAGATTAATAGTTGTGTCAATCAAACGAAGATAACGAAATGTTCATCCATTTATATAGGCGAATAGGTGCAAATAGTCCAAAATCAGCTAGAGTCGAACTCGACGATTTGGACAGATCGGAGCCCTGCATGAAACTCGACGACATTCATATCGGGATGCTCGACCTCCTGCGCAAGAACGGCAGGCTCTCGATCGCCGCGCTCGCCAAGCAACTCGACATCTCCCGCTCCAGCGCCTACCAGCGATACGAGGCACTGATCGAGGCGGGCGTCATCACGGGGTTCACCGCCACGCTCGACTTCGGAGCGACGGGGCTCGACATCTCGGCGCTCGTGTTCGTCAGCATCGAGCAGAATCGCTGGCAGGAGTTCCGAGAGCGCCTGCCCAGCGTCGCGGAACTCGAGTACTTCGCGGTGACGACCGGTCAGCACGACGGCATGCTGCTGGTGCGCGCCCCGAACGTCTCGGCCGTCCACCACCTGGTCACCGCGGAACTCGCCTCATGGCCGAGCATCAAAGCGACCGAGACCGTGTTCCTGCTCGACGAACAGTGGGATCGCGTCGAAATCGGCGCGAGCTTTGCCAACGCCGCCGCACTCGCGAAGTCCGAGATCGGCGAGGGAGCCGACTCGGATCGAACCGACGGCATGACCCGTTTCATCCGGACCCGCGGCGAGGCGATCAGGATGGCCGCGGACAAGGAATAGGCCGCGGGTCTGCGCAGCGGACGCTACGCCACGGGCTTCGCCGCCCGCGCTTCCCTGATGCGCTGGTAGGGGTGCACGGTCGCCTCGGCCATGGCGTCGTCGATGAGCTGCTCCATTCTGCGGTTGCGCGCGGCGATCCGCATCATGAGCCTCATCCAACGCTTGCCCGTTCTCACACGTCGATCGTCGAGGCCGTCGACGCCGTAGAGCCGAAGCGCCCACTGGGGCATGAGGGCGAGCATGCCCCACTGCACGTTGCGCGCCACCCAGCGCTGCACGACGCCGCCGTCGCCGGGGTGCCGCAGCGCGAGCGCGATATCCGCCGCGGGCAGGATGAGCGCGGCGTCGCGCTCGCCCTTCGCCTCGATCTCCGCGTCGAGTTCGCGCCTGGTGGAGGGCAGGGGCCCGGGCACGTGCAGCAGCTCCGCCGCGCGGTGCTGCTCGCGCACGAACTCGTCCTGTTCGGCTTCGGTGAGTTCGAGGCCGTTGGCCAGGGCGGCGGTGAGGGCGCCCCAGACGAACGTGTTGTGCGTCCAGCGCAGCCAGTCGGGACGCTTCGCCCGGACCACCTCCCCGGTATCGGGGTCGGTGAACACCGCGCGCTCGTGCAGGCGATCGACATGCGCCGCCGCGGCATCGGCATGCGCCCGATCCCCGAAGTTCACCGTGATCAGGTAGGCTCCCGTGCGCTTGAACCTGGCCGCCTTGGCCTCTTCCCCCTCTCTCGCGATCGTGGTGCGGGAGAGGTGCCGCATCTCGCCCGGGTCGAGCACCTGCAGCAGCACCGCCATGCCCCCTCCGATGCCGAGCGCGGCGGGGTGCGCGATCACCCGCCAGGTCACGCTACCGGGCCCGAAATAACCGTCGTCCTCGCGCGGGCGAGCGAGCATGTCCTCGATCGTGACCTCGGCCGCGAGCCCGTGCCGCCCGTCTTCGGGTACTGCGGATCGGTTCGTCTGCGTCGTGCTCATGCCGACATCGTGGCAAGCATCGTCTCGATCGCGGCAAGCCTGGCGTATTCTCGCCAAGCTCCCGCGCGGTCAGGGGTGATACCGCCCGTACCTGGCCCCGAGTTCGAACCGCGAACCCGCCCCGTGCTCGGCCATGATCTCCGATACACGGCGGCTCACCGATCTCGGCGAGATGTTGAGCTCCGCAGCGATGCGCGCATCGGTGTACCCGTTCGAGAGCAGTGCGAGGATCCGATGATGCTCGAGCCGATAGGCCGAGAAGGGCGCGGCCGAACGCCAGAGCAGTTCGAAGAAGCTCCGCAGCGGATCGACGATCGCCCGCGAGCGAACGGCCCGATGGGGTTCCGGAGCTCCCGGCCGCTCTTCGCCGTCGCCCTCGCCGCTGGCGACGGGCACGGGGAGCACGGCCATCGCGCCGTCGTAGAGCACGAACCTCGCCTCGCTCGAGAGCACCCGCACATCGATCCCCGACTCCGTCGAGAGGTCGAGCATGGGCTCCACCGCCGAGCCGAGCGACTGGGGCGGAACGATCGCCCTCCCCCGCAGCGCCTCGCCGTTCAGCGCGAATGAGCGTATCTCCGGATCGAACTCCTCGAGCCACCGGCGCACGGCAAAGCTCCCGTCGTCCGGCACGACGATGTCCATGCGAAGCGGGCCCTGCCGGGCATGGTCGCGATCCCGGAGCATGTTCCACCAGTGCTGCCAGAAGCCGAGCTCTCCGTAGAGCAGTTCATCGCCGCCCGCACCGTCGGCGCCGTCATCGGCACCGGCGCGCAACCAGCACCCGTAGGCGTGACGCAGTCGCGCATCGACCGCATCGTCGAATTCCCCGGGGCAGTCCTCCGGCCGTCTGAGGATGATCGCACCGGACTGCCGCGCGGCGAAGCCGGCGGCCAGGAGACGGGCGACCGCGGCGGCGAGCTCGACGCCGGCGCTTCCGGCCTCCGACAGCTCGCACTCGCGCTTCACACCTCGCTCGGCGACGCGCTCGTAGTCGCGGACAAGGGTCTCCGCTTGCCCGCCCGCGGACGGTGATGCACCGCCAGGCCGAGCCTCGCCGCCTGCTCCCATTCCCACAGCCTATGCCAGATTGGCGAGAAGTCGCCAGGTATCCGGGCCGGCGCCTCCCCGCTCGTACGCTGAGAGCCCGCGCACCCCTTCGTTCGACAGGAGTCTCATGGAAACGCCCGCCACCGCCTCGAAGCTGCCGGCCTCGCTCTCGCTGATCGCCGGGCTGCTCAGCTTGGCGCTGCTCCTCGTCTTCCTCTTCAGCACGGCGGGCAACGGCGCGCTCATCGCCTCCTCCGTGCTCGGCGTCATCGGACTCGCCCTGGCGATCGCGGCACTGCGGAAGCGTCAGTCGAAGGCGGTCGCGGTCACCGGACTCGCCCTCAGCGCTGCAGCCCTGCTCACGGCAGCCGCGATCCTCGTGTTCGCCCTGATCTTCGTCGGCGCGATCACCGGCAATCCGATGTAGCGCGGGTCGGGCGCGGGCGTCAGCCGATCGCCGAGAGATCCGGCACTCGCAGCGTGGTGCCCAGCGCCTCCTCGATCGCGGCGGTGATCGAGAGCAGCCCGAGCTCGTCTCGGCTCCTCCCCATCACCTGCACCCCCACCGGCAGCCCGTCGATGTCGAGGCCGGTGGGCGTGACCACGACCGGATGGGAAGTCGCGGTGAGCCTGCAGGCGAGACGCTGCCACTCGAAGTACCGCTCGAATCGGCACCCGTCGATCTGTTCGGGCCACTCGAGTTCAGCCGGCGGCGCGGGAAGCGGAGTCGCCGGCGTGATGAAGAGGTCGAACTGCTCCATGAATGCCGCGGTGCTGCGATAGATCTGGGTGCGGTGCGCGAACGCGCGCGCGAGCTCCGTCGCCGAGGTGTCGCGGCCCTGATGCACGTTTCGCACGTAGTCGGCACGGAACAGGTGCTCTCGTCCCTCGATCACCTCGTACCCCTTCGAGAAGAAGCCGAACATCTCGATGACCTCCCACGTTTCGTCGACGCCCGAGAAATCCGGTTCGGCGTCGACCACCGTGCAGCCCAGATCCTCGAGACGCGCCCTGAACGCCCGGTGCACCGCCCGCACCGCGGGATCCACCGGGAGGCCGCCCACATCCTCGCTCCATGCGATCCGCACCCGAGAGAGGTCGACCGGGCGCGCCGAGCCGAAGCTCTCCGGCTCGGCGTCGAGAGAGATCGGGCTCTGCGGGCTCGGCCCCGACACCGCGCTGAGAAAGCGGAGGGCGTCCGAGGAGTTGCGCGTCATCGGGCCGAGCACGGAGTGCGGCGACCAGCCGCTTCCACCCCCGTCGAAGGGGATGCGCCCGGCACTGGTGCGCACGCCCACGACGTTGCAGAACGCGGCCGAGTAGCGCAGGCTCCCCCCGCTGTCGGTGCCGTCCGCGAACGGCAGCATCCCGGCCGCGACCGCCGCCGCCGAGCCGCTGGAACCGCCGGCATGCCTCGTGAGGTCGTAGGGGTTGCGCGTCACCCCGTTCAGCGCGCTGAACGTCAGCGTGCCCACCCCGAACTCGGCGGTCGCGGTCTTCCCGATGACGAGCGCCCCGGCCTCGCGCAGACGTGAGACCACCAGGGCGTCGCGGCCCGCCGGCGGTGCGTCTCGAAACGCCTCGCAGCCGAAGGCGGTCGGCAACCCGGCGACGTCCGTGAGATCCTTGACCGCGGTCGGCAGGCCGTGCAGGGGCCCGAGCTCGTCCCCGTTCCGGATCGCCGCATCCGCCTCACGAGCGGCGGCGAGCGCCTCGACCCTCGACAGCTGGGAGACGATGACGTTCACCTGGGGGTTCACGCGTTCGATCTGATCGAGATAGGCGGAGGTGATCTCCTCCGAGGAGACCTCCCCCGCGCGGAGCATCGCTTGCAGCTCTCCGGCGGGCTTCCAGATCAAGTCTTCTGCGGCCTCTGGGCGCGGTGAGTGCATCGGTGTTCCTTCGAATAGCGCGAGTGGATGATGGGAGAGGGCTGCTTGACGCTCCATCGTCAGCCCGACCCGGCGAGATAGGCGTCCCAGCACCTGAAACCCGAGATGTCGGTGTGCTCCGCACCGCCTCCTCTGAAGCCGAAACCGGTGACGATCCTGCCGTCGTCCAGGGTGATCGGGCCGAGCGTCATCGGTTCGGGCAGCGCGCGCAGGAACCTCGCGACCCTCGCCGAGGGAACCCGCCACAGCTCGCCCTGGATGCCGGGCGACGGTTCGGAAGAGAATTCGATGCCCGGCTTGGGCGGATCGGTGTCGAGCCTGACCATCCGGTAACGAGGCGGGAGCGAAACGTCCTCGAGGTATCTCGCGCCGAGCCCCTCGAGCTCCGCGTTGGCGGGCTGACCGCGAAGATGTGCGCCGAAGACGGCGATGTCGTGGCCGATGTCCGCGCGCAGCGCCCAGGGCTCTCCGAGCAGCCGGGAGGCGAGGTCGAGCCCCACCGCATCGTGCCCGTGCGGAGTCGCGAGTGTGACGCCGAAGCGCCGGGAGGCGGCGCCTGGCACCGGCACGGCGACCGCTGCGAGACCCATGAGGTTGACGAAGTTGGTGTACCTCCCCAGCCCACGGTTGACGCCGATCGGATCGGCTTGGACTTCGGCGATCGTGGGATGCGTCGCGACGGTGGGCAGGAGGAGGCCCGTCGTCCCGGCGAGCGCACGATGGCATTCACCGCTCAGCTTCGCCATCCGCTCGCGGGCATCGATGAAGTCGACCGCGGAGTAGGCCATGCCCTGCCCGGCGATCGCGGCGACCGAGGGATCCCACCCGTCATCGTCGGCAGGCACCGCCCGGCCGAACGCGGCGCTGCGCTCGGACACGAGTGCGCTGTCGTACAGCAGCTCGGCGAGCGAGAAGAAGGGGGCCATGTCGATCTCCGCGAAGCATGCTCCCGTCGCGGCGAGCAAGCCCTTCGCCCGCGTGAACGCCTCGGCGGCCTCGGGGCAGAGCGCTTCGAGCCCGGCTGCGTCGGGCACCGCGAGCAGCGGCCGACTCGGAGCCGCGAGCGGTGCCGAGAGGAAGAGCTCGTCCACGGGATCGGCGAGGATCGTCTGGAACACGCGTGCCGCGAGCAAGAGCTCACGTGCGAACACGGAGACGGTGTCGTAGGGCTTGGCCGCGGGCAGCATGCCGTCGGACGCGACGATCCCGAGCGAGGGCTTGACGCCCACGATGCCGTGGAATGCGGCGGGCACCCTGCCCGAGCCCGCGGTGTCGGTGCCCAGGGCGAAGTCCGCCTCGCCGTTGGCCACGACCACCGCCGAGCCCGAGCTCGAACCGCCCGAGATGCGATCCTCGTCGAAGGCGTGCCTCACTGCGCCGTAGGGGCTCCGTGTGCCGACGAGACCGGTCGCGAACTGATCCATGTTCGTCTTGCCCGCGCAGATCGCACCCGCCGCGACGAGCGCCCGCACCGCGGGGGCGGAGCGCTCGGGCAGGCGGGAGAAAGCGGGATGCGCCGCGGTCGTGGGGAGCCCCTCGACATCGATGTTGTCCTTCACTGCGAAGACGAGGCCCGCGAGGGGGAGCGACTCGCCGGCAGCGAGGCGCTCATCCGCAGCGAGGGCCTCGCGCAGCAGTTCGGCTTCGGGGCGCACCGATATCCACGCCTCGGGCCTCGAGGATCCGCTGATCCGCTGCAGCGCCTCCCGCGCTCGCCGCTCCGTCAGTCCCATCGCCATCAGGAGCGCCCCTCCGCCTCGCCGGGATCATCCGGGGCCGCAGCCTCGGGGGCGGACTCGCGAGGCGCCTGTGACGCGCCCGCGCCCAGCTTCGCCGCGTAGTTGGCGAGGCGAGGATGGCCGAAGACCTCATCAGGGGTACCGCTGACCGCGATCTTCGCGTTCTCCATGAACAGCACGCGATCCGAGACCCCCTTGGCGAAGCTCATCTCATGGGTGACGACGATCATCGTCATTCCCGATCTGGCGAGGTTCGTCATCAGCTCGAGCACTTCGCCGACGAGTTCCGGGTCGAGGGCGGAGGTCGGCTCGTCGAAGAGGATCGCCTTCGGCCTCATCATGAGCGCACGGCCGATGGCGACGCGCTGCTGCTGGCCGCCTGAGAGATCCGAGGGGTAGGCATGCGCCTTCTCGGCGAGTCCGACCTGCTCGAGCACCTCGTGGGCTCGCTGCTCGACCTCCTTCCTGCTCTCCTTGAGCACGATGGTCGGGCCCTCCATCAGGTTCGAGAGCACCGTCTTGTGATCCCAGAGGTTGAACTGCTGGAACACCATCGAGAGCTCGGTGCGGAGCCAGGTGGTTCTGAACCGCTCCGCGATCGAGAGGTGGCCCCTGCCCGAGGCGTTCAGCTCCATCGACCGCTCGCCGAGGGAGATCCGGCCCGCATCGGGCACCTCGAGCAGGTTCATGCAGCGCAGCAGCGTGCTCTTGCCCGCACCGCTCGGGCCGATGATCGAGACGACTTCCCCCGCGCCCACCGAGAGCGAGATGTCGTCGAGCACCTTCTTGCCGTTGAAGCTCTTCGTCAAGTGTTCAAGCTCGATCATTGATCACTGCTACTTTCTCGCGGAGCTGCCTGCGCGACAGGGTCTTCTTGCCGGTCGACTTCTCGATGAGGACTTGGATGGCCATGAGCCCGCTTGTCATCGTCAGATAGATGAGCCCCACCACGCCGAGCGTCTCGGTGACGTTGTAGGTCGCGTTGAACGCCTTCTGCCCCTGGAGCATCAGGTCGGGAACCGTGATGATCGACACCTGTGCGGACTCCTTCAGAAGGATCACGCAGTTGTTGATGTAGGGCGGTGTCATGATGCGGATCGAGACGGGTGCCGTCACGCGGAAGAACTTCTGGACGGGGTTCATTCCGACGGAGTCGGCCGCCTCGAGCTGCCCCTTCGGCACCGCTTGCAGGCCCGATCGGATGATCTCGGAGAAGAACGACGAGGAGTTGAAGGTCAACGCGATGAGTCCCGCGGTGAAGGCCCCGAGGGTGATGCCGAACGGTCTCGAATAGTAGAAGAAGAAGAGCAGCAGGAGCAGCGGGATGCCTCGGAAGATCCAGACCCACGTCATGGCCGCGGCCCGCAGCAGCTTCGATCTCGAAAGCCTCATCAGAGCGATGATGTATCCGAGCAGCGTGGCGCAGACGATCGCAGAGAGGACGATGAGCAGGGTGGTTCCGGCGCCCCGCAGGAACAGCGGGAGGTACTGCAGGGCGACGGAATCAGCGGCCAGGATCATCGATTGGTCTCCAGCGAATACCCGAGCCACTTCTGCGACCACTCCTCGAAGGTGCCATCGGCGATGAGCTCCTCGATCACCGCGTCGATCTCGGGCTTCAGGTACTCGGCATCCCGGGACATGGCGGCGCCGAAGGGCATCGGATTGTAGTCCTCGCCGACGATCTTCACCTCGGAGCCGTTGGGGGCGGAGGCGATGAAGTCGGTGGCGTTGATGCGCGGGGTGAGGTACATGTCGATGCGGCCTGCGATGAGGTCGCTCATGCCCTCGGGCACGCCGGGGTAGTCCACGAACTCGCTGAAGCCGCCGATCTCGTGCGCGGCTTTCTCGTTCGTGCTGCCGCCGATGCCGCCGACCCGCAGCCCGGCCATCTCGCGGACGTCGGTGACGGTGTCGTTGTCGGCTCGGACGACCGCGACGATGCCGTCGTAGAAGTAGGGCTCGGTGAAGGTGAACTGGGCCGTGCGCTCCTCGGTCATGGTCATGCCCGACATCACGAGGTCGTACTGTCCGCTCTCGAGACCGGGGAGCAGGCCGGCGAACTGCGCCTCCACCCACTCGACCGGTCGTCCGAGGGCTTCGCCGAACGCGTTGCCGAGGTCGATCTCCAGACCCACCAGCTCGCCCGCGTCGGAGAAGGCGAGCGGCCGGTAGGTGCCGCTGGTCGCGATGACCAGCGGTTCGACGCTCTCACCGCCCGTGCCGGTGTCGCCGGTGGTGTCGCCCGGCGCGGTCGACGAACAGGCCGCGAGGGCCGCGACGGCGGCCACGATCAGCCCCGTCTTGAGTACTCGTTTGAATGTAGCCACTTCTTTATCTCCTTTGATAACTCGCTGCAACCGGTGTCGCGGGGAAGTTGACGACCATTCTGTCTACAAAATACAATAAACGCAAGCATTGATTTCTGCCCTCACCTGCCCTGGACGGCTCCCGGGCCGGACAGAGAAGTGGCGCTATGCTCTCCTACACCGGCCAGCTCCGACCGACACGCAGAGGATCTACCCATATGACCGAATACGGGATCAACCAGGAGAGTTTGGTCGTCAGCGCAGCCCAGGCGTTGCGCAAGATGCTGCTCAGCGGAGAGCCCGCCATGGGAGAACCCGTACGCGAAGAAGCCCTCGCCGGTCGCCTCGGAATCTCGCGCCCGCCGGTACGCGAAGCCATGCGCCTCGTGCACGGCGAAGGGCTGCTCGAGCAGATCCCCCGCAGAGGCTACCGGGTAGCCACCTTCTCGGATCACGAGGTGCGCGAGATCATCGACCTGCGCGAACTGCTCGAGGGCAAGGCGCTGCAGCTCATCGCAGACCGGCTCGAACCGCCGGAGCTCGGCGCGCTCGAAGCCGTGGTCGAGCGCATGCGCGAGAGTTCCGAGATCGACGACGCGCCCCAGGTCATCTCCCTTGCCACCGACTTCCACCTCGAAGTGGTGCGCCTGGCCGGCAACTCACGCCTGACCAGCTACTCCCGCGAGCTCATGCTGCAGATGCAGCTCTGGCTGGCCAACAACGCCGGCAACAGCCGCAACGAGGCCTCCAGTTCGACGCTCTACGAGCAGCACCGCGAACTGCTCGACGTGCTCGCCCTCGGCGACTGGCCGCGCATCCTGCAGGCCTTCGGCGAGCACAGCTCCTACGACTCGCTTCAGAGATCCGCGGTGAACCCCGCCGCGATCATCCAGCGCGTCTAGGGTGTCGTCGGCTGTGTCGGCTCGTACTTGCGCACATCCCCGTGCACCCCGGCGAGACGGAACGGTGCGGCAGTGACGCGCGGCGTTGCGAACTCGGTTCCGTCGACAAGATCGACGCGCTCGTGGAGTTCGCGATACCTGGCGTATTCCAAAGGTGTCCTGGCCGCGAGCCGGGCCTCATCCTCGGAGGCGCGCAGCAGCGAACGATAGCCCGGCTGCACCAGCGCCGTGAAGTACTCCGCCACCGCGCCTGAACCGTAACTGAACAGAGCTATGCGGCTTCCCGCGAGATCTGCCGAGTCGTGGTTCAACAGCGAGAGCACGCCCAGTAAGAGCGACGCCGTATAAGTGTTTCCGACGCGTCGATTCAGGTCGAGGCTCGGCCCGAGCTGACGCTGGGATTCCTCGCGATCGAGAACACGGCCGGCAAGGGCCTGCAAGTGCGCGTGGGCTTTGATCGCCATCTTCGTGAACGGCTGGTGATAGCAGAACCGATCCACCTCTTGGATCGGCTGCCCACCGCGCGTCTCGTGGTCGCGGTAGGCGCCCTCCACGGCATCCAGGTAGGCCGACATCGAGAACTTGCCGTCGACCAACGCGTGCGAGAGATAATGCGGCCTCCAGAAGTCGTGCACGTCACTCGTGTAGAGCCCAGTCGTCGGCTCGATCACGAGCAGCCGGGGATCGGCAGTCACCAGCATGGCCACCGCGCCAGCCCCTTGCGTACTCTTGCCGCTCGAATCTAGTGCGTAGCGCGCCGAGTCGCTCGCGATGACGAGCACCTGCTCGTCCGGGTTTCTCGAGACGATGCCGAGCGCGAACTGCAGGGCGGCGGTTCCCGAATAGCACGCCTGCTTGAGCTCCACCACCCGGCAGTTGCGCGGGAGGTCGAGCAGGCCGTGCACGTAGACGCCTG
>JBEBTD010000020.1:0-17565 GCA_040393965.1 Leucobacter soli | reverse complement strand
GCCGCCCTTGCCCGGCTTGACGTGCTGGAACTCGACCACGCTCCAGAGCTGACCGCCCTCTTTGATGACGGTGCCGTTCTTGATGTCGTTCGAGGTTGCCATGCGGTGTTACTCCGGTTCGGTTCGGGGGCAGGATCGAGCGCGGATTCGCGCCGATCCAGTTTACACGTCGCGGGCCGGGGCGCTCAGCGCATCTCTCGCCAGGCGTCGCCCAGTCGGCGCACGCCCTCGCGCAGCACCGGTTCGGGGGCCGTGAACGGGATGCGCACGCAGTCGTCGCCGGAGTCCGAGGCGTTCGCGGCGAAGGCCGAGCTGCCTGCGACCGCGACTCCGTGCATCGCGGCCCGCCCGATGAACTCCTCGGCCGAGACCTCAGGCAGGCGGGCCCAGATCGAGAGCCCTCCCCTCGGCGGTGCGAACTCCCACTCGGGCAGGTGCTCGGCGAGCAGCTCCTGCAGCACGGCGAGCATCTGACGGTGGTGACCGCTCACCTCCCGCCGCAGTTCGGCCGTGTGCTCCAGGAAGTCGAGTGCGAGCAGCTGCGCCGGGATGCTCGTGAAGAGATCCGCCACCTGCCGCGTGCCGCGCAGTCGGCGCACGAGCACCGGATCGGCGCGCAGCCAACCGACGCGCAGCCCGGCCCATGCCCATTTCGATACGGATTCGGCGACGAGGATCGGCGCATCCGGCCTGAGCGCGGCGAGCGTCGGGGGCACGAGACCGTCGAAGGCGATCGGGGTGAGCACCCGATCCTCGAGCACGGGCACGCCGTATTCGGCGGCGAGCTCGGCGAGGCGAAGGCGGGCGTCATCGGGCATCCTGGTGCCGGTCGGGTTCTGGTGGTGCGGGTTGACCGCGATGAGCGCAGGGCGCATGCGCACGATCGCCTGTTCGAGGGCATGCACGTCGAGCCCGTGCTCGCCCATCGGCAGGCCGAGCACGACACCGCCGCGGCGGCGCACCACATCGGGCAGGCCCGGCCAGGTGACCGATTCGACGAGCACCACGTCGCCCGGCGAGATCAGCTCGTCGATGAGCAGGTACAGCGCGGCCTGCGCGCCGTGGGTGACGAGGATCTGCTCGGGCGTGGTGGGCGTGCCCTCCCGGGTGAACTGCGCCGCGATGAGGGTGCGCAGCACGGGCAGGCCGACCGGGTCGGTCTCCGAGAGCAGTTCGACATCGGCGGCCGGGCGGTGCTCCCGCACGAGGCGCACGGCGAGCTCGGGCACCTGAGGCACGCTCCGGAGCAGGTCGATCGAGGAGGGCAGCGCCGAGAACAGCGCCTCCGTGCGCCCGCCGCGGTCGGGGCCGGCGAGCCGCAGCGGCGAGCCGGCGATCCTCGTGCCGCTCCCCTGCCGTCGCTCGACCACGCCGCGCTCGGCGAGCGTCGCGTAGGCTGCGACCACGGTGCCGCGCGAGACGGCGACCGCGGAGGCGAGCGAGCGCTCCGCCGGCAGCCGATCCCCCGGGCGCAGCTCCCCGCGCTCCACGAGCGACGCGATCGCTCGAGCGAGCTGATCGGCGAGGGTGCCGTCGCCCGTGGCCCAGCGGCCGATCCGTTCGAGCAGGCGGTCGACGCCCACGGTATCCGATCCGTGATCCACCAGCCTGCCATTGGCCCTGTCAAAGAAGCTCATACGCAGACATTCTGGGGCAATGGCCCACCGTTTCACCGCCCATTCGCCTTTCGAAGTGCCAATCGACATGAATTGGACTGTTCGCGAGCTCTGCGCCGCACTGGCCGAGCAGGACTCCCCGGACGACGCGCTCGCCGCGCGGCTCGCGCCGATCGAGGCCGCCCTCAGCGCGAGATTCGAGGCTCCCGACTGGCGGCGCGCACCCTCGGCCGTCGCGCTGCTGCGCTCGATCGTCGCGCTCGGAGCGAAGCATCCGCAGGCGCTCGGACTGCGACTGCACCAGCTCGACGGCGCGTATCGCGAAGGGGTTTTGCAGCACTCCCACAACGGGCGTGCGATCCTCGTCGCCTCCCCCTAGTCTTCGCGGTATGCATATGATCTTCCGAACGTTCTGGCACATGTTCGTGATCGCTCCGCGCCGCAAGCCGTTGCGCTTCGCCGACGTCTCGCGCTCCCGCTTCCGGGTCTGGCCGACCGATCTCGACGTGCTGAACCACATGAACAACGGCAAGTACCTGTCGATCATGGACGTCGCCCGGTTCGACATGATCAAGAGAACCGGCACCTGGGCGATGCTGCAGCGCGAGGGCTGGTACCCGGTCGTCGTCGCACAGACGATCACCTACCGCAAGTCGCTGAACCCGTGGAAGCGCTTCTGGATCGAGTCGAAGATCCTCGGCTTCGACGAGCAGGCCGTCTACATGGAGCAGCGATTCGTGCGGCCCGACGCCTCGCGGCGGCCCGAGGTCTACGCGAGAGCCATCGTCAGGGCCCGCTTTCTCAAGAAGTCGGGCGGCGTCGTGAAGATCGACGAGCTCATCGAGAAGACCGGCGCCGACCGCTCCGAGTTCCGCGTGCCCGAGGATATCCTCGCCTGGGGCCGCGCGACTCAGCTGCCGCCGACGCGTGCCGAGGCGCCGAGCGTCTGGGAGTAGCCGCTACGAGGATCGGTCGATCCGCTCGACGAGCGCGATGAACATGGCGTCCGTACCGTGCCGGTGCGGCCACAGCTGCGCGCTGAGCGCCTCTCCCGCGAGGTCGAGCGGCTGGCGGGCGATGCCGTTCACCACGGCCTTGGCGTCGAGCTCGCG
Source organism: Leucobacter soli (assembly GCA_040393965.1). Taxonomy (GTDB): domain Bacteria; phylum Actinomycetota; class Actinomycetes; order Actinomycetales; family Microbacteriaceae; genus Leucobacter; species Leucobacter soli_C. The sequence goes on along the minus strand of JBEBTD010000020.1, from coordinate 14,837 downwards.
CAGCTCGGGGCGGCGCTGCAGCAGCCCGTCGAGCACGACGCGCGTCTCGGCGCGGTGCGGCGAGCAGGTCACGTAGGCGAGCAGACCGCCGGGAGCGAGGTGGTCGGCGGCGGCGGCGAGCAGTTCGCCCTGCAGCGTGGTGAGCTCGGGCAGGTCGGCCGGTTGCTTGCGCCACCGCGCCTCGGGACGGCGGCGCAGCGCGCCGAGGCCCGAGCAGGGCGCGTCGACCAGGATCCGGTCGTAGCCGGCCCCCGAAGAGGCCGCACCCGAGGCAGTCGCATCCGAATCCGCGCCCGCACGCCGGATGTCGGAGAAGGCCGCCTCGTCGCGCCCGTCGTGGGAGACCACCTCGACGGACTCGCGGTTGGCCTCCACGGAGCGTCGCACGAGCTCGGCTCGATGCTCGGAGACCTCGTTCGCCCGCACGGTGGCGCCCGCGAGTGCCGCCTCCGCCCCGAGCACCGCGGTCTTCCCTCCGGGGCCGGCGCAGAGATCGAGCCAGTGCTCGCCGACGCGGATCGGCCTGGCTCGAGTGAGGGCGAGCGCGGCGAGCTGGGAGCCCTGATCCTGCACGCGCACGCTCCCGTCGGGCTCGTCGATCGCCTCGATCGCACGGGCCGGGTCACCGCCGTCGAGTTCGAGGCCGATCGGGGAGGCTCCGCTCGCGCGCAGCTCGCGGCCCCGCTCGGGATCGCCGCCGAGCACCGAGGCGGTCTCGGCGTCGACGCCGGAGCCCGGCAGCAGCGCGAGGCTCACCTTCGGCGGGAGGTTGTCAGCGGCGAGCAGCTCGGCGAGCTCGTGCTCCCGGCCTTCTGCGCGCAGTGCGTCGCGCAGAGCGCGCACGATCCAGGCCGGGTGGGAGCTGCGCGCGGCCAGCGCGGCGTCGGCGCTCGGGGCGTGCTCGTCGATCCGAGCATCCCACTCCTCGTTCGTCGAGCGTCCGATCGCGCGCAGCACCCCGTTCACGAAGCCTGCTGCGGCCGCGTTCGCGACCTTGCGCTGCAGTTCGACGCTCTCGTTCACGGCGGCGTGCGCGGCGGTGCGCATCGAGAGCAGCTGATGGGCGCCGAGCAGCAGCACTCGGAGCGTGCGGGCGTCGATGCGGTCGATCTCACGACCCGCCGCCAGCTCGATGATGCGCTCGTAGCGGCCGCGGCCGCGCAGCGTTCCCGAGACGAGCTCGGTCGCGAGGGCCGCATCGCGTCCGTCGAGCCCCGCTTCTCGGATCCTGGCCGGGAGCGCGAGGTTCGCGTAGGCGTCGCGCTCGTCCACGTCGCGCAGCACATCGTAGGCCACGAGGCGGGCGGCGGATACTCGGGCGGCGCCTCGCTGCGCAGTCGAGGATCGCGGCCGCGGCGCCGCCGCTCGGCGCTCGGCCGCGCTCACGAGAGCACCGCCTCTCCGCCGCGTCCGCGCAACCAGTCCGCGCCGGCCATGGCGGGCTTGCCGGCGGGCTGCACCCTCGCCAGTTCGATCACACCTCCGGGCAGCTCCAGGAGCGCGCGACCGGCCACGAGCCGGGCGGATGCCCGACCCGATTCACCGCTCCCCCGCACGCCGACGGGCGCGGTCGCAGGCTCCGCCTCTGCGACGGGCTTCACCTCGTGCAGCTTGAGCGGCTGGTTCTCGTACAGCACGAACGCCCCCGGCTCCGGCGTGACGCCGGCCCAGTGCGCGAGCACCTCGGGGGCGGGTCGTGCGAGATCGAGACGGCCGTCTTCGCGGCCCAGCTTGTGCGCATAGCTCGCCTCGCCCAGCTGCGGATCCCCCGCGGACGGATCGCTCTCGAGCAGACGCACGGCGCGCAGCAGGGCGTCCGTGCCGAAGGCGGCGAGCTCGGCGAGCGCCTCGCCCGCGCTCGTGCCGGGCTCGAACTCCCGAGCGTCACGGGTGAGCACGTCACCGGCGTCGAGCGCCTCGACCAGTCGGAAGACGGTGACCCCGAGGCGCTGCTCACCCGCCATGAGCGCGCGCTGAACCGGAGCCGCCCCGCGCCAGGCGGGCAGCTCGCTGAAGTGCAGATTGACCCAGCCGTGCCGCGGCGTCGAGAGCAGCGGCTCGCGCACGAGCCCGCCGTAGGCGACGATGACGCCGAGCTCCGCCTTCAGACCGCGCACCCATTCGGTCGCGGCATCGCCCAGACGGTTCGCCTTGTGCACGGGCAGGCCCAGCTGCTCAGCCGCCTGCGCCACCGGCGAGGGGGTGAGCACGCGCTTGCGTCCGAGCGGCGCGTCCTCGCGGGTGAGCACGCCGACCACCTCGTGCTCGGGCGCGTCGCCACCCGCTTTCACGAGAGCGAGCAGGCTGGGCACGGCGAACTGCGGGGTTCCGGCGAAGACGATGCGCATCTCCCCATTCTCGCAGGCCGGGACGGGGATCCTCGTCGATGCCGTGTCGGCGGGTGATACACTCGCCGCATGCATATCGTGACGCAGTGGTGGATCGCCTGACGGCGGTTCGCGTTCACGATTGCATATCTCAACGACACCGCCCCTCGGAGGCGGTGTTTTTTGCTCTTCGAGTGGCGCAATGACGCAAAGGAACCACCATGCAAGACACCCAGTCCTCCCCCTACCGCGCCGATGAGCAGGGCTACTTCGGAGACTTCGGCGGCGCCGTGCTGCCGCCCTTCCTCGTCGAGCCGATGGCCGAGGTCGCCGCGGCCTACGACGCAGCACGGAGCGACCCAGAGTTCCAGCAGCAGCTGCAGTCGCTGCTCACCAAGTACGTCGGCCGCCCCTCGCTGCTCTACTTCGCCGAGAATCTCACACGCGAGCTCGGCGGGGCGAAGGTCTACCTGAAGCGCGAAGACCTCAACCACACCGGCGCGCACAAGATCAACCACACGCTCGGCGAGGCGCTGCTCGCGAAGCGCATGGGCAAGAAGAAGGTCATCGCCGAGACCGGAGCCGGGCAGCACGGCGTCGCCCTCGCGACCGCCGCGGCGCTCGTCGGCCTCGACTGCGAGATCCACATGGGCGCGATCGACGTCGAGAAGCAGCACCCCAACGTCGTGCGCATGGAACTGCTCGGCGCCAAGGTCGTGCCGGTCGAGCGGGGCGGTCGCTCGCTCAAAGAAGCTGTGGACTCGGCTTTCGAGGTGTATGCGGCGAACCCCGAGGAGTACCTCTTCGCGATCGGCTCGGTCGTCGGCCCGCATCCCTTCCCGAGCATGGTGCGCGATTTCCAGTCGGTCGTCGGCCGTGAGGCGCGGGCGCAGATTCTCGAGGCCGAGGGCCGCCTGCCCGACGCGCTCGTCGCCTGCGTCGGCGGCGGCTCGAACGCGATGGGCCTGTTCGACGCCTTCCTCGAAGACGAGTCCGTGCGCATCGTCGGCGTGGAACCCGCCGGCGAGGGTCTCGACACCGAGCGCCACGCGGCCACGATGACGCTCGGCGTGGTCGGAGACATCCACGGCATGCACACGAAGGTACTGCTGGACGAGAACGGCGAACCCGCTCCCGTGCACTCGATCGGCTCTGGCATCGACTATCCGGGTGTCGGCCCGCAGCACGCCCACCTCGAGCAGATCGGACGCGCCGAGTACGTCTCGGTCACCGACGACGAGGCGCTCGCGGCGTTCCAGCTGCTCACCCGGACCGAGGGCATCATCCCGGCCCTCGAGTCGTCGCACGCCCTCGCCCACGTGGGAAGGCTCGCGCCGACCCTGCCGTCGGACTCGATCGTCATCGCGAACCTGTCGGGCCGCGGCGACAAGGACGTCGACTTCGTGGCGGAGCGCCTGCGCAAGTGAGCCTCTCGCTCTGGTTCTCGTTGGTGGCCGCCTGCGCCGTGATCAGTCTCACTCCCGGCGCGGGCGCCATCAACACCATCTCGAACTCGCTGTCCGAGGGATGGCGCCGGGCCGGGTGGGGCATTCTCGGCCAGCAGCTCGCTCTCATCGCGCATGTCGTCATCGTCGCCGCGGGCGTCGGCCTCATCGTCTCGAGCTCCCCGCTGCTGTTCAACGTGATCCGCTACGCGGGCGCGGCGTACCTCGTCTATCTCGGTGTGCGGCTCCTGCTCATCAAGACCGATGCGGCCGCCCCCGATGGCGAGGACCCCCTCGTGCGCCCTCCGGAGGGCGCCTGGTCGATGACCCGCCGCGGTTTCTGGGTGAATCTGCTGAACCCGAAGGCGATCGTCTTCTTCCTCGCCTTCCTGCCGCAGTTCATCCGGCTCGACCAGCCTCTGCTGCCTCAGTACGCCATCTTCATCGCGACGACCGTGGTCATCGACATCATCGTGATGTGGGGCGTGTTCGCCGCGGCCGCGAGACCGTTTCGCAGGGTCACGTCGACGCCGCGCGGGCGGCGCGCGCTCAACACGGTCTTCGGGCTGCTCTTCATCGGGGTGGCGGCGCTGCTGCTCTTCGTGCACTGACCTCGGTGCGCGAGATCTTCCCGGTGGTCGAAGCGCAGGAACGCGTGTGCGAGCCCCGGTTCCGCGCGGCACCACCGCCGCGCGACCTCTGTCGGCCCGAGTGAACGTTTTCACGCGAAGAGAAGCGTCACCGGCACGAGGAGAGGTCGCGCGGAGGGAGGCGAAGTCGCGGAGGGAGGAGGAGGTGGCTCAGCCGTCGAAGACGCCGCGGTCGTCGAAGCGCAGCCTGAGCGCTTCGGGCCTCGCCCGCCCGGGCTGCCGGCCGGCGACCCGCGACGAGGATCCCGCGGCGTCGGCGACGAGCGCGCCTCGGAGCCGCTTGGCGACCTCGACGCCCCGGACGTAGTCGAAGCGCACGATCGCGCGTACGAGTTTCGCGCCGGACGCCGCCCCGCCTGCATCGGGGGCGCCGCCCCGGGGCACCGCCGGCACGGGGGCCGGCCCGAGCACGTCCACCCCCGGCAGCTCGCCCAGCGCGCGCAAGGCACGGTCGACTTCTTCTCGGCCGCCCGTCACGCTCGCCACCCGCACGGCTGGCGGGTAGCGCAGCTGTTGCCGGTCGCGCAGCTCGGTGCGCAGCCAGTCCTCGATGCGGCCGGTGACGAAGGCCTGCACGACGGGCCCGTCGCCCGAGGCGAGCACGCAGCGGGCATCGGGCGCGGCGAGGGCAGCGGCGTTCTGCCACCAGCGTAGGCAGTCCTCGCCCGCCCGCAGCGACTCGATGCCGAGCAGCCGTTCGGCGTCGAGCAGCACGACGGCGCGATAGCCGCCCGCCGCGATGGGTTCGGCGCCCCGGGTCGCGACGACGAGCGCGGGCCGGGAGTCGACCCGCTCATGCGGATGGGCGCCGTCACTCAGTACGACGCGAGTGCCGGGGAACTGGCGCTGGAACTGCTCGGCCGTACGCTCGGATCCGGCTCCGCGCTGGGCGAGGCGCGAGTCGCCGCATTCCGGGCAGCGCCACGGATCGGCGAACTCGCCGCACCAGCGGCAGGCTGCGCGGCGCACCCCGTGGAACCCGATGGGGCCGCCGCAGGCCCGGCACCGCGCTCGATGGCCGCAGCCCTCGCAGACGGCGACCGGAGCGTAGCCCGGCGCGGCGACCTGCACGAGCACGGGGCCCTGCGCGAGGCCCTCGCGGATGGTGCGCGCGGCGAACTCGGGGATCCTGCCACCCGCGAGCGCGGCATCCTGCACTGCCTCGGCCGCGATCACGCGAGTGCGGCGCGGCGGCACCGTCTGAGGCTGCACATATCCGATCTCGATGAGGCGCTGCACCTCCATGCTACGCGCGTGCGCGGCGAAGAGCAGGCCGATGCGCTGTGCGGACTCCTCGCCCGGGGCTTCCTCAACCGGCGCCGCGGCGGCGTCGGCGCCGCCGCTCTCGATCGAGGCGCGCACGAGCGCCGCGTCGCGGGCGTGCACGTAGGGGGCGAGGGGCTCGGCGAGCAGCGGATCCCCGTCGTCCCAGACGAGGATCGCCCCCAGCCGATGCGCGGGAGCGTAGACGGCGGATCGCCCGCCCAACAGGATGCGGGGCACGGGGTCGAGGGCCCGCAGGAAGCCCGCGTAGCGGGCGCTGCCGGACTGGCGGGAGTCGACCCGTACGGCGCCGGCGTGCCCGAGCGAAACCAGGGCGTCGTACAGCTGATCGATGTCGCGGTAGTCGGGGGCGACGAGGATCGCGCTGCGTCCGAGCGAGTGCACCGCGAGGGCCGCGCGCGCCAACCGCACCGCCCAGCCGCCGACCCACTCGCCGGTGGAGAGCCGCTCCGGTCCGTGCGACTCGGTGACGGCGAGGCGCTCCCCCTCGAGCAGCAGTCGCGCAGTGGCGAGCTCGTCCTCGTCGGGCTCGAACGGGCGATCCTCGGCGCCCGGATCGTCGGCCCTGCCTGCGAGGTGCTGCTTCTCGGCGCGCACCATGCGCGGCGGGATCGCGAGCCGCAGGATGTCCGAGGCCGAGCCGCCCGCCCGATCGGCGATGGTGCGGGCGAGGCGCCAGAGGGCGGGGGTGAGCTGCGGCACCGGACCGACGATCTCGGCGATCGGCTGCAGCTCGCCTCCGAAGTCGCTGTGCTCGCTGAAGCCGATCACATAGCCGTGGCTGCGCCGGTTCTGCGAGCGGAACGGAACGCGCACCCGCTGTCCCGCGCGCAGTTCGTCGGCGAGTTCGTCGGGCACCGCGTAGTCGAAGAGGTGATCGAGCTGCGGCAGGGCGGAGTCGAGCAGCACCTGGGCGACCCGACGGCCACCCGGCGCCTCGGCATCGAGCAGACCGGGGGCATCGGCGGCGCCCCCCGGTTCGACCCGATCGGCGCACACGACTACAACCCGGCGGCGGCGCGCAGCTCGGCGACCCGCGGGGTCGCCTCCCACGTGAACTCGGGCAGCTGACGCCCGAAGTGCCCGTAGGCGCTGGTCTTGGCGTAGATCGGCCGCAGCAGGTCGAGATCGCGAATGATCGCGGCGGGCCGCAGGTCGAAGACCTCGCGCACGGCCGACTCGATTCGCTCGAGGGGCACGGTCTCGGTGCCGAAGGTCTCGACGTAGAGGCCGACCGGGTGCGCCTTTCCGATCGCGTACGCCACCTGCAGCTCGGCCCGACGGGCGAGGCCGGCGGCGACGACGTGCTTCGCGACCCACCGCATCGCATAGGCGGCGGAGCGGTCGACCTTCGAGGGATCCTTGCCGCTGAACGCGCCGCCGCCGTGACGGCTCGCACCGCCGTAGGTGTCGATGATGATCTTACGGCCGGTGAGGCCGGCATCGCCCATGGGGCCGCCGATGACGAACGGGCCGGCGGGGTTGATGTACAGCTCGACGTCGCCGCTCGTGAGCTCGACTCGTTCGAGCACCGGTCGGATCACCTCGTGCTCGATGTCGAGGTGCAACTGCTGCTGCGAGATCTGCCCCTCGTGCTGGGTCGAGAGCACGACGGCCTCGACGCTGACGGCGCGATCGCCCTCATAGCCGACCGTGACCTGGGTCTTTCCGTCGGGCCGCAGGTACGGCAGCACCCCGGTCTTGCGCACCTCGGCGAGGCGCTCGGCCATGCGGTGCGCGAGCCAGCTCGGAAGCGGATGCAGCTCGGGAGTCTCGTCGACCGCGTAGCCGAACATGATGCCCTGATCGCCCGCGCCCAGCTGGCTCAGCTCGTCGGCCTCGCCTTCGCGGGCCTCCAGCGAGTGCTCGACACCGCTCGCGATGTCTGGCGACTGCTGGCCGATGGATACCGAGACGCCGCAGGACGCGGAGTCGAAACCCATCTCGCTCGAGGTGTAGCCGACCTCGCGCACCGCGGCGCGCACGATCTCGGGGATCTCGACGTAGCCCTCGGTGCGGATCTCGCCGGCGACGTGCACGAGGCCGGTCGTCACGAGCGTCTCGACCGCCACTCGCGCGGCGGGATCGATCTCGATGATCGCGTCGAGGATCGAATCGGAGATGCGATCGCAGATCTTGTCGGGGTGCCCCTCGGTTACTGATTCCGAGGTGAAGAGTCGTCTTGTCATGATGGAATCAGCCTAGCCGGAACCACCGACAGCGCGACGCCGGGCGCCCCCGGAAGACGCGATATTACTCGCCTTCGGCCGGAGCGGACTCGCCCTGCTCCACCGCGTCGAGCGCGGCTTCGAGTGCGGTCTCGACCGGCACCTCGACGCGGGGCTTCATCACGAGCTTGCCCTCGGCGACCTCGTGCAGCGCGGTCGAGAGGGGCTTGTCGTCGACCGAGGCGTCGACGAGCGGGCCCACGTTGTCGAAGAGGTTGCCGTCGTGCAGATCGGTGTAGTAGTCGTTGATCTGGCGGGCGCGCTGCGAGGCGAAGATCACGAGAGCGTACTTCGAGTCCACCTTCTCGAGCAGATCGTCGATCGGGGGGTCGATGATGCCGTTCACCTGTGCCATGTGCTGCGTCTCCTTAAGCTATAACCCCGCTATTCTACCCCATCGGCGCGGGCGCGGGCTCAGCCGAGCAGCCGCCGCACGACCACTTCGCCCCTCCCGCTCGACAGGCGCAGCCAGGTGAGGGTGCTCGAGGCGCGCACGACGCTCTCGCCCCGCAGAAAGCCGAGCGTCTCCGCGGCGAAGGCGGCGGCGGCCGGCACGCCCGGAGCCATCTCCGAGCCCCAGACCTGCGCGCGCACCTTGCGCACCACCGCCTCGCCGGGGTCGGCGGGGAGCGCTTCGGCGACCCGAGCGATCCCCTGCTCCGCGACGTCTGTGAGCGATTCCGCATCGAACACGCCGGCGTGCTCCCATCCGCTCGACGGCGGGAGCACGCCCGCCCATGCGACGCTCACCTGGTTCTCGGGCAGCTCGAGCTCGAGCCCCAGCAGACCCATTCGCGCGAGCCGGTCGAGCAGCGCGCGGCCCTGCACGGTCACATCGACCTGCTCCTCCGACTCGGCCGCGAGGGAGAAGCCTCGCACCGCGAGCACCACGGGCACCGCATCCGTGATGCCCTGCGGCGCCTGGGTGCAGCCGAAGACCGCGAGCCGATCCCCGTGCGCGACGAGGCGCACCTCGGGCTGGCCGACCTTCTGCAATCGTTCGAGGAAGACTCGCAGATCATCGCGGGTGGGGTGGTCGAGAAGTCGCAGCTGCGTGGTCACGACTCCACCCTACGGCGTGCGGCCCGATCCTCGCCCCGCCAGCCGGAGCGAGCGGTCGGACGACGGCACCGCAATAGACTTGAGCCGCACGGCCGTTGCGAGCGACGCAGGAGGATCTATGTCAGACGTGCCCGATCTCACCGAGATGCTCTCCCTGCTCGACAGCGGGGCGCGCACCCACTACGACATCTTCACCGGCCCGGCCATGCCGACGCCGCACGGGCGCTCCTTCGGCGGGCAGGTGCTCGGTCAGGCCCTCGCCGCCGCGGGGCAGACGGTGTCCGAGGATCGCCCGATCCACTCGATGCACGGCTACTTCCTGCGCCCCGGCGAGAGCGAGCGCCGCATGACCTTCGAGGTGGCCCGGCTCTACGACGGCGGCTCCTTCTCGACCCGGCGAGTGCAGGCCTATCAGGGCGGCGACATCCTCATGTCGCTCATCGCCTCCTTCCAGACGGATGAGCAGGGGCTCGAGCATCAGCGGCACCTCGACATCGACGGCTTCGCGGGCCCCGAGGAGCTGCCGACGGTGTGGGAGAAGTACGGCCACCTCGCCGACTCCCGCGCCTCCTGGCTGCTGAACCGCCCCTTCGACCTCCGCTACGTCGACGGCGACGTCACCGTGCGCGTGACCGAGCCCGGCGAGACGATGCGCGTCTGGCTGCGCAGCCGCGAGAGCTTCGCCGAGGGCCCGATGCTGCAGGCCGCGGCGCTCGCCTTCGCGAGCGATTACCTGCTCGTGGAGCCCGTCATGAAGCGCCACGGCATCCCCTGGGCGACCCCTGGCATGCGCGCAGCGAGCCTCGACCACGCGATGTGGTTCCATCGGCCGTTCCGCGTCGACGAGTGGCTGCTCTACGAGCTCGAGACGCCGACCTCCCAGGGCGCGCGCGGCCTCACGCACGGGCGCTTCTACGATCGCTCCGGCGAGCTCGTCGCGAGCGTCTCGCAGGAGTGCATGATCCGCCCGCCTCAGCCACCCGGCGAGTAGCGACGGCTCCCGGCCGCGCCATCTGCGGACGCGTTTGTCGTCCACAGGCGCGCTGCCGCTGGGAATCCGGCGAGATCTCCACAGATCGTTCCCGAACTCCTCGCCGAGCCGAGCCGCCGCACTAGCTTGGCGGCATGACCGCCCCGACTCCGCTCCGCTCCGGCGACGGCCTCGCCGCAACCGACACGGCCGGGCCCTTCTCCGTTTCAGAAGCGCGCTTTCGGCGAGGATCGCACGCGCCTCGAGGATCGCACGCGCACGCGCCTCGAGAACCGGATGCGCAGCCGCCACGGGACTCGACCGAGGCCCGCTGGGGCCTGCGTCTCGCCACCGCGCCACCCGCGACCGCGCCGCCCGAGCCGCTCGAATGGCAGGCGCTGCCCTCCCTCCGGCAACGGCTGCACCGGGCCGCGGCGGTCCCGGCGATCGCGGCCGCCGTGATCTTCATCGCGGTCGTACTCGTCTCGATCGCCACGGTGTGGCTGCAACCGCACGACCCCGGCGCCGGAGACGCGGTCGCCGGAGAGGCGTCCGGATCGGGTGGCGGTGCTCCTCAGCTTCTGGGAGACGCCGCGGCGCAGTCCCCCTCCCCGGCCGCCGGAGAGGTGGGCGCCGGCGAAGACGGCCCCGATGCCCCCGGCACGGTCTTCGTGCACGTCGTGGGCGAGGTGCGACACCCCGGCGTCTACGAGCTGCCCATGGGGGAACGCGTGGCGGCGGCGATCGAGGCCGCCGGCGCCACGGAGGACGCTTCACTGAGCGGAGTGAACCTCGCACGCCGCCTCGTCGACGGCGAGCAGATCGCCGTCCCCGACGCGGACGGGCTCGTCGCGGGCGTGCCCGCAGAGGCATTCGCCGCTCCGCCAGGGGCGACGCCAGGGGCGGGCTCGGGAACATCCGGCCCGATCGATCTGAACTCCGCCGATGCCGCAGCGCTGGAGACGCTGCCCAGGGTAGGGCCGGCCCTCGCTCAGCGCATCCTCTTGTGGCGCCAGAGCAATGGCGGGTTCTCGAGCACGGAACAGCTGCTCGAGGTCTCCGGCATCGGGCAGAAGACCTTCGAACAGCTGAGCCCCCTGGTGACGGTGTGAGTCGCGAGACGCGCGTGCTCGGCGCGCCCGGGATCCCCGATGCGCCGCGCGCCGAGGACGAGGCTCGTTCGCCCCCGGGCCGGTGGCGCCTGCTCGCCGCCGCGCTGCCCTGCTGGGCGTTCACCGCGTTCGCCATCACGGTTCCCGGAGCCGCAGGCGCTGGAGCGTGGATGGCCGCGCTGCTGGGCGTCGCGCTGCTCGCATGGCGGGGATGGCAGGCGCTGGCTCCGCGGCCGAGGCTGCCAGACCGGTCGTGCGGCGCGGCGTCGGGAGCGACGGATCCGGGAACGGCGCGATCGCGTACGTCGGCGTCGCTGCTCGTCTTACTCTGCGCAGCCGTCGTGCTCGTGGGCGTCCAGGTCTCGGTTGCCGAGCGCACCCGAGACGACCCGATACTCGCCTCGGCGGCGGAGCACGGCCGAAGCATCGCGTTCGAAGCCGAGCTTTCGGGCTACCCAGAGTACCGCGCGGGGCCATTCTCGACACGGGGATGGGTGCGGATCTCAGCGCACTCGGCGAGCGGCGCGGTGCCGATGCTGCTGTGGCTCGAAGAACCCCTCGCCACCGCGGGCTGGGGGCCCGGCACCCGTATCGAGCTGCGCGCGACACTCGAGCGGCAGCCACCCGGCGACGGTGCGGCGTACACGGCGGACGCCCGCGAGCTGCGGGAGATCGAACGGATCTCGTTCGGCGCCGCTGTCGGAGCGGCGACCGCTCGGCTGCGCGTGCTGCTGGCCGCCCATGCCGCGACGGTGCCGGGCGCCGAGCTCGTGCCCGGCTTCGCGGTCGGCGACACCTCCCTCGTCTCGGAGCGGCTCGAGCAGGCCATGCTGGAGAGCAGTCTCACGCACCTCACAGCCGTCTCCGGAAGCAACACCGGTCTCGTGATCGCCGTCGTGGTCTGGTGCGCGGCGAGGATCGGGGCCGGGCGCCGACTCCGCATCGTCTGCGCCGCCGCCGGACTCGCCGGCTTCGTCGCGATCGTGGGGCCCGACGCCTCGGTGCAGCGCGCCGCCGTCATGGCGGCCGTGCTGCTCGTGGGCGGCTTCGGCGGACGTCGGGCGAGCGCCCTGCCCGCGCTGGGGCTCGCGGTACTGCTGCTGCTCGCCCTCGATCCCTGGCAGGCGCTGCACCCGGGTTTCGCTCTCTCGGTCGCAGCCACGGGCGGGATCCTGATGTGGGCCGCGCCGCTCTCCGCGTGGCTGCGGCGCCGGGCGCGTCTGCCCCGCTGGCTCGCCCTGCCCGTCGCCGTGGCCCTCGCCGCCCAGCTCGCCTGCGGGCCGCTGCTGCTCCTGCTGCAACCGGGCATACCCGCAGTCGGGGTGCTGGCGAACGTCATCGCCGCCCCGGCAGCGCCCGTCGGCACGGGTATGGGTCTGCTGGCGGCGCTCCTCGGCCCGGTATCCCCCGGCCTCGCGACGGCCGCCGTGCATCTCGCCTCCTACCCCGCCCGCTGGGTCGCCGCGACGGCTCATGTCTGCGCCGAGCTTCCCGGCGGCAGGTGGAACTGGCCGGAGGGCTGGGCGGGAGCCGCCCTGCTGGCCGCCTGCGAAGTCGCCCTGCTGCTCGCGTGGGCGATCCGCACCGGGCGCCTCGGGCTGCCGTTCACAGGCCGGGTGGAACGGCGGAGGCCCTGGCAGCGGCCCCTGCCCGTACCGACCGGAATTCGAACCGCCGTCGCGACGCTCACGAGCGCAGCGCTCGCGACCGTTCTCGCGATCACGCTCGTGCACCCGCTCGGCTCGAAGCTCGCAACTCCGAACGACTGGGCCGTGGTGGCGTGCGACGTCGGACAGGGCGATGCGATTCTGCTGCGGGATCCGCGAGCGCCTCAGGAGGTCATGCTGGTCGACACCGGCGACGACGCCGAAGCGCTCGAACGCTGCCTCGGCCGCTTCGGCGTTCGGCACATCGCCCTGCTCATGCTCAGCCACGACGATCGGGATCATGTCGGTGTGCTCGACGCCGTCGTCCACCGGGTCGAGGCCGCGCTCATCGCGCCGCCGGTGCGAGGCGAGGAGACCGCCTCGAGAGAGGTCGTGCGCACGCTCGAGCGGGCCGGCGTGCCGTACGCGATCGGCACAGCCGGCGCGAGGCGATCCTCGCCGCTACCGGGCCCGCTACCGGATCCCAGCCGGGTTCCGCATCCAGATCCGCGCTCCGGACTGCAGTGGGAGGTGCTCGCCCCCACCGCGACCGCGGCTCCCCCGGACACCAACGCCGCGAGCCTCGTCGCACTCGTGCAGGCCGGCCCCGCCCGCGTGCTGCTGCTCGGCGACACCGGGCTCGACGAGCAGGCGGCGCTGCTGCGCGAGCACGGCGCGGCTCTGCGAGCGGATGTGTTGAAGGTCGCCCATCATGGGAGTCGAGATCAGGATCAGCGACTGCCGAACGAGGTCGGGGCGAGATGGGGGCTCGTCTCGGCGGGCGCCGAGAACCGCTACGGGCACCCAAACGCCGAGACCCTCGGCGCCCTCGCCCGTGCGGGTACGACGGCGCTGCGCACGGATCTGCACGGCAGCATCGCGATCGTCGCGCAGCCGGACAGCTCGCTCGTTCCCTGGGTGGAACGCACCGCGGATGAGACCGCGGGCGAAGGATAGGCTTGACGCGTGGCAGCGACAGCGAGAGCAGGCAAGGCGAAGATCGCGAAGCTCGGGTACGACGAGGCGCGCCCGGCACCCGTCGTCCTGGTCAGCGGGCCCGAGCAGTTCCTCGCCGACCGGGCCTCCCGCACCATCCGCGAGGCGCTGCGCGAGGCCGACGCCGCGCTCGAGATCCACGACATCGATGCGAGCGGATACGGCCAGGGCGAGCTCTTCACCGTCGCGAGCCCCTCGCTCTTCGCGGAGCCCCGGCTGATTCGGGTGGAGGGAGTCGAGAAGGCGAGCGACGCATTCATCGAGGACGCGAAGCGCTACCTCGCCGAGCCGGCGGAAGACACGACGCTCGTGCTGCGCCATGCGGGCGGGCAGCGCGGCAAAGGCCTGCTCGATGCGGTGCGCGGCGAGCCCGGGGCGGCCAGTGGCGCCATCGAGATCGTCTGCGCAGAGGTGAAGAAGGACGCGGATCGGCTGGGCTTCGCGCAGGCCGAGTTCCGCCGGCTCGGCGCGCAGATCGCGCCGAACGCGTTGCGCGCACTCGTCGCCGCCTACCAGGGCGGGCTCGGAGAGCTCGCGGGCGCGATCGAGCAGCTCGTAGCCGACAGGGGCAAGCGGATCACCGATGCCGACGTGGAACGCTCGACCGAGGGCCGTGTAGAGGCGGGCGCGTTCAAGGTCGCCGACGCCGCCACCGCCGGTCGCGCTCCAGAGGCCCTCATGCTCCTGCGCCAGGCGCTCAGCACCGGCACCGATCCCATCCCGATGCTCGCGGCTCTCAACATGAAGGTGCGCGCCATGGCCCGCGTCTACGGCGCGCGCGGCAGCTCGGGCGAGCTCGCTGCCGCTTTCGGCATGGCGCCCTGGCAGGTCGAGCGGGCGCAGCGCGAGACCCGCGGCTGGACGGAGGGCGACCTCGCACGCGCGATCGACCTGGCCGCCCAGACCGAGCTCGCCCTCAAAGGCGGCAGCCGGGATCCGGTGTACGCCCTCGAGCGCTACGTGCTCTTCGTGGCGCAGCGCGGACGACGCTAGGGAGCCCGCCGACTCATCCGCCGAATGTGCACGCTGTCGCCGAGTGTGCACGCAGGAGACCCTTCGAAACATGCACGTTCGGCCACATCATGCACGTTCGCAGGAGAACCCACAGGAGAACCCG
>JBEBTD010000019.1:0-17797 GCA_040393965.1 Leucobacter soli | reverse complement strand
GCGCGAGCGGGTTGATGCGGCCGAGCTCGGCGAGGCGCTTCTCGGCGCGGGCGAGCCGCTGCTGCTGCTCCGCCCTGACGAACGGGACGGTGTCGGGCTCGACCTGCTCCGAGCGCGGGGACGCGCTCGGGACGCCCTGATCCGGGCCGAACTCTGCGATGAGCACGTCTTCGACGAGGCCGAGCTCGCTGCCGGCGCGCTCGAGCAGGGTCGAGAGCTGCAGCTTGCGCTCGTAGCTCTTGAGCTCGGCGCCGTGCACGCGATCGGTGAGCGACTGCAGTCGGCCGCGCAGCTCCGACTCCTCCGACCGGAGCAGGGTGAGCTCCTGGCTGTGCCGCGCGCGCTCCTGCTCCGCGGCCTGCTGCTCGACGCGCGCCTGCGAGAGGGAGCGGTCGCACGATTCGAGGATCGCCGGCAGTCGTTCCGCGACTCGCTCGGCCCGGGCGACCTGGCGGGCGCGCAGCACGGCCCGCCTCGCGGCCTCCTCGGCGGCGCGACGCTCTGCGTCGAGCTGATCCGCGAGCATGCGGTGGGTGGCCTCAGCGGCGCGGGCCCGCTCACGGGCCGTCTCGAGCTCGAGCCGACGCTCGACCTCGGCGGCGCGAGCCTTCTCGAGCTCGGCGTAGAGCTCGTCGCGCTCGCTCGCGTCGAGCATGGGCCGCGGACGCGCCTCGGCCTCGGCGAGCTGCTGCTGAGCGCGTTCGAACCCCGCGGCGGCCTCCGCCTCGCCACCCGAGACCTCGGCGAGCGCCTGTCGGGCGCGCTCCGCCTCCGCTTGCCCGGCCTCGGCGCGCACGGTCAGTCTGTTGCGCTGCTCGGCGACCTCGGCGATGCGGGCGTCGGCCGCGCGCAGCTCGGAGAAGGCGCGCTCAGCGCCGAGCTTGGCGCGCGAGGCCCGCTCGCGCAGCTCGGCGAGCGCGGCCTCCGCCTCGGCGATCTCCACGCCCAGCGCCTCCCGGCGCTGCTCGGCCTGCTCGAGCTCGGCGCCGAGCTCGATCCTCGAGGGAGCGAGCCCCGACCCGCCCGTGAGTGTGTGCTGCGTGAGCACGTCGCCGGAGTTCGTGACGATCGTGAAGCTCTCGGCCGGCCACTTCCTCCTCAGTTCAGCTGCGCCGGCGATCGCCGCCGCCACGTCGTCGGCGAGATAGCTGCGTGAGAGCAGCCCGAAGACGCCCTCGGGGGCCTCGAGCAGCGCCTCGGTGGCGCGCGTGAGCCCGTCGATCCGCGGGGCGTCGGGGGCGTGCCCCTCACCGCTGCGGGCGATCACGGCGCGAAGCCGCCCGAGGTCGCGCTCCCGCGCCGAGCGCACGATCTCGCCGGCATCGGCCTCGTTCTCGGCCAGCAGCGCGTCGGCGAAGACGCCCAGCGCGGCGCCGATGCCCGCCTCGTACCCCTCGGCCACGCGCACGTGATCGCTCACGCGACCCCTGATCCCGCTCGGGGTCTCGGCCAGCAGCGCGGCAGAGGCGTCGCGCTGGTCGAGGGAGCGGGCGAGGGCGCTGATCCGGGCGTCGAGACCGGCGCGCTCCTGCTCCAGGGCGTGCAGGGAATCGCGCAGCTCGTCGCGAGCGCGTTCCGCCTCACCCTGCGCCTCCTGGGCGGCCCGATAGGCGTCGTCGAGGCCCGCCTCGGGTGCCTCGCTCTCGTCGAGTCCCTGCTCGAAGGCCTCGAGCTGCCGCCCGGCCTCCGCGGCGCGCTGCTCGGCCTGCTCCACGGCGTTCCTGCGACGCTCGAGCTCCTGGGCCACTGCGTTGCGCTTCTGCTCGGCGGCCTGCACGAGCCCGCGCAGCTTCGAGAGTTCGAGGTCGTGCTTGGAGACGAGCGCGCTCTGGGCGGCGAGATGCTCGTCGATCGCATCGAGCGACTGCTGCGCTCGACGGGTCGCGTCGCCGGCCTCATGCCACGCGACCTCCACCGCGGGGATGAGTTCGGTGAGCCTGGCCGCCTCGTCGCGGGCTTCGTCGACGGCGGCGCGGCTGAGTCGATTCAACTGCTCGGGCGCCTCGGCCTGGGTCGCGAGGAAGGTGAGTCGCTGTTGCGTCTGCGAGAGCAGCCCGCGCAACCGGCTCTGCGAAGCCTCGAGCGCGATCGTGACGCGGCGGGCGGCGTCGAGCTCGTCGCTCTGCTGCTCGTGCTCGAGCCGCTGGATGCGCAGTTGCTTCTGCTCGAGCTGCTCCTGCAGCACGATGCGCTCGCTGTGCCGCTCGGCCTCGTCCTTCGCGAGCTCGTCGAGCTCGGAGCGCAGCCGGGCGACGTCGTCGGCCAGCAGTCTCGCCTTCGCATCGCGCACCTCGGCGGCGATGCCCTGCGCCTGCTTCGCGACCTCGGCCTGCCGCCCGAGCGGCTTCAGCTGGCGCCTGATCTCGCCCGCGAGATCGTTCAGCCGGGTGAGGTTCGTCTCCATCGCCTCGAGCTTGCGCAGCGTGCGCTCCTTGCGGCGGCGGTGCTTGAGGATGCCCGCGGCCTCCTCGATGAAGCCGCGCCGATCCTCGGGCGTCGCGCGCAGCACGGCGTCGAGCTGCCCCTGGCCCACGATCACGTGCATCTCGCGGCCGAGGCCGGAGTCGCTCAGCAGCTCCTGCACGTCGAGCAGGCGGCAGCTCTCGCCGTTGATCGCGTACTCGCTCGCCCCGTTTCGGAACAGCGTGCGGCTGATCGTGACCTCGCTGTACTCGATCGGCAGCGCGCCGTCGCTGTTGTCAATGGTGAGCTTGACCTCGGCTCGGCCGAGCGGGCCGCGGGTGGAGGTGCCGGCGAAGATGACGTCCTCCATCTTGCCGCCGCGCAGGGTCTTGGCCCCCTGCTCGCCCATCACCCAGGCGAGCGCGTCGACGACGTTGGACTTGCCGGAGCCGTTCGGGCCGACGATCGCCGTCACCCCCGGCTCGAACTGGAAGACGGTCGGCTGCGCGAAGCTCTTGAAGCCTTTGAGGGTGAGGCTCTTGAGATGCACACCGCCTCCTTCGCTCCGCAGCCGTGAACCTAAGGTTAAACACTACCTGCTGGCGAGCGTGGGCCCGGCTGCACCACGCGCTACACCACGCGCTCGGGATGCGCGGCCAGCGCTCGCACGGAGGGTGGCGTCTCGATGCCGGGGCGCAGATCGGGCGCGGCCTCGATCCGGGTCGCGGGCGGGCCGAATGCGACGATACCCGCCCACGCGTCGCCCGCGAGATCCTCGTCGTCGTCCTCGGGCCAATCGCGCGACACACGCAGCGACCACTGCTCGACGGGCATCGCGAGCACAGCGGTCGCGGCGAGCTCCTTGCGGCGGGAGGGGCGCACTTCGGCACTGCGGCCCGGGATCAGGCGATCCGAGAACGCGTCGAGCAGCGGCGACTTCTCCTGCGCTTCCACCTGTTCGAAGCGACCGAAGAGCATGGCGCTGCGGTACTGCATGGACGATTCGAAGGTGCTGCGGGAGACGACCACCGCGTCGAGCTTGGTCACCGCGACCGAGACCTCCTGGCCTTCGAGCGCCCGCATCCAGCGCGAGCCGGTCGATCCGTGGATCACGATCCGGTCGCCGATCGCGGCGAAGCCGATCGGGAACACCGCGGGCCTCCCCTCTACGAGCAGCCCGATGTGGGCCAGCGCGCTCGAGGCGAGCAGCTCGTCGAGCACTTCGCGATCCTCGCTCATCTTCTCGGGCAGTCGCTGCGATGTCAGGGTGCGCACGTCTTCCTCTCCGATCCCGTCGTATCTCCGGTCGCCGGTGATCCGCTGCCAGCATCGCACCCATGCGGTTCTCATTCGAGTCCGATTTCAACGAGAATGGGCAGACCACTTTCGAGAGCGGAGAATGACCATGACGGCGTCCATATGGCTGAGCCTCGACCGGAGCGCCCCAGCGCCGCTCGCTGCACAGCTCGTCGATCAGTTGCGCGAACACGTGCTCGCGGGCACGCTCGAACCCGGCGAGTCGCTGCCGTCGAGCCGGGCGCTCGCCTCCGAGCTCGGTGTGGCCCGCTCCGTCGTGGTGCGCGCATACGAACAGTTGAACGGCGAAGGCTACCTCGAGAGCCTCGCGGGATCGGGCACGAGGATCGCGCAGGGCATCGTGACCGCGCCCGGAGCGGCGTCCCCGAGGACTCCCGCGCCGCTTCCGGAGCGGACGGAGCGGGCGGCTCCGAGCACCGGTGCCCCGCCCGCAGCTCCATCGGGCCCCGATACCCGCGCCGTCGACCTGCGCACAGGGCTCCCCTTCGCACCGCCGAGCCCGCCCGCCGAGTGGCGCCGAGCCCTACGCGATACCGCGAAGCTCGACCTCTCGGTGCAGGCCCCGCCCCCGCTCGGCGATCCCGGCCTGCGCGAGCAGATCGCCCTGCACGCCCGGCGCTCCAGGGGCCTGCGCTGCTCCTCTGACGACGTGATCGTCACTTCCGGCACCGTGGATGCGCTGCTGCTCATCGCGCTCGCGATCGGGGGCGGCGGCCGCTGGCTCGTCGAGGATCCCGGCTACCCCGAGGCGGTCGATGCCCTGCGGCTCGTCGGCGCGACCGTCGCGCTCGTTCCCGTCTCGCCGGAGGGTCTGCGCGCGGATCAGCTGCCGGACGAGGGCGAAGCGATCGATGCGGTGCTCGTCACACCGAGCCACCAGTTCCCGCTCGGCGGCCGCATGCCCGCGTCCGAGCGCACCGCCCTCGTCGCATGGGCAGTCGATCGCCGAGCGCTGATCGTGGAGGACGACTACGACAGCGAGTTCCGGCACGTCGGCACCGCACTGCCCGCGATCGCGGCACTCGATCCGGGCGGCGCGGTGGCGCACATCGGCAGCCTCAACAAGTCGTTCTCGCCGGGGCTCCGCTGCGGCTACGTGATCACGACGGCGGGCAGCCCGATCTGGCGGGCGCTCGCCGAGGCGAAGGCGATCCTCGGCTCGAGCGCCTCGCTCCCGACCCAGGCGGCCACGGCCGCATTCTTCGCATCAGGAGGGTTTCGTCGCTACGTCGCGCGCACCCGGCGCGAGTACCGCCATCGTCGAACGCTGCTGCTCGAGCTGCTGGCCGCGGAGGGGCTGCGGGATCGGCTCATCGGCCACGAGGGCGGTCTGCACGCCATGCTCCGCCTGCCGGAGGGCGTGGACGGCGGGCGACTCGCCGAACGGCTGCGGGAACGCGGAGTGCTCGTCGAGAGCATCGCCGACTTCGCCCGGCTGCCGCGCCCCGACGACGCGATCGCGATCGGCTACGGCGCGGAGCCGAGCGCGCGACTCGAGCGCGGCGTCGCCGAGATCGCGCGGTCGCTGCGGGAGCTCGAGGCGACCCTGCGCTAAGGGCCGAGCGCGCCGGTCGCGATGAGCAGTTGCAACGAACCGTAGACGACTGCCACCAGGAGCAGCAGCCAACTGCAGATGCGGCGCGCCCTGGGCCGGTTCGAGACGAGGATGGCGATGCCGAGCCCCGCGCCGGCCATGATGAGCAGCGGAAGGCCCGCGAACATGAGCACGACGGGAATCCACTCGATGCCGGACCACGCGGAGCATCCGTCCGCCGGATCGCACCAGCGGAGCATCGTGCTCAGATTCGCGAGCACCGTCGCGAACGCCATCACGAGAGCGACGAGCACGACCCCAAGCAGGCCGAAGACGATGCCCTGAGTGAAGGGGAAGAAGCGTCGGAGCCAGGGGCCGAGGAACGCCGCGAGCAGGCCGAAGAGCGGCGCGGGCAGAAGGCCGAACATCCAGGAGACGGGGCCGACGAAGATGTTCGCCGCGCCGCTGTCGCCGAGCCAGATGAGGCCGAGCAGCAGCATCCCGAGCATGCCGACGAAGGCGCACCATACGGTGACCCGCCAGGCCATGCTCCAGCGTCCGAGTTCGAGCCAGCGGTGCCCGTCGGGCATCCCCGGGCCCGTAGGATGCAGATCGACCATGCCCTCAGCCTAGCCGCGACCGCGCCTCAGCTGCGGCCCTCGGCGGCTCGGAGCCGGGTCGCGCTCCAGAGCACCAGGCCGGCGATCGAGGCGAAGGCGACGAGGATCGCCCAGAGCGGGGAGACCGCTCCGAGCGCGGCGAGGCCGGCACCGATCAGCATCGCCCAGATGGGGCCGTCGAGGTTCCAGAGCACGATGTTGACCCCGGCCATGTCTCCGGCGGGAGTGGGCACCGGGGCGAGCAGCCGCTGCGGCAGCGGACCCTTGAGCGAGCCGAGCAGGCGCAGCGCGACCGAGACGAGACCCAGCAGCGCCCCTCCCAGCAATGCGGGAGGCGCGGCACCGCCCGCCGCTGCGGCCGCGACCGCGCAGCAGATCCCGCTCGCCGAGGCGGCGATGAAGGCGGGGGCGACGAGGTGCCGAGTGAGCAGCGCCGAGGCGCCGTACGGCAGCAGCGGGGCCGCTCCGACGCTCTGCCCCGCCGCCCGAAGCCCCCGGCACCAGGGTCCTACCGAGAGGTAGGCGGTGAAGAGGGAGACGGCCCCCACGACGCCGGCGACGGCTGGCGACGCCCCTGCTTCGCCGGGGGGAACGACGACGCCGGCGACGCCGAGCATGGCTGCCGCGGCGGCGGTGCCGAGCAGTGCCGCGAGGCTGCGCAAAGGTGTACGAGCGATGCCGAGCAGGTCGCGCGAGACGATGAGGCCGAGCCCGGGGCGCGACGGCCGCCACCGCCAGTCGCGCCCGGTGGTGACCGGCTCCCCGAGGCGGCCGGCGGCGCTGTGGAAGTCGCCCGTCATCGCGAGCGTGCTCACGGCGTCGAGACGCTGCGCCTGATCGCGCAGCGTCTGCCAGCGCAGGCCTCGACTCAGCTGACCCGCGAGCAGCAGCCCCATCGCGGCCAGACCGGCCGCCGCGCCGCCGCCGAGCAGTGCAAGGAGCATCTCGGGCGAGAGCTCTCCCCGCACCGCACGGGCGGCGAGCGGAAGACTCGCCAGCGCGATGCCCGCGACGGCGGCCGAGAAGAAGCCCCGCACCGCCCTGCCACCGAGCACGCCTCGACGGGGCAGCGCACTCGTGAGCAGCAGATCGAGCTCGGGCAGCGAGACCCGCAGCGGCCCGAGATACCGCCCGACGAAAGGCAGGGTCAGGGCGACGAGCGCGAATCCCGAGAGCGCCGCCGAGGGCAGCCCCGATCCGGGCGGCGGCAGCGTCTCGGAGAGCCACAGCACGAAGGCCCGCACGATGGGCGCGGCGATGATGACGGCGAGCAGCACGCCCATGTAGAAGGCGTAGGCGAGATCGCCGCCGCTCGGACGATCCCGATGCGCGCGCAGCACCGCGCGCACGCGGCGCAGCGCGCGCCGATCCTCGCCCGCAGCGCTCACTCGCCCACCCGCACGCGGTCGCCCGCGACGCGTGCGACGAGCTCGGCGTCATGCGAGGAGAAGACGATCGCAGCACCCCTGGCCTGCGCCGCCAGCATCGCCTCGGCGACGACGCCCCGGCGATCGGGGTCGAGGCGCTGCTCCGGCTCGTCGAGCAACAGCACGTTCGCCGGACGGGCGAAGGTCGCCGCGAGCGACACCAGCTGGCGCTGCCCGTTCGAGAGCTCGTGCGCGAAACGATTCGAGAGGGCGGAGATGCCGAACGCCTCGAGCGCTCCCGAGCCGAGCCCCGGCGACAGGCCTTCGAGCGTCTCCCCCGACCATGCGGCCTCGATCAGCGCCAGGTTCTCGCGCAGTGTCAGATCGGGGTAGAGCGTCGGTGTCTCGAGGAGCGCGGCAATCTCGCGGCGCACCCCGCGACGGCGCTCATCGACAGGGGCACCGCGCAGGCGGGCCGCTCCCGTGGTCGCGCGCATGCGCCCGGCGAGCACGCGCAGCAGCGTGGTCTTGCCCGCCCCGTTCGGGCCCAGCACCGCGATGCAGCGCGCCGCGTCCAGGCGCATCGAGGTTCGGGGCAGCAGCACCGCGCCGTCGAGCTCGACCCCGACAGCGTCGGCCTCGAGCAGCGCCGCAGTCACCCCTTGTTCGCCCGGCGCAGCGTCTTCTCCGCCGCTCGGCGCCCCAGCCACTTGTCGATGATGAAGGCCATGAAGATCCAGCCGCCGAGCGCGGTGATCACCCAGACAATGACGGGGCCGAGCACCCAGGCCTGCACGCCGCTGATCTCGATGCCGCCTTGGAAGAGACTCGCCACCCACAGAGCGAGCAGCGTCGCGACGAGACCGACGCCGCCGGCCAGAGGCGCCGCATAGCGCTGCGCGATGTTCAGCACGAATGGGCCGAGCAGCGCGTGCGCGAGCGTGAAGATCGCAAGGGCGGTGAGGAAACCGCCGAGGTGCAGGGTGAAGCCCGGCAGCACGGCGTGGGCCACGAGCAGGCCGACGGCCCCGAGAACCATCTGCGAGAGGATCTGAAAGAGGAGGCGCATGGTGCCAGAGTAGCGCAGGCGGTGCGCCGCGAGGTCACGATTCGGGCACCGGTCGGGCGGGCTCAGATATCCCGGGCGAGCCCGTCGACCACTTCGACGCCCGGGAGCTCGGCGAGCAGACGGCCCGGCAGCTCGATCTTGGCCGCTCTGATGCCCGCTCCGATGATCGCGTCGGGCACCTCGGCCACGCGCGAGTCGACCAGCACCCGCCAGCCGTCGGGCAGACCGATCGGCGTGATCCCGCCGTACTCCATGCCGGTGAGGGAGGTCGCCTCGTCCATCGGGGCGAAGCTCGCCTTGCGCGCGTCGAGCAGCTTGCGCACGACGCCGTTGACATCGGCTCTGGTCGTCGCGAGCACGACGCAGGCGGCGTAGCTCACGGCCTCTCCCCGCCGGCCCGCGACGACGATGCAGTTCGCCGAGGCCTCGAGCGAGACGCCGTAGGCCTCGCAGAACTCGGCCGTGTCGGCGAGAGAGGCGTCGATCGGAGCGACCCGGATGCGCTGCGCCTCATCGGGCTCGAGCGAGGAGATCGCTCCGTGCACGGAGGGGGCCAGCAGCTCGGGCGCGTGCAGTGCGGGGCGCAGATCGAGGGCCACGGGAGTCCTTCCTCGCTCGCGGGGGCTAGTACCGGGAAAGATCCCCGCGCAGCAGTCTCGTCAGTACCTCGCCCAGCATAGCCACCCCGGCCACGCTGTCCTCGTCGCTCGAGTCTCCGAGGCTTGGCAGTAGCTGCGACCTGCAGGCACCTGAAGTCGCAGCTACTGCCAAGCTGCCGGGCTGTCTGCGGCCTGGTGAGGCCGCCACGAGAATCACGAAACGCGTTGCGTTTCGTCCTCAGATTCTCGTGCCCACGCCGCCGCGGTGTCGGGGCCGTCCCACACCTTGATGATGCCCCAGACGACCGCTGCGATCGGCACCGCGAGCACCGCGCCCAGAATGCCCGAGAGCACGGTGCCGATGGTCAGGGCCAGCAAGATGACGAGCGCGTGCAGCTTCAACGCCCTGCCCATGAGCACCGGCTGCAGGAAATTGCCCTCGAGCTGGTTCACGAGCACGACCACGCCGACCACGAGCACGGCGCTGAGCGGGCCGTTGGCGACGAGCGCGACGAGCGCGCCCAGAATGCCCGCGACCGTGGCGCCCACGAGCGGGATGAACGAGAGCAGGAACACCAGCACAGAGAGCGGAAGGGCCAGCGGCACCTGCAGGATCGTCAGGCCGATGCCGATGCCGACCGCGTCGACGAGCGCGACGCTCGCGGTGCCGCGCACGTAGGAGCCGAGCGTGCCGACCGTCTTGTCGCCGATGCGCTCGGCCCGGGCGCGGCCCTCGCCCTCGAACGGCCGCAGCAGGAAGCGCCAGATCGCGGGGCCGTCCTTCAGGAAGAAGAACAGCACGACGACCATCAGCACGAGCCCGGTCACGAAGTTCGCGACGACGCCCACGCCGGCGAGGGCGCCGGCCCCGACGTTCGCGGAGGTCACCCAGTCGACGAGCTGATCGCGCCACTCGAGCAACTGCTCCTGATCGATCGCGAAGGGCAGCGTGTGCGTCCACTCGACGAGCTGGCCGAAGCCCTCCTGCGCTTTCGCCGACAGCTCATCCCACTCGTCGCGCACCGCCCAGGTGACGAGCCAGCCGACCCCGGTGAGAATCAGCAGGATGCTCACGAGCTCGATCGCCGCGGCGAGGGCGGCGGGCACCCGATGCGCCCGCAGCCATTTGGTCACCGGCCAGAAGGTGCTCGCGAAGATGAGCGCGAGCATGATGGGGATGAACACGGTGCTGAGCGTGCGCATGCCCCAGACGATGCCCCCGACCAGTACGAGCACGATGAGGATCTGCAGCGATCTCGTCGCGAGCGTGCCGAAGCGATCGCTCCAAAGACCGCCGTTTCGCTCGGCGCCGGGCCTGGTCACCACCCTGGGCGCACCGGTCTGCGCCGATGCCCGGGCCGTCTCCGCTTCGCTCACCGCAAGCGCGACGGCTTCCCGACGCGCACGTCTGCCGAACCACATGTCGTGCCTCCTCGAAGGTATGGCTCTACTCTATGGCCACTCGTCGATGAAGTCGCGGAACCCGGTTCAAGCCACGGCGCGCTCGGCGACGAAGGCGCGCAGCGCCTCGGCGTCGTTCGCCATCTCGGTGACGTGCTGAGGCAGCTCGAGCAGCCCGGCGAGATGCTCGGGCAGCGGGGCCGCCTCGCCGAGCGCCTCGACGACGATCTCGGGGAACTTCTCGGGCTTCGCCGTCTCGAGCACGAGCATCAGCTCACGAGGATCGGCATGGTCGCGGGCGACCTTCACCCCATCGGCGGTGTGCGGGTCGATCACGACGCCGCTCTGCGCGTGCACGGCGCGGATGGTCTCGACGCGATCCTTGTGGGTGCTCGATCCGCTGAGCAGGCCGAACTCCGCCTCGAAGCGGGGCCGCTCCGCCGAGAGGTCGAGCTCCCCCGTCTCGTCGAGTTCGCGCCATGCATCGGCGAGGCGCTGCGGATCACGGCCCAGCAGGTCGAAGATGAAGCGCTCGAGGTTCGAGGCCTTCGAGATGTCCATCGAGGGGCTCGAGGTCAGGTAGGTGTCGGCGGCCCCGCGCGGCCGGTAGACGCCGGTGCGGAAGAACTCGTCGAGCACGTTGTTCTCGTTGGCGGCGAGCACGAGGCGGCGGATCGGCAGGCCCATCGAGCGAGCATAGTGGCCCGAGAGGATGTTGCCGAAGTTGCCCGAGGGCACCGTGAACGACACGAGATACGCCGCCCGATCCTCAGGGGGGATCGCGTCGGTCGCGCGCAGCCAGGCCCAGAAGTAGTAGACGACCTGGGCGCTGATGCGCCCGAGGTTGATCGAGTTGACGGTGCCGAGATGGTGCTCGCGCTTGAATGCGAGATCGCCGGAGAGCGCCTTGAGCAGGTTCTGGCAGTCGTCGAAGACGCCCTCGACCGCGATGTTGTGAATATTCTCATCGGTGAGCGAGTACATCTGCGCCCGCTGGAAGTCGCTCATGCGGCCCTGCGGCGACAGCATGAACACCGCGATGCCCTCCTTGCCGCGCAGCGCGTACTCCGCGGCGGAGCCGGTGTCCCCCGAGGTGGCGCCCACGATGTTGAGCACCGAGCCCTGGCGTCGCAGCGCATACTCGAGCGACTGGCCGAGGTACTGCATCGCCATGTCCTTGAAGGCGAGGGTCGGGCCCTCGCTCAGGCCGACGAGGGAGAGCCCCTCGTCGATGCGCGTGAGCGGCACGACCTCGTCGGAGACGAAGTTGTCGCGGCTGTAGGCCGCGGAGCACATGCGCTGCAGCTCCTCGCGCGCAATGTCGGTGGCGAAGAGCCCGAGCACCTCGACCGCGAGTTCGGGGTACGACAGGGATCGCCACGCCTCGATCTGGCCGGCGTCGAGGCGCGGCATCGTCTCGGGCACCGCGAGCCCGCCGTCGGGCGCGAGCCCCTCGAGCAGCGCCTCGCTGTACGAGATGGGCTGCATGCCGCCCCGGGTCGAGATGTACTTCACGTATCGCTCCTTCAGCAGTTCTGCATCAAGTCTATTTGCGCGCGACGGGAGCGGACGCTACCACGACACGGGCAGGGCCTTGCCCTCCTCGTATCCGGCGGCCGACTGCAGGCCGACATGCGCGCGCACGTGGAACTCGCCGAGCGTCGCGGCGCCGGCATAGGTGAGCGAGGATCGCACGCCCGAGGTGATCATGTCGAGCAGATCCTCGACACCCGGGCGCTGCGGGTCGAGATAGATCTTCGAGCTCGAGATGCCCTCGGCGAAGAGTTCCTTGCGCGCCCGCTCGTAGGCGTCGAGCCCGCTGAAGCGGGCCTGCACGGCCTTGGTCGAGGCCATGCCCCACGACTCCTTGTAGAGGCGCCCGTCGGCATCGGCGTGCAGCTCGCCCGGGGCCTCGATGGTGCCGGCGAACCACGAGCCGATCATGACCGACTCGGCGCCCGCGGCGAGGGCGAGTGCGACATCGCGCGGGTAGCGCACGCCGCCGTCCGCCCAGACGTGAGCGCCCAGCTCGCGCGCGGCCTGGGCGGTCTCGAGCACGGCGGAGAACTGGGGGCGGCCGACCGCGGTCATCATGCGGGTCGTGCACATCGCGCCGGGGCCCACGCCCACCTTGAGAATGCTCGCCCCCGCGTCGACGAGGTCGCGCACACCGTCGGCGGTCACGATGTTGCCCGCGACGATCGGCAGCCCGAGGCCGAGCCCGGCCACCCTCTCGAGCGCTCGCACCATTCCCTGCTGGTGCCCGTGGGCGGTGTCGAGCACGAGCACGTCGGCGCCGGCCTCCGCGAAGGCCCGGGCCTTCTCCTCGACGTCGCCGTTGATGCCGACCGCGACGGCAACGGCGAGGCGCCCCTGCACGTCGACGGCGGGGCGGTAGAGCGTGCCGCGCAGCGCGCTGCGCGAGGTGATCGTGCCCACGAAGCGGTCGCCGTCGACGACGCCGAGCAGCTCCGAGCCGCCCTGCCGCTCGGCCTCGAGCACCGCGTCGAAGCATTCGCGCTGCGCGCCGAGCGCTTCGAGCTCGACCGTGTGCATGAGCGAGTGGATGAGGTCGCCGAGGCGCGCATCCGCCGGGGCGGTGGCCAGCCGGGCCGCAGGCAGTACGCCGAGCACGCGCTCTCGAGGAAGCGCGGCGCCGCCCATCGGGAGCACGGCCGAGGTGTCGGCCTCGGCGACCACGACGCCGTAGCCCGCGACGGGCGGGACGAGCCGCAGCGCCTCGGCGGCGGTGGCGTGCGGGGGCAGTACGAGCGGCGTGTCGCAGGCGACCGGCTGCCGTTTGACCCAGCGGATCGCCTCGACCAGCTGCTCGGTGCTCATATCCTGCGGCAGCACGCCGAGGCCGCCTCGGCGCGCGAGCACGGCCGCGAGGCGAGGGCCGGTGACGGCGTTCATGTTCGCCGCGACGAGCGGCAGCGTCGCCGGGGTTCCGTCGCTGGGCGCCAGATCGACCCGCAGGCGGCTGCCGACCTCGGAATGCCGGGGCACCAGGAAGACGTCCGAGTAGGTGAGATCGACGGTGGGCTGGGAGCCGATGAACTGCATGCCTCTACGCTACCCCGGCTGAACGGCCGCGAGCTGAACGGCGACGGCCGCGATCCTCGTACGGCGCAGCCGGATCAGAAGTCGGCGATGACGAGCTTCTTCATGCCCATCATCTTCTCGTAGGCGCCCGGCCGCTGCATCAGCTCCTCCATGTTCGAGGGCACGATCTGCCAGCTCACCCCGAATCGATCTGCGAGCCAGCCGCACTGCTCGGCCTCGGGCACCGCCGAGAGACCCGCCCACAGCCGATCGATCTCGTCCTGCCCATCGCAGCTCACCTCGAGCGATACGCCGCACGAGAAGGTGAAGGCCTGCTCGACCCCCGAGTCCATCGCCACGAACCACTGCTCCCCCAGCCGGAAGTCGCTGAACATCACCGCTCCGGGCTCGGCGGGCCCCTGCTGCTCGGGATAGAGCACGTAGGCTCCGAGTTCGGCCCCGCCTTCGAACTCCGAGAACACGTCGAGGTAGTGCCCCACCGCCTCGCCGGCGTGGTTCTGCACCCGCTCGCCGAACAGCAGCGCCGGGATGATGAAGGGGCGAGGATCGCCTGCCGGATCCGTGAGCATGAGCTGCCAGCTCACCCCGTAGCGATCCTGCACCCATCCGTAGCGCTCGCTGAACGGGTACTCTCCGAGCGGCATGAGCACGGCGCCCCCGTCGGAGAGCCGCTCCCACAGCCGATCCAGGCTCGCCCGGGCGAGCTCGCCGTCCCCGTCGAAGAGCAGCGGGTCGAAATTGAGCATGAACGAGATCGACGGGTTCGGCTCGAACTCGTCTCCCGCGTTGATGAGCATGAGGCGATAGCCCGAGATCGTGACGGAGACCGTGAGGGGCTCGCCCTCGAAATCCCGCTGGAAGTCGAGCAGCCCCTCCGTCGGATAGCGGGCCTCGACCTCGGAGCTCGAGTTCTCGAACGCGTCGGCGTAGAAGGCCCCGACCTCCTCGGCATTGCGGTTGCACCAGATGTTCGGGACGATCCTCTGCCGCGTCGACGTGCTCTCCGACATGACTGCCTCCTCGCGTTCGCCTCCAGGCTACGCCCGAGGCGCGTTCGCTGCCACCCTCGCGGCCATCCCGCGGCCGCGGATCTTCGCTTCATAGCACGCGCGCGGAGGCCGCGGCATTGCGCCGATTCCCAGCCCCGGGTCATACGGTGCAGATGGCACCTCGTACGCAACAACGCATCGTCTGGAGTTGATGGCATGGCCGAATGGTCCGAGATCGTCGGTGAGCGCGAGATCGTCGTGGTGGCCAACCGGCTGCCCCTCGACCGTGTCACCGCCCCCGATGGCACGCTCAGTTGGAGGCCCTCGCCCGGCGGCCTCGTGAGCGCGATGGAGCCCGTAGTGCGCGAACTCGGCTGCGTGTGGGTCGGCTGGGCGGGCGGCGTCGGCGAAGAGCTCGCACCTTTCGAGGCGCACGGCATGCGGCTCATCCCCGTGCCCCTCGACGAAGCCGAATTCGAGGGCTACTACGAGGGCTTCTCGAACGGCACGCTCTGGCCCCTGTACCACGATGTCATCGCCACGCCCGGCTACCACCGCGAGTGGTGGGAGACCTACCGCGGCGTGAACCGCCGCTTCGCCGAAGCCGCCGCACGGGAGGCGCCGCACGGCGCGATCGTCTGGGTGCACGACTACCAGCTGCAGCTCGTACCGCAGATGCTGCGCGAGCTGCGCCCCGACCTCACCATCGCCTTCTTCCTGCACATCCCCTTCCCGGCCCGGCGCTTCTTCGCCCAGCTGCCCTGGCGCCGCGAGATCGTCGAAGGCCTGCTCGGCGCCGATGTCATCGGCTTCCAGCGCGAACAGGACGCCCTCGGCTTCCGATCCGCAGCCGAACGCTACGCCGAGGCGCCGTCGCACGGCAACATGCTGCGGCTACCCGCCGACGACGACGGCGCCCCCGGGCGCACGGTGCTCGCGCAGGAGTTCCCCATCTCCATCGACGCCGCCGCCTTCGCGGAGCTCGCCGCGGAACCCGGGATCCGGGAGCGGGCGCGCCAGATCAGGGCGGAGCTCGGCGACCCCGACACGGTGCTGCTCGGCGTCGACCGGCTCGACTACACGAAGGGCATCAGGCACCGGCTCAAGGCATTCGCCGAACTGCTGGACGAGGACGAGATCGCCGCGAACGGCGCCGTGCTCGTGCAGGTCGCGAGCCCCAGCAGAGAACGCGTGGAGGCCTACCGCACACTGCGAGACGAGGTCGAGACCACGGTCGGACGCATCAACGGCGAGCACGGCTCGATCGGTCGCACGCCCGTCGTCTACCTGCACCAGAGCTACTCCCGCGAGGAGATGGCGGCCCTCTACCTGGCCGCCGACGTACTCGTCATCACCGCCCTGCGCGACGGCATGAACCTCGTCGCCAAGGAGTACGTGGCCTGCCGATCGGACGAGCTCGGGGTGCTCGTGCTGAGCGAGTTCACCGGCGCCGCAGACGAGCTGCGCAGCGCCCTGCTCGTCAACCCGCATGACATCGAAGGGGTGAAGGCCGCCCTGCTGCGGGCGATGCTCATGCCCGAGCGGGAGCAGCAGCGCCGCATGCGCGCGCTGCGCGAGACCGTGTGCGCGGGCGACGTGCACCACTGGGCCGGCAACTTCCTCAGGGCTGCCCGAACCGCCGCCGAGCAGCGCCTCGCCGCCGAAGGCGCGCACGGCACGCCCGGCGACGCTCCCACCGGCCCGATCCTGCTCGGCACCCGCATCGGCGGCCAGCTGCAGCGCCTCGCCACCTCGGCCGAGCTGATCGTGGCCTGCGACTTCGACGGCACCCTCGCGCCGATCGTGCCGCGGCCCGAGCAGGCGCGCATCCTCGACCGCGCGCAGCGGGCCCTGCAGGTGCTGCACCGCGCGCCCGGCGTTCGGGTGATCGTGCTCAGCGGCCGATCCCTCGACAGCCTGCACGCCACCGGCCTCGACACGAGCGGCTGGGTCGTCTCGGGCTCCCATGGCGCCGAGCTGCTGCTGCCCGACGGCGCCGCGATCGCGGGAGCCGCCGGCAGCGAGGCGCTCGACGGCGTGCTCTCCCCCATCACCGAGGACGAGCGCACGCGTCTCGACGCGCTGCACCGCAGGCTCGCCAGGCTCTTCGCACGCGAACCCGGCGTGCGCATCGAGACGAAGCCGTTCGGCATCGCCGTGCACACGCGCCAGGTGCGCGACGAGGAGCGATCCGACGAACTGCTCGAGGCCGCCGCGCGCACGGGCGAGCAGGCAGGCTTCGAGGTGCGCGAGGGCAAGCGGGTGCGCGAGAGCTCCCTGCGGCAAAGCGACAAGGGATCCACGCTGCGGGCCATCCGCGATCAGCTGCCCGGAGCCCCCGTGCTGTTCCTCGGCGACGACGTGACCGACGAAGACGTGTTCCGCTCGCTCGAGGTCGACGACCTCGGCATCAAGGTCGGGCACGGATCGACCGCGGCGACCGAACGGGTGCCCGATCCCGAGGCCGCCGCCGCGGTGCTCGCCCGGCTCGCCGAGCTGAGAACGGGCGTCGTGATCGGCACCGATCCGGAGTGAGCGGGCTCAGTCGCGCAGCCTGGCCCCGAACGCCGTCTCGGCGGCCTTGACGCCGGCGAGCTTCGCCTCGCTCGCCTCCTCGGCCTTGAGCGTGCGGTCGTCGGCGCGGAAGCGCAGCGCGAAGGTCAGCGCGCGCTGCCCCTCGGGCACCCCCTGGCCGCGGTAGTCGTCGACGACGCGTGCGTGCTCGAGCAGATCGCCCGCCCCCGCGACCACCGCCGCGCGCACGGCCTCGGCAGGCACGTCGAGGTCCACGAGCAGGGTGAGATCCTGCGTCGCCGCGGGGTAGGTGGAGAGCTGCGCGGTGCCCGGCTCGCTCGGCGCCGTCTCGATCAGGCGGGACAGGTCGAGCTCGAAGGCGGCGACCCGACCCGGCAGGTGAGATTCCGAGACCAGCTCGGGCAGCAGCTCGCCCGCGACGCCGACGGCCTCGAGCTCGCCTTCGACCCGCACGCACAGCTCGGCCGTGCGGCCGGGGTGAAAGGCGCGATGCGAGCCCTGGCGAACCTCGAGCTCGGCGCTCACGGCGCCCGCGACCGCGCGGGCCGCATCGAGCGCATCGGCCCAGTCGTAGCTGCGCGGCTCTTCGCCGGGCTGCTTCGCGACGGACTCGCCGAGCAGCAGGGCGGCGGCGCGGCGCGGCTGCGCCGGAATCGAGGCATCGAGCTGGGCGAGCGTCTCATCGCTCGGCTTCTCCGCGAGCGGCGGCACGGTCTCGGTGCCGATCTGGGCTCCCGGCTCGCGGGGCTCGAACACGACGCCGAACTCGACGAGCGAGAGATCCGTCAGGCCGCGCGAGACGTTGCGCTGCGCGGCGCCCACGAGCCCCGGCAGCAGCGAACGGCGCAGGAAGGGGGTCTCGCCGTCGAGCGGGTTGGCGAGCCTCACGGCATCGAT
>JBEBTD010000018.1:0-18107 GCA_040393965.1 Leucobacter soli | reverse complement strand
CACCGGAGTTCGGCGACACCCCTCGCCTCCTGCTGGGCGGGCGGGCGCGCAGCAAGTACGCTGGCGAGCATAGCGGTGTGCGAACCCTCTGAGCTGCAGCCGCTGGGCAACGAGAGGTGAGGCGATGACCGAAGAGCGCGACAACGAGCAGGCCGGCGCACCCGTCGAACAGGACGAGACGACCGACACCCAGGTACTGGCCGCTGTCGAGCGCGCCGCCGAGGTGCCCGCGCCCGAGACCTCGGCGGACGAGTCGGAGGCAGTCCAGTCGGAAGCGGCCGCCCGGGCCGGCGACGAGGAGCCGGTCGTCGTGCCCGACATCGAGAGCACGGCGCCCTACGAGCGTCCCGTGATCGCGCCCCCCGTCGAGCCCCCGAGCGCGAGCCAGAGCGAGACCGCCGAGGAGATCTTCGCGGCGCACACCCCGCACCGCGGGGTCGCCGTGCAGCCCGCCGCCCCGGTCACCGCCGCCGCCGCCGGGGCCGCCTCCGCGGTCTCGGCGGGACCTGCTGCCGCCGCGGCCCCGCTGCCCCCGGTTCGAGACGGCGAGATCCGCATCAGCGCCGACCACCCGATGGCGGCGCTCTACATGCAGACCCCCATGCCCCCGGAGGTGCGCGGCAACCGCGGTGCGGGCGTGCTGATCGCACTGCTCGCGACGATCGCCTTCGCCATCGTCTACGCAGGGGTGCTCGCGCTGTGGCAGGCGCCGAACTTCCCGCCCTCGACCTTCCTGACCGACGGCCTGCTGCCGTGGGTGCTCAGCTGGGGCTTCGCGGGCGCGGCGCTCGGATTCTTCCTCGGGCTCGCGCTGCTCGTGCTGATCTTCGGACGTGCCGGCTGGTGGGCCTATGCCATCGGCGGCCTGCTCGTCGCGGTGACCTCGTGGGCGCTCTCCGTGCTCGGCTTCGCCCTGGACGCTCAGTTCGCGGGCGACTCGGTGTCGTTCGCGCCGTTCTCGCTCGCCGAGAACTTCGGCCTGGTCCTCCCGACCATCGCCGCCGCGATCGTCGGGCGCGAGGTCGCGGTCTGGTTCGGCGCCTGGATCGGCTCGCGGGGCCGCAAGGTCAAGCGCATGAACGCCGAGGCGCTGACCGAGTATGAGAAGGCCATGTCCGAGGTCCAGGCGAAGCAGCCGTGACCGAGGGCCACCGTCGAGGCGTCACCCGCGGCTATGCCGGGGGCCTCGTCTTCGCGGTGGCGATCGCGGCCTTCGCACTGCTGCTGATCGGCTGGGGAAGCCTGGCGCTGGCGACGGGCGGCGGGCCGATCTCGACGCCTCAGGTGGGTCGCGTCGTCGCGGCCGTGCTCGTCGTGCTCTGCCTCGCAGCATTGGCCTGGGGCCTGTGGTCGCAGTCGCTCGTGCTGCTGCGCGGCCGACGGTCGCCATCGTGGGCGCACATCGTGCTGATCGCCGTGGGCGGCTACTCGGTCTGGTGCCTCGGCGGCCTGCTCGCCGGCCTTTCGATCGGGGACACCTGGACGAGCCCGTACGCTCTCGTGCTGGCACTCGCCTGGGGGCTCGCCGCGCTGCTGCACTGGGCGGTGCTCGCGCGCCGCGTCTACACGGATCGCCCTGCGCCGCGCTGGCCGTGGGAGCGTCGCGGCGAGCCCGGCCCCGACTGGGCGACGGGCGACGACGACCCTTGGAGCGATCCGCGATGAGCGAGCATCTCGGGATCCCGCCATCGGGCGAGGATCCGGGGGAGCGTCCGGGCGAGTTCCTGCCGCCCGACCCGATCGTGCGGGCCGTCGACTCGGCGGTCGACGCCTGGCTGCGGTGGCTGCCCCGCTGGTCGCCCGGCACCCACCGCGGCCGTTCCCGCATGTGCCGCCGCTGCACCGGCTCGCCCGTGCTCGCCGCCGCCGGGCTCACGACGGACGTGCCGCATCAGGTCATGCACGCTCTGAACACGCGCATGCAGCGAATCATCGACCGCACCGTCGACGCCTACACCGAGCAGGCGCTGCCCACGCTGCACGCCGAGCTGACGGGCGAGCAGCTGTGGCACACGGGCGGCTTCGAGCCAGGCGAGGGACTCGACCCCGAATACGAGGGCGTCGATCTGGATCCCGAGACCGAAGACGGCCAGCCGGTGCTGTTCACGATGGCCGAACTCGCCGAGCAGACGAGGCCCGAGCCCCCGCTGCCGCGTCCTCCGCTGAGTCCCGAGGAGAAGCGCCGCCTGCGCCACGAGATCGAGCTCGCGGATCGCTGCGCGCAGGACGCCGGTCAACGCCTCTGCTTCGCGCTCGCGGCGCATCGCCCTCGCATCGTGGCGGCGGTGCAGCGCTTCGTCGAGCCGCAGATCCGGGCGCTGCTCGAAGAACTCACCCGCGGGCTCGAGCCGCCGCGGGCCTGAGGCGCCGCGGGCCGAGCAGGCGATAGGATTGCCCGGTAAGGCACGAGTGCAGGCGAAAGGAGTGCCGAGGTGGCGAAGAGCACGGCGAAGCTGGGCCCGACGGGGCGCCCCGAGCGCTTCTACCCGGTGCCCGCCAAGCTCGACCGGCACGGCCCCGCGCGCATCGTCGCGATGTGCAACCAGAAGGGCGGGGTCGGCAAGACCACGACCACGATCAATCTCGGCGCTGCCCTCGCCCGCTACGGTCGCCGCGTGCTCGCGGTCGACTTCGATCCGCAGGGCGCACTCTCGGCCGGCCTCGGCGTGCCCGCGCACGACGTGCCCACCATCTACGACCTGATGCTCGGTCACGTGAAAGACCCGCGAGAGGCGATCCAGCAGACCGCGACGCCGGGGCTCGACGTGATTCCCGCCAATATCGACCTCTCTGCCGCCGAAGTGCACCTCATCAGCGAGGTGGCGCGCGAGCAGATCCTCGCCGGCGTGCTGCGCAAGGTCTCGGGCGACTACGACGTCATCCTGATCGACTGCCAGCCGTCCCTCGGCCTGCTCACGGTCAACGCGCTCACCGCGAGCCACGGCGTGCTCATCCCGCTCGCCTGCGAGTACTTCGCGCTGCGCGGCGTCGCCCTGCTCATCGAGACCGTCGACAAGGTGCGCGACCGTCTCAACCCGAGCCTCGAGCTCGACGGCATCATCGCGACCATGTACGACCCGCGCACGCTCCACGCCCGCGAGGTGTTGGAGCGCGTGGTGACGACCTTCGACGACAAGGTCTTCGACACGGTGATCGGCCGCACGGTCAAGCTGCCCGATGCCTCGGTCGCCGCGAAGCCGATCCTCGAGTACGCGCCCGACAACCCCGCCGCCGAGGCGTATCTGCAGCTCGCCCGCGAGCTCGTGCTCCGCGGCACCGTGGCCTAGGGGCGTCGTGCAACCGCTCATCGGGCCGGCGGACGCTTCGGGGGACGAGGATCGCCCGGCCGACTCCGAGCGCTTCAGGGTGTCGCTCGAGGTGTTCGACGGCCCCTTCGACCTGCTGCTCAGCCTCATCAGCAAGCACGAGCTCGACATCACCGAGGTCTCGCTGAGCCTCGTCACCGACGAGTTCATCTCGTACCTCTCACGCATCGAGGGGCAGGGCGTGGTCGAGCTCGACAGGGCCTCGGAGTTCCTCGTGGTCGCGGCGACCCTGCTCGACCTCAAGATCGCGAGCCTCCTGCCTCAGGGCGAGGTGGTCGACGCCGAGGACGTGGCGCTGCTCGAGGCGCGCGACCTGCTCTTCGCCCGGCTGCTGCAGTACCGGGCCTTCAAACTCGCGAGCGCGTGGTTCCGCGAACGGCTCGAGGCGGAGCAGTCGCGGCATCCGCGACAGGTGCCTCTCGAGCAGAAGTACCGCGATCGCGGCCCCGATCTCGTCTGGACGCTGTCCGCTGCGGATTTCGCCGCGATCGCGACGCTCGCCTTCGCGCCGCGGGAGATCCCGATCGTCGGGCTCGAGCACCTGCACGCCCCGCTCGTGTCCATCCGAGAGCAGGCCGCGATCGTGGTCTCGCTGCTGCGCACGGGCGGGGCGCACAGTTTCCGCGAACTCGTGGCCGGCGTCGCCGAACGGGGTGTGATCGTCGCGAGGTTCCTGGCGATCCTCGAGCTGTACCGCCGCGATGCCGTCAGCTTCGAGCAGGCCGAGCCGCTCGGCGACCTGCATGTGGAGTGGACGGGCCACGAGTTCTCCGACGAGGATCTGTCGACGTTAGGAGGCGACTATGACGGGTAGCACTTCGACTGGCGGCGGAGGCTCCGCCGGCGCCGTGGACACGCAAAGCGATGCTTTGCCCTCAGCGCCGGGCCGGGAGGCGACGATGACGGTTGAGACAGAGACCCTCGCGTTCGCCGAGGGGGCGAACCCGGCACTGGCCGAGGCGCGATCCTCGCATCCTCTGCAGCAGCAGCTCGAGGCGCTGCTGCTCGTCGCCGACGAGCCGATCGGAGCGGTGAGCCTCGCGACCGCGGTCGATCGCCCCGTGCGGGAGGTGCGCCGCGCGATCGAGGCGCTCGTGGCCGACTACGACGGCGAGAGCGGCGGCCCCCAGCGCGGCTTCGAACTGCGCGAGGTCGCCGGCGGCTACCGCTTCTACGTTCGCGAGAGCCTCGACCCGCTCGTCGCCGACTTCGTGCAGCAGCAGAGCCCGACGCGGCTCTCGCAGGCCGCGCTCGAGACGCTCGCGGTCATCGCCTACCGTCAGCCGATCTCGCGCGGCGCCATCGCCTCGGTGCGCGCCGTCAACGTCGACAGCGTCGTGCGCACCCTCGTGGGCCGGGGCCTCATCACCGAGGTCGGGCACGACCCCGAGACCGGGGCGATCCTCTACGGCACCGACGACACGCTGCTCGGGCACCTCGGCATCTCGAGCATCGACGAGCTCCCGCCCATCGCGCCGCTGCTCGACGACCCGGACGAAGGCTTCGAGGAGTGAACGAGATGAACGAGACCGGCGAGCACGGAACCGCCGACGACCGCCCCCGTCTGCAGAAGGCGCTGGCCCATGCGGGGGTGGCCTCGCGGCGCGCCTGCGAGACTCTGATCACGAGCGGGCGGGTGACCGTGAACGGCGAGGTCGTCTTCGAGATGGGCTCCCGCATCGACCCCGAGACCGATGAGGTGCGGGTCGACGGGGTGGTCGTGCAGCTCGACACCGCCAAGCGCTACTTCGTGCTGAACAAGCCGCGCGGCGTCGTCTCGACCATGAGCGACGAGCAGGGCCGTCCCGACCTGCGCTCCTTCGTCGAACCCGTGGGGGAGCGCCTCTACAACGTCGGGCGGCTCGACACCGACACCTCGGGGCTGCTCGTGCTCACGAACGACGGCGACCTCGCCCACAAGCTCGCGCACCCCAAGTTCGGCGTGCAGAAGACCTACGTCGCGAAGGTGCGGGGGCGCGTCACCCCGGCCGTGATCCAGCGGCTGCGCGACGGCGTCGATCTGAGCGATGGGCCGATCCACGCCGACGCCGCCAAGCTGCTGCCGGGGGGCGCCTCGAAGTCGCACTCGCTCGTCGAGATCACCCTGCACTCCGGGCGCAACCGCATCGTGCGGCGCATGCTCGCAGAGGTCGGGCACCCCGTCGAGGAGCTCGTGCGCCGCCAGTTCGGCCCGCTGCACCTCGGTGCGCAGCGTCTCGGCGAGCTGCGGGAGCTCTCGGCCGGTGAACGGGGCGCGCTGCTGAGCGCGGCCGCCGTCGACGAGCAGGGGGGCGAGGTGCGGGTCGCGGGCGTCGAGGCGAGCGGCGGCAGCAGCCGACCGGAGAAAAAGGGGAAGGGCCGCTCGCAGAAGCCCAGCGTCTCCGGCGGTCGTCCCGGCGACGGCAAGGGCGCACGCGGCATGCACGGGATCGCTCGCCCCCGCTAACGAGCCGGAAGCGGGGGCCCGTCGGGGAAGTCGGAACGGGTGAGATCCATGAAGAGCGCATCCTCGAGCGCGCCGCCCGGCCGCACCTGATAGTCGCGCAGCACGCCGATGGTCTTGAACCCCAGCCGCTCGTAGCTCCTGATCGCGCCCCGATTGTGCGCGTTCGGGTCGAGCGTGATCCTCGCGATGCCCGAGGCGAACTCGTGCCCGATCGCGAGCGCGAGCGCCTCCTCACCCGCCCGCCTGCCGCGGAAGCGGGTTCCGAGGAAGACGTGCATGACGGTCGTGGGGTACTCGGGGTCGTCGCCGCGGAGCACGACGACCGCGCCGGCGGCCTCGCCGTCGATCTCGATGACGCGCGTCGTCGAGGGCTGTTCGATGAACTCGCTCCGCACGCGATCCCGGTCGTAACCGACCCACCAGAGCGCGACTTCGGGCTCCTGCAGGATCGCGTGCAGCGGCTCGAGATCGTCGGGGCGAGGATCTCGAAGCGTGACGAGCGGTCCGACGAGCATCGGTTGAGTGGAGGGCACGAGGTCGCCTTTCTCTCGCAGAGCGCTCCGCCCGATCCCTGGGCCGGGGGAGCCCGCGTCTCCCAGCGTAGCCGCTCGAGGCCGCGCGCCCCTGCTAGATCGCAGCAGCACCGGCCTCGCCCCGTCTATGGGCCGGCGGCGAGCGTATACGCTTTCTGTGTAGCACCGCGCATCCGCCGCCCGAAGGCGTATGCGCTCGGCGGGGCGACCCGGAGGGGACAGGCAGTGGCAGAGAAAGTGGCGAACGGACTGGCGAGCCGTGTCAGCGGGCCCGTGCACATCATCGGTGCGGGACTGCTCGGCGCGAGCATCGGCCTCGGGCTCCGCTCGCGCGGCGTCGAGGTGACCCTCGAGGACGCCTCGCCGACCACCGTGGCGCTCGCCGCCGACTACGGCGCCGGGCGAGCGCGAACGGCGGCGGATCCCTCGCCCTCCCTCGTGATCGTAGCGACCCCGCCCGATGTCATCGCCGATGTCGTCGAGCGCGCACTCGCGACCTACCCCGACGCCGTCGTGACCGATGTGGCGAGCATCAAGCTCGCGCCCTTCGAGACCCTCCAGGCGCGCGGGGTCGACCTCACGAACTACGTCGGCTCGCACCCGATGGCCGGTCGAGAGCGGGGCGGCGC
This sequence comes from Leucobacter soli, assembly GCA_040393965.1. GTDB lineage: Bacteria > Actinomycetota > Actinomycetes > Actinomycetales > Microbacteriaceae > Leucobacter > Leucobacter soli_C. The sequence goes on along the minus strand of JBEBTD010000018.1, from coordinate 11,173 downwards.
CATCATGGCGCGAGCCGATCTCTTCGCCGCCCGTCCCTGGGTCATCTGCCGCGACGAGGAGACCCCGGGGGCGGCGCTCTCCCTCGTCGAGGCGGTCGCGCTCGAGCTCGGTGCCACCCCGCTCGAGATGACGCCCCAGCAGCACGACGCCGCGGTCGGCCTCGTCTCGCATCTGCCCCAGGCCGTCTCGAGTCTGCTCGCCGGGCGGTTGCTCGACGCGAGCGAGCAGCACATCGGGCTCGCCGGCCAGGGCCTGCGCGACACCACTCGCATCGCTTCGAGCGATCCCGAGCTATGGGTGCAGATTCTGAGCGCCAACCGCCAGCCGGTCATCGAGGGACTCGCGGCGCTGCGCGCCGACCTCGACGGGCTGCTCGACGCGCTGCGCGACCCCGAGCAGCCAGGAGCGAGGCGGCGCATCGCCGACCTGCTCGCGGCCGGCAACAGGGGCGTGGGCCGCATCCCCGGCAAGCACGGCAGCAGCGAGCGCTTCACGACCCTCACCGTGCTGATCGACGACCGTCCCGGCCAGCTGGCCGCCCTGCTCACCGAGCTCGGAGACTTGGGCATTAACATGGAAGACTTGCGCCTCGAGCACTCGCCGGGCGCCCAGATCGGCTTCGCCGAGATCGCCGTGCTGCCCGAGGTCGCCGAACGGGCGATCGCAGACCTGAAGGATCGTGGATGGACGACACTGTGAGCACGGCCGCGCCCGACGCCCCGCTGTTCGTCGCAATCGACGGCCCTGCGGGCAGCGGAAAGTCGAGCGTCTCCAGAGAGGCCGCCTCGCGACTCGGCTTCGGCATCCTCGACACCGGGGCCGCCTACCGTGCGCTGGCGTGGGCCGCGATCGAGATCGGCACCGACCTCGACGACGAGACCGCCCTGCTCGCTCTGCTGGGGGCGTGGGGTTACCGGATCACCATGCAGGGCTCGCAACGAGTGACCGTGCTCCTGAACGACGGCGAGCGGTACGCGACCCACGACGTGACCGCAGCGATCCGCGAGCCCGCGCTCAGCGCGCAGGTGAGCCGGGTGTCCAAGCATCCGCGGGTGCGCGAGGCGCTGAACGCGCTGTTCCGCGAGCTGGTGGCGAACTCGGGGCTCCCCGGCGTCGTGGTCGAGGGGCGCGACATCACGACCGTGGTGGCGCCCGAGGCCCCCGTGAGACTGCTGCTCACGGCTTCGCCCGAGGTGCGCGCCAGACGGCGGGCCGGAGAGCTGCCCGGCCTCAGCCAGGCGCAGGTGCTCGCCGACCTCCAGGCGCGCGACGCGAAGGACGCGCAGGTCGTGGACTTCTTCAACCCCGCGCCCGGGGTGACGCTCGTCGATACGAGCGAGCTGGATTTCGAGCAGTCGGTGCAGGCTGTGGTGGACATCGTGCGAGAGGCACAGACATGAGTAGAGATATGAGCGAAGAGAACGAGTACGCAGCGAGCGCGGTCGACGGCGGTGCCGCTGACGGCGAGGTCGTCTCGAGCGAGCTGCTCGAGGAGGGGGTCACCGACGAGGAGCGCCTGCGCGCCATGCGCTCGAACCTCGAGGGCTTCGAGCTCGACGAGGAGGATCTGCAGCTGATCGGCGCCGACGGCGAGTTCCTCGGCTTCACTCAGCCCGAGGCGGAGGCGCTGCCCGTCGTCGCGATCGTCGGTCGCCCGAACGTCGGCAAGTCGGCCCTCGTCAACCGCATTCTCGGCCGCCGCGAGGCGGTCGTCGAAGACGTGCCCGGCGTGACCCGCGACCGCGTGAGCTACCCTGCCGAGTGGGCCGGCAAGCGCTTCACTCTCGTCGACACCGGCGGCTGGGAGCCCGACGCCCGCGGCATCGACGCCTCCGTCGCCGCCCAGGCCGAGATCGCCATCGAGCTGTGCGATGTCGTGATGTTCGTCGTCGATGCGCGAGTCGGCGCCACCGCGACCGATGAGCGCGTCGTGCAGCTGCTGCGCCGCACCAGGAAGCCCGTCTTCCTCGTTGCCAACAAGGTCGACGACGCGATCCAGGAACCCGAGGTCGCGGGCCTCTGGTCGCTCGGCCTCGGTGAGCCCTGGTCGGTCTCGGCCCTGCACGGCCGCGGCGTGGCCGACCTGCTCGACGGCGTGCTGAAGGCGATGCCCGACGAGTCGGCCGTCGCCAAGCCCAAGCTCGGCGGCCCTCGGCGCGTGGCGATCCTCGGCCGCCCCAACGTGGGCAAGTCGAGTCTGCTCAACAAGGCCGCGGGCGAGGAGCGCGTCGTCGTCAACGACCTGGCCGGCACGACGCGTGACCCCGTCGACGAGCAGGTCGAGATCGCCGGCCGTGTCTGGACGTTCGTCGACACCGCGGGCATCCGCCGCCGCGTGCACCTGCAGCAGGGCGCCGACTTCTACGCCTCGCTGCGCACCGCGGCCGCGCTCGAGAAGGCCGAGGTCGCGGTCGTGCTCTTCGATGTGACCCAGCCGATCAGCGACCAGGATCTGCGCATCGTCGACCTCGTGCTCGAGTCGGGCCGTGCGCTCGTCCTCGGCTTCAACAAGTGGGATCTGCTCGACGACGACCGCCGGCGCTACCTCGAGCGCGAGATCGAGCAGGATCTCGCGCACGTCTCGTGGGCGCCCCGCGTGAACCTCTCAGCGCGCACCGGCCGCCATCTGGAGAAGCTCGTGCCGGCCCTCGAGACCGCGCTCGAGTCGTGGGACACCCGCATCCCGACCGGCAAGTTCAACGCCTTCGTAGCCGAGCTCGTGCAGGAGCACCCGCACCCGCTGCGCGGCGGCAAGCAGCCCCGCATCTTGTTCGGCACCCAGGTGCAGAACCGCCCGCCGACTTTCGTGCTGTTCACGACGGGCTTCCTCGATCCGGGGTACCGTCGCTTCATCCAGCGCCGTCTGCGCGAGCGCTACGGCTTCGAGGGCTCGCCGATCATTCTCAACATGCGCATCCGGGAGAAGCGGCAGCGACGCTGACGTTTCTCAGGAACAGCCATTTCTGGCTGTTCTGAGGATGCGCCGCAGACCTTTGGGCTGCGGTGAGCACGGCGTAGCCGTTCCGTCGACGCTCCGGGAGAAGCGGCAGCGACGCTGACGTTTCTCAGGCGCGGCGGCCTCGACGAGAGCGGGGGTGCTCAGCCCGCCGCGACGGGCAGGGCGCGACCGCGCAGTCGCAGGAGCAGCCAGAGGCCGCCGAGCGGGGCTCCGAGCAGGTAGCCGAGCAGCAGGCTCGACCAGGCGATGGAGTACACCGAGGGGAGCAGCGGGCTCTCGGCGCCGGGCGGGCAGAAGCCGATGCAGTCCTGCGCCGCCGGGGTGGAGAGCGCCTGGATAGCGGCGTACACCGCCCAGCCGAGCGCTGCGGCGAGAAATGGGGCGAACACCGCCCACAGCTTCTCCCGCAGCCGCCAGAAGCGGCAGTACGAGACCAGGCCGATGCCGACGAGCCAGCCGGCCACGGGCACGACGATGCCGCCGACGCCGAGAGTGATCGCGCTCGCGACGGCGAAACCGCGGGATTCGGTGACGGGCGTCCTGCGCTCGGGCTCGGCGGCGACCGCTCCGGGAGTCCCGTCGGGCATGATCCCTATCGTTTCCGCAGCGGCGGCCTCGGCGAGCTGCACGGGATCTCCGAGCTCGGTGATCCGCTGGGCGACCCGCGGGGCGTCCGGGCCCTGCAGCTCCTCGGCGATGCCGCCGCGCAGCTCCACGGCGAGCTCGTAGGGGAGTTCGCGCATCGCCTCGTCGAGACGTCGCAGGTAGTCCTCGCGCAGTTCGGCCGCTCCGTTCCGCTCGTTCATGGGGTTCCTCTCTCGATGATCTCGCTCACGGTGCGCACGAAGGGCGCCCACTGCCCGCGGAACGCCTCCAGCTGGGCTTCGCCCTCGGCGGTGAGGCGATAGTACTTGCGGGTGGGCCCGCTGTCGGATCGCTCCTCGAAGGCCGAGATCAGGCCCCGGGCCCGCAGTCGCGAGAGCAGGGGGTAGAGCGTGCCGATGCTCGCGATGAGCCCTTCTCCGCTCAACGCGGCGGAGAGCTGCCAGCCGTACATCGGCTCCCGGGAGAGCAGGCCGAGCACGCAGTACTCGGCTACGCCGCGCCGCAGCTGTGTCCCCGCGTCCAGTGCCATGCCTCACAAGCTACCATGCGAGGCAAGAGAGCGAAATGCGCGCATCCGATCGCATGAGACCCTCAGCCGCCCCGCACTAGTCTCGATGCATGCGGGAAGAACACGGTGCAGACGTGCGGGAAACCGGGTCCGGCCAGAGCGGTTCGCCCGCGCGCGAGCTGACCCGCCTCGAGCGCAGCATCGACCGCACGGCCCGGCGGATCCTCGTCGCGAAGCCCGCGAGCGGTGCGCGCGCCGTGCTGCTCGAATGCGCGGTATTCCTGCTCAAACAGGCCTGGGCCTGCGTCTTCGGCGCTCTGCTGCTCATCGTGATCGTCGCAGCCAGGCTCTGGTATCCGGACGACGCCCCGCTCGCCCGCAACGACGCCCTCACGATCGCGGCCGTCCTCATCCAGATCGGGATGCTCGCTTTCCGGCTCGAGAGCGGCCGCGAGCTCTGGGTCATCGTGCTGTTCCATCTCACCGGCACGGCGATGGAGCTCTTCAAGACCGACGTCGGCTCCTGGAGCTACGAGGCCGACGGGGTGCTGCGCATCGGCGCGGTGCCGCTCTTCAGCGGGTTCATGTACGCCGCCGTAGGCTCGTACATGGTGCGCGTCTACCGCCTGCACGAGCTGCGCTTCGACCGGTACCCGCGCGTCTGGCTCACGACGGTCGTCGCCATGGCCATCTACGCGAACTTCTTCACCCACCACTTCATCGTCGACCTGCGCTGGGTGCTGCTCGCGCTCGTCGCGCTGCTGTGGTGGCGCACCTCGATGCATTTCCGGGTGTGGCGCACGACCCTGAGGGCACCGCTGCTGCTCGTCTTCGCCGGCGTCGCACTCTTCATCTGGCTCGCCGAGAACATCGCCACCTGGGCCGGGGCCTGGCTCTATCCCCACCAGCAGGACGGCTGGGAGCTCGTCTCCCCGCACAAGCTCGTGGCCTGGTTCCTGCTCATGATCATCTCGGTCGTGATGGTGACGTGGGTCTACCCGCCGCGGGCGCCCGAGGCAGCCGACTCGTTCGATCCGACCCTCCTCGCCGCAGACGGACACAAACCGCCCTCCGGGACGACACGGAGGGGCGTCGACTGACCGGCTGCGGGGCAGACGGGTGGAGCGTCACTCGTGCGCTTCGAGCGGACGGCCGTCGATCTGTCCGGGCTGGTCGGGTTCGCTCGGCGCGCGCCGATCCTCGCGGCCGAGCAGGGCGAGCATCGGGAACAGCAGCACGGTGAGCATGCCTCCGCCGACGAGGGCCGCTGCGGTGCGCTCGTCGAGCACGCCCGCGTCGGTGCCGATCCCGGTGACGGCGATGACCAGAGGCAGCGTCGTCGCGGTGAAGAGCGCCGAGGTGCGGCGATCGGAGAGCGAGGCGCCCCGTTCGGGCGCGAGGAAGCCCGGCAGGCCCCGGGCGAGCAGCATCACGATCGCGAACACCGGGACGAGCGCGAGCGTCGCAGGATCGCCGACAAGGGTGTCGAGGGGGAAGGCGATGCCGGTCGTCACGAAGAACACCGGCACGAAGAAGCCGAAGGCGATCGATTCGAGCTTCGCCTCGATCACGCGCTGCTCCCCGGGATCCCCGTCCCGCAGCACGACGCGCGCCAGCAGCCCGGCTGTGAACGCGCCCAGCAGGAAGTCGATGCCGAGCGCGAGCGCGAACGCGACGAGCGCCGCAAGCAGCACGATGACGAAGCGGATCGCGAACTGGCCGCTCGTGTGCAGGGTGGCGCTCACCATGATCCGCAACCATTGGCGCTGGCCCTTGGCCGCTGCGGTGAACGCGAGCGCCGCGACTCCGAGGAAGAGCGTCAGCATGAGCACGCCGGCGATCGGCTGGCGGCCGCTCAGGAAGACCGAGATGGCGACGAGGGGCGCGAACTCCCCGACCGCGCCGGCGGCGCTGATCGTGGTGCCGAGGGGGCCGCGCGACAGCCCGGCATCGCGCAGGATCGGCGTGATCGTGCCGAGGGCCGTGCCGGTGAGGGCGATGGCGATGATCGCCGCCGCCTGGAGCGAGTCGCCGAGGATCACGGCCGCTCCGACGGCGACGACCGCCGTGATCGCCCAGCCCCCGAGCGCCCGCCTGCCGGTGCGACCGCGCAGAGAGGCGGGATCGATCTCGTTGCCCGCCATGAAGAAGAGCATCGCGAGTCCGAGCTGGGAGAGCGCATCGAGCAGCTCCGTCTGCTGCACCCAGCCGAGCCCCGCAGGCCCGACCAGCATGCCGAGGCCGATCTCGAAGACGATGAGCGGCACGATGAGCGCCCGTCGGACGAGCGCCGCGAGCAGGGGAGCGACGACCGCGGCGAGCGGCACGATCAGAATGGCCGAGTCCACGCACTCATCCTACGGGCCTGCGGCGTGCGACGGCAGCGCGAGGATCGCCCGATCTCAGCCGCGGAGGCACCAGCCGGAGGCCGCGTGCTGCTGCCGCCAGAACTCGGCGAAACGACCGCCCGATTCGAGCAGCTCCTCGATGCCGCCCTCCTCGACGACGCGCCCGGCCTCGACGAAGACGACGCGATCGGCCGCGCGGATGCTGCTGAGCCGGTGCGTCACGATCACCCGCGTGCGCGGACGCGGGTCACCGCTCAGCGCCGCCGCCACGGCCGCCTCGTTCTCGGCGTCGAGCGCACTCGTGGCCTCGTCGACGAGCAGCACGGGCGCCGGCTTCAGCAGCGCTCGCGCGATCGAGACGCGCTGGCGCTCGCCGCCTGAAAGCGAGCGGCCGGCCTCGCCGACGCGCGTCTCCCAGCCGTCGGGCAGTTCTCGCACGATCGCTTCGACCCGGGCGAGCTCCGCCGCCGCTGCCACCTCTTGCTCGCCGGCGGAGGGGTCGCCGACGAGGACGTTCTCGCGCAGATCGGAGTCGAACAGGTAGGGGTGCTGGAAGACGACGCTCGTGAGCGCTCGGCGGGAGGGCTCGTCGAGTTCGGCGGCGTCGATCCCGTCGACGAGCACCGCGCCAGAAGTTGGCTGCTGCAGGCCCGCGAGCAGGGCGAGGATCGTGCTCTTCCCCGAACCGGACGGCCCCACGACTGCGGTGGTCGTGCCGGGCTCGAAGACGAGGTCGAGCCCGTCCAGCACGGGCTGCGCATCGACGCTGTAGCCGAAGCTCGCCCCGCGCAGCTCGAGGCGCGGAGGCGCGGTGAAGACGGTGCTCGCGGAGCCGGCGTCGATCCGCGGCGCATCGAGCACCTCGCCCACCCGCCGCAGCGTGCCGAGCGTGCCCTGCATGGCCGCGGAGAGTCCTGCGAGCGCGGTGAACGGTTCGAGGTACCTGGCGATGACGACGATGAGCGCGATCGCCTCCGGGGCGCTCAGTTCGCCGCGCACGGTCAGCGCGACGGTGGCGCCGGCGAGCAGTACGAGGGCGAGCTGGCTCGCGAGGCTGAAGACGAGCTGGCCCGGCACCTGCATGGCGAGCAGACGCATCGTGGCGCCGTGCTGACGGTCGAGGGCGGCCCCGGCATGGCTGCGCTCGGGCTCCACTCTTCTTGCGGCTCGGAGCGCCTGCTGGGTGCGGGCGAACTCCACAATGCGTTCCGCGAGCGCCGTGTTGGCCTCGTCCGCAGCGGCGTCGGCGCCGCGGCTCAGCCTGCCGGCGAGCCAGTAGGCTCCGAACAGCACGGGCACTCCGGCGAACGCCGTGAGGCCGAGCACGGGAGAGATCGGCAGCAGGGCGATCGCGATGGCGATGGGCAGCAGCACCGCGCTCATGAAGGGTGTTGCGAGGTACACGAAGACGCCGACCAGCTCGGGGCCGGTCGCGGCGACGGCCTGACGAGCGGTCGCCGTGCGATCCGTGTCGAACCAGGTGAGCCGGATGCGGCCGAGGCGCTCCGCGACTTCGCGCTGGCCGTGGTTCAGCACGGCGAAGCCGAGCGAGAAGGAGATCCTCGACACCGCCCAGTCGACCGCCCATCCCGCCGCGAACGCGAGGGCGAGTGCGCCGACCCACGGCCAGGCCTGCGAGGGGTGCTCGCCGAAGAGTGCGGCGACGAGCGGCACGAGCAGCACGGCGCCTGCGGCGCGAAGCACGACGCTGACGAGCGTGAGGGCGAGATGCGCGACGATCCTGCCGCGGCTGCTCTCGGGGGAGAGCGCGAAGAGCGTGCGGATCATCGTGCAATCTCCGTTTCGTCGGCGAGCCGCGAATCCGCGCCCGCCTGGTTCCCGACGGGCCGCGAGGCCCGCCAGAGCTGCGCGTACCTGCCGTCCCGCTCGAGCAGTTCCTCGTGGGCGCCGGCCTCGGCGATGCGTCCGCCGTCGAGCACGACGATGCGGTCGACGCCCGTGACGGTGTGGAGACGGTGGGCGATCACGAGCACCGTGCGACCCTCCGTCAGCCTCCCGAGCGCTTGCTGCACGAGGAACTCCGACTCGGGGTCGGCGAAGGCGGTCGCCTCGTCGAGCACGAGCACCGGGGTGTCGGCGAGGATCGCGCGGGCGATGGTGAGCCGTTGCCTCTCACCGCCGCTCAGCGCGGCGTCGGGGCCGAGCTCGTCGTCGTAGCCGTTCGGCAGTCGCAGGATGCGGTCGTGGATGTGCGCGGCCCGGGCCGCCGCCTCGATCCGCTCCATCGGGGCGTCGGGCGCCGCGAGCGCGATGTTCTCGCGCACGGTGCCCCGCACGAGCTGGGTGTCCTGGAACACGAAGCCGACACGGGCGTAGAGCTCTTCCGCGCTGAGGTCGCGCAGATCCTCGCCGTCGATGCGTATCGCGCCGGCGCCGATGTCGTGGAAGCGTGCGAGCAGCGCTGCGAGGGTCGACTTGCCCGAGCCCGAGGGGCCGACGAGCGCGGTCACCGTGCCCGGGGCGAGTTCGAGCGAGATGCCGTCGAGCACGGTCTGGCCAGGGCGGTAGCCGAAGGACACCCCGTCGAACTCGACGCGGCCGCGGCCTTCGCTCCCGCGCTCTTCGATCCTGCGCTCGGGCCGGCTTCCGCCCTGCCTCTCGGATCCTCCGACCAGCTCCCGCTCTTCGAGCACGAGCTGCACCCGTCGCGCCGCGAGCAGTCCGTCGCGCAGACCCGAGAGCCCGTAGCCGATGCCGAGCAGCCGCGAGCCGAAGGTCGTGCCGAGCAGTAGGAACGGCAGCAGATCCATCGGTTCCATGCTGCCGCCCGAGATCCAGAGCGTGCCGAAGACGCAGATCAGCAGCAGGAAGGTCGCCGGCCTCGTGACGAGATCCATGAACGTCTTGAGCCCGGTGAAGGGGCGCTGCCAGTCGTCGAGGAACGCGATGTACTCGCCGAGCCTCGCGCGGAAGGTCGAGGCCGCGGCGCCGCCGAACACGCGCACGACGGGCTGCCCCTCGAGGTAGGCGTCGGCCTCGCCGCCCATGCGCTCGGCCCACTTCAGCGCCTTCGGAGTGGTGTCGTAGGAGCGCAGGATCATCAGGTACATCGTCACCGCGTAAGCCAGCACGGGCACGAACATGAGCAGCGCCAGTCGCCAGTCGACCGCGAAGAGGTAGACGAGCACGGCTACCGGCGCCACGACCGCTGCGACGGCGTCGGGCACCGCGTGGGTCACGAGGTAGTGCAGCGCGAGCGTGCCGTCCTGCACGGCCTGCTTCACCTGCGAGGATCCCCTTGCGCCGAACCAGCCGAGCGGCAGACGGGCGAGCTTGCCGAGCAGGCGGTGCCGCAGCTCTCGCTCGAAGCGGGCGTCGACCGCGTGCAGCCAGAGCAGCAGGCCGGAGCCGAGCAGAGCGCCGAGGCCGATGAGGGCGACAGCCCAGATGCCGAGCGGCCACAGGGTATCGGGGCCTGCGCCTGAGAGCAGCCGACGGGAGAGCTCGACGAGCAGGAAGAACGGGGCCAGCTCCACGAGCGTGACCAGCGCCTGCAGAGCGCCCGCGAGCATGAAGACGGGCTTCAGCGGGGCCAGCAGGCGGCGGCCGGCCGATGCGCGCCATTCGCCCTTGGGTTCGGCGGAAGCGGATGCTGGGGAAGACGCGCTTGCGGAGGCGCTTGCGGGTTCGGACTCCGCAGCGGACGCCCCTGCTGGTGCGGTCTCGTCGCGCGTCTTCGCCGCCGGCGTCGCGGTGATGGCCGCCTCGGCCTCGAGCTGACCGGCATCGTCGCCCGCCTCCGAGGGTGCCGGGCTCGCGGTGCTCGCGGATCCTCGCCCGCTCTCGTCGTCGCGGAGCTTTCCCATCGCGCGGCCCTCGATCCAGTAGGCCTGCACGTGCATCTCGCTCTTCGGGAAGCCGAAGTCGTCGCGCAGGCGGGTGCGCAACCGCTTGAGCGAGGCGCTCTCGGGAGTGGCCCAGGCGTGCCAGTCGGACCAGTCGCGGGCCTCGACGGCATCGGCGAGGGAGTCCGGGCCCGTGCGCGGCACCCAGTGCGTGCGCATGCGCGGATGATCGGGAAAGGGGATGAGCCGATCCTCCGGACTGTGCTGCTCGAGGTAGAGCTCGATCGGCACCTCGTGGGGGAGTGCGGCCACGATGCCGGCGAGACCGGGCATGGCGGCCGAATCGCCGATCAGCAGGTAGCCGGCGGGGCGCTCCTCCGGCAGTTCGAACTTCGAGGAGCCGAGCGTGTTCACGCTCAGGGCGTCGCCGGGCTCGCAGCGCTGCGCCCAGGCCGACGCGGGACCCGCCGGCTCATGCAGCACGAAGTCGAGCGAGAAGTCGCCGGACTCCGCATCGCCCCCGCTGATCGTGTAACCGCGCTGGTGCTCGAGGTTCTTGCCGGTGTGATCGGGGAACCAGCCGCGCAGCCAAGCGGTCGGCACGAGCTCGGCGTCGTCGAAGAGCGTGTCGCTGTGCAGGTGCACGCGCAGGAAGTGCGGGGCGATCAGCTCCTTCGAGACCACCGTCGCGAGGTGATCCCTCACCTGCATGGTGCGCATCATGGCGCCCTGGAAACCGCGCTTCGCCATCCGGCGTCCTTTCTCGAAGGGGCAGCGGCTCGGCAAGTCGAACCCAGGCCACCCTAGCAATCATCAGATGAATGCGGCAAGTGGGAACCCGCCCCACCCCCCCCGGGCGGGGGGGGGGGGGGGGGGGGGGGAGCGGGGGGGGCGCCCCCCCCCCGCGCGCCGCGCGGCGGGCCCCCGGCGGGGGGGGGGGGGGGG
>JBEBTD010000017.1:0-18244 GCA_040393965.1 Leucobacter soli | reverse complement strand
GGCGACACGCTGCTGGTCTCGCGCGCGGTACTCGCGCTGAGCGAGGGCCGCACCTTCGTCGCGAGCCATGTCGAGCCCATCTTCACCGAGCTCATCGCCGACCACTCCCGGCGCATGGACGAGCTCGGCCTGACCGCCTAACGGCATGGTCGAGCCGCCGCTGCTCGGGCTTCTCGACGAGGATCGCGAGGGCCGCCTGCGCTGCCACTACTTCGAGGCCGGGCGATGCCGATCCTGCTCGCTCATCGAGACGCCCTACGACGCGCAGTTGCGGGCCAAGGAGCAGCGTTGCCGGGAGCTGCTGCCGGAGGTGCCGGAGGGCTCCTGGCTGCCGTCCTTCAGCGGGGGCTATCGCGGCTTCCGCAACAGGGCGAAGCTCGTGGTCGGCGGTTCTCCCGCCGCCGAGGGCGTCACGCTCGGCATCCTCGGCCCCGATGGTCGGGGCGTCGACCTTCGGGAGTGCGCGATCCAGGCGCCCGGCATCGCCGAGGTGATCCCCGCGATCGCCGGCTTCCTCGATTCCACGGGGCTGCCGCCCTACGATGTGCCCGCCCGTCGCGGCGAGCTGAAGTTCGTCCACCTGACCTGCGCCCCGACCCGCGAGCTCATGGTGCGCTTCGTCGTGCGCACGGAGCGATCCTTGCAGGTGCTGCGCTCTCGCCTGGCCGAGCTGCGAGCGCTCCTGCCGCGCGCCGTCGTGATCTCGGTCAATCTGCTGCCGGAGCACAAGGCGGTGCTCGAGGGGGAGCGCGAGGAGCTGCTGCTCGGCGAATCGCTGCCGATGCGGCTCGGACTGGAGGGGCGCCCGCTGACGCTGCATCTGCGTCCGCAGAGCTTCTTCCAGACGAACACCGCCGTCGCCCGCGAACTCTACGCGCAGGTCGCCTCCTGGGCGGGACGGATCGCGCCGGCCTCGCTGTGGGATCTCTACTGCGGCGTGGGCGGCTTCGCCCTGCATTGCGCGGCGCTGCTGAACTCAGACGAGGATCGGTCGGCCTGCGAGGTGCTCGGCGTGGAGCTCAGCGGGGCCGCGATCGAGTCGGCCGTGCGCTCCGCGCGCGAGGCGGGCATCCCCGCACGCTTCATCTCCGCCGATGCCACGGCCTTCGCCTTGGGCTCCGAACGGGAGCGGATGCCGGAGATGCTGGTCGTGAACCCGCCGCGACGGGGGATCGGGGTCGAGCTGTGCGCGTGGGTCGAGCGCAGCGGCATCCCCTCGCTCGTGTACTCGAGCTGTAACCCCGAGAGCCTCGCCCGCGATCTCGCCGCGATGCCCGCCTACGCGGTGCGGGAGGCGCGGGTGTTCGACATGTTCCCCCACACCTCGCATCTCGAGGTCGCGGTGCTGCTCCAGCGCCACTGAGGGGCTGCGCAATTCTCAGATTGCGCGTAGACTGGGAGCATGAGCACCACGGCACCCCTCCACTCCAGCAACGCCTTCGGCGACGGCTTCCGCATGCTGCTCGCGGCCGCGGGCAACGGGGCGCTGCTCGCCGAACTGATCGGGGTCAAGCCCTCGCAGGTCACGCGATGGAAGCAGGGCGTGCAGACCCCTTCGGCGGAGTCGAGCCGGGCGATCATGGACTTCGCCTACATCGTCGCCCGCGCCGAGTCGGTCATGCACGAGAAGGTCGTGCCGATCTGGCTCGACTCGCCCAATCAGTTCCTGCGGGGCTCGACCCCGCGCGAGTGCATCCGTCTCGGCCGTATCGCCGAGGTGATCGCGGCGCTCGACGCCGAGGACGAGGGCGCCTACGCCTGAGCCGATCCGTCAGTCCGCGACCATGCGTCTCTACCGCTGCTACCCGCGCGTCCCCGGTGCCCGACGGGGCAAGCCTGGGCACTGGAGCTACCTGCCCCGGCCGCAGCTGCACGGACGGTGGGACAACGCGGATCTCTACGACTCGTGGTATCTCTCGCGCAGTGCGGTCGGCGCGGTCGCCGAGAGCTTCTACAACAAGCAGCGCTGGATTCCCGAGGTGTTCCTGACACCTGCGGGGCACTCGCGGGCGATGGCGGTCTTCGAATTCGACGACGATCGGCCACTGCTCGACCTCGACGACGCCGAGGTGCTCTCCCGGCTGGGCGTGAAGCCGAGCCAGGTGGTGGTACAAGACCTCTCCACGACGCAGCAGATCGCGAGGCGCGTGCACGAGGCCGCCGCGCGCGAGTACGCGGGCATGAGCTGGTGGTCGTCGCAGCTTCCCTCGCAGACCTCGGTCATGCTCTGGGGCGCGGACGCCGCACCGCCCGAGGGGCTGCGACTCGTCGGGATCGAACCCCTCAGCGTGGAGCATCCCGCGGTGAGCGAGGCCGCCGCCCAGCTCTACCGCGTGCTGGGCTGAGGCGTGCTGGGTCGATGCATGCTGGGCTGAGCCGTGCTGGGTCGAGCCGTGCTGGGTCGATGCGATCCTCGTCGCCCGGCGCTCATCGCCTCGCCTCGTGTCCCTCCGCCTCGTGCCCCCCAGCTTCTGGGCGCGCCTCGGAGTTCGGGAATCTCGTGCGCCCCGCTTCTGCTTGGCCCGCGAGATCATACGTTTGCACCGAGATCCTACGAGAATTCGCCCCGAGAACGTGTCATCTCGACGCAAACGTATGATCTCAAGACAAATCGGTGCGGTGAGCCCGCAGCCGGAGCGCGACGGCGCGGGGAGCTAGGACGCGTCTTCCAAATCAGTACGCGCTGCGGTGCACGCCAAAACCGTGCTCACGGCGTTGTCGTCGTCGACTTTGCCACCGGCAAAGCCTTCCTCCTCCGCCTTGCGATCACGATCTTGGCGCGCATCCTCGCCGCGCACCGATTTGGGAGACGCCCCCTAGCTGATGAAGCCGACCTTGCGGCCGATCTCGGCGCCGATCTCGATGTAGGCGATGGACTCGGTGTCGACCAGGTACTGCCGCCCCTTGCTGTCGGTGAGCGCCAGCAGCGCGGAGTCGTCGGCGATCGCGCGATCGATCTCGCCGCGCACCTCCTCGGCCGAGCTCTCCGTCTCGAACGAGAGCTCCCGGGGCGAGTGCTTGATGCCGATGCGAACTTCCACGGTTCCTCCTGTTGCCGACTGCCGGGGCGAGCGGCAGATGTCTCGAGCTGTCTACCTGCGAGTCTAGGGCGCGGCCGTGCCGGACGCGCAGATCTCTGGCCGAGTTCGCCCACAGCGCAGTGCGCCTTTCGCGCGCCTTCGCCGGTTCGGGTGCGGTTCCTGGCGGGACGCTCGGCGGGTTCGGAGAATGTCGGTGGTGACCTCTAGCCTGATGGCATGCCTGTTCTCGACCCCTCGCAGCAACGCGTGCTCGACCTCGACCCGAGTCGGCATGCGCGGGTGCTCGGGGCCCCTGGCAGCGGCAAGACCATGCTGCTGGTCGAGTGTTTCGCGCGTGCGGTCGCATGGGATGGATGGGAAGACGACAGCGTGCTCGTGCTGGCGCCCAACCGACTCGTGGCGTCCGAGCTGCGGCGGCAGGTCGAGAGACGGCTCGACCGGGCGATGGCCGGCACGCCGGCGCGCACGGCGCCGTCCCTCGCTTTTGCGCTGCTGCAACGGCATGCCGCGGAGCGAGGCGAGGCCCCGCCTCGTCTGCTGACAGGAACGGCGCACGACGAGGCCGTCGAGAGCGTGATCGACGAGGTGCTCGAGGGCGGCGGCGATCAGGCCGGCGGCCTGCGATTCGCTCCTGAGGCGCTGCGGAGTGACGCCTTCCGTGCGGAGCTGCGAGAGCTCGGTCGTGTGCTCGACGACTTCGGCATGCGCGCGGCCGAGCTGCGCGTCGGTCTACGTACCGCCGGGGGAGCGTCCCCGGCCCCCTCGCCCGAGCTCGTCGAGCAGTGGAGCGAGGCTTTGGCCCTGCTCGAGCTCGTCGAGACCCGGATCGAGCGCGATCGCCCCGGGGAGCTGACCGCCAGCGCCATGCTGCGCGCGGCCAGCTCGATTGTGCGCGACGGCGAGGCGGGTGCGTTGCCGCGCCTCGTGCTGATCGACGACGCGGGCGAGCTGGGCGAGGGTGCGCTCGCGCTGCTCGCCGCTCTCTCGGGGCAAGGCACGAAGGTGTGGGCGTTCGGCGATCCCGATATCGCGACCGGTGCCTTCCACGGCGAGCGTGCGCGCGTGCTCGCCGGCCTGTCTGCAGAGCTCATCCGCCGTGGTGCGGCCGAGTCCGCGGCGAAGGGCGAGCAGATCGTCGTGCTCGAGACCGTCTACCGTCACGGCGATGGGATACGCGGGCTCGTCCGCTCCCTCGCCGAGCGCATCGGGGCCGCCGGGGCGGGCCAGCAGCGCGCCGCCGGTGCTTCGGGCGCCGAAGCCGGAGTCGCAGGCGGGGCGCCCTCCGAGATAGATCCCGTGCGCTTCGCCGTCGTCTCGACTCCAGCCGAGCAGGTCGGCGTCGTCGCGCATCGCATGCGCGCCGCCCGCCTCGGCCTCGCCGGGGCGCCGCGCGTCCCCTGGTCGCAGATGGCCGTCATCTGCCGCAGCCGCGGAGAGGTCAAGCGGGTGTGCCGTCTGCTCGCCGCCCACCAGGTGCCGAGCAGCATCGCCGCCGGCGGAGTCGTCCTGCGCGAGCACCAGCTCGTCCGAGAACTCATCCGACTTCTGCAGCACGCCCTCGACATCGCTCCAGTGAACGCACGAGAGGTGCTGGAGCTGCTCGGCGGCACCGTCGGCGGCCTCGACCCCATCGCGCTTCGCAGGCTCAGAGGCGCGCTCCGCCTGCAAGAGGTTCGCTCCGCCGCAGCCGAGGATCGCACCCCGGCCACCGCCGACGAACTCCTTCTCGAAGCCTTCCTGCTGCCCGGTCGTGAGGCGGTGCTCGACATGCGCGCCGCGCGTCGGCTGCAGCGACTCGGCCGTCTCGCCGCCGATGCATCGGCGGTTCATCGCGCCGGAGGCACGCCCCGCGAAGTGCTGTGGCAGCTCTGGCAGGGCACGGGCCTCGCCGACGAGTTGCAGCGCCAGGCGCTCGACGGGCGAGGCGCTCGTTCCGACGATGCGCATCGCTCCCTCGACGCAGTCGTGGGGCTGTTCTTCGCGCTGCAGCGCCATGAGGAGCAGGACAGCGCCCGCCCGATCGCCGCCGTGCTCGAAGACCTCCTGCTGAGCGCAGTTCCCGAAGACTCGCTGGCGCCGAGAAGCGAGCGGGAGGTGGTCACCGTCACCACTCCCCAAGGCGTCATCGGGCGCGAGTTCGACCTCGTCTGCGTGCTCGGACTGCAGGAGGGCTCATGGCCGAATCTGCGCTCGCGCGGCTCCCTGCTCGGCGTCACCGCACTCGAACGCTGGCTCCGGGGCGACGCCGCCGAACGGCCCTCCCGCCGCGACACCATGCACGACGAGCTGCGGCTGATGACGCACGCGGTCGCACGCGCCAGAACCGAGGTGCTCGTGGTGACGATCGCGAACGAGGATCAGCATCCCAGTCCCTTCTTCGCACTCGGCCGGCGTCACCGGATCGAGGAGGCCCTCCCGAGCACCCGACTCACCCTGCGCGGTGCGGTCGCCGAGATGCGGCGCCGACTCGTCAAGGATCCCGCCGACCGCGAGGCGCTCGAATCGCTCGCGGAGCTCGCCCGCGCCGGCATTCCAGGAGCCCACCCCGACGAGTGGTACGGCGCACTGTCGCCGAGCACGGAGGCGCCGCTCGCCGACATCGACGGCGACCCCGATGCGATCGTCACCGTCAGCCCATCTCAGATGGAGCGAGCCGAAGCCTGCCCACTCGACTGGATCGTCTCGAAGCTCGCAGCCGGGGAGACCGACTACCGGGCCGACATAGGCACGCTGCTGCATCGCGCACTCGAAACGGCTCACGAGGGCATCACCGCCGAGGAGATCCTCGAAACCGTCACTCAGCACTGGGGCAGCCTGCGCTTCGAGGCCGAATGGCAGTCCCGCCGGGCACTCGCCGAGGCGGAGCGCATGAGTGAGGCCCTCGCGAGCTATCTCGCAGGATTCGAACGATCCGACGAGCTATTGCTCGCCAAGGAGGCGTCGTTCACGCTGCCCATCGACTACGCCCGCCTCACAGGAGCCGCCGATCGCATCGAGGCCAGAATGCTCGACGACGGAAGCCTCGAAGTGACCGTCGTCGACCTCAAGACCGGTCGACGGACACCCTCGACCAAAGATCTCGAGCAGCACGCGCAGTTGCAGGCATATCAGCTCGGAGCGCTCGAAGGGGCCTTCGTCGACGTCCATGGCCAACCCATCGAGGCCGCGGCCGTCGCGGGCGCCAAACTCGTCTACGTGCATCCCGAGGCGCTCGGTAAGACCCGGCAGCGTCGAGGCGAGCGCTACACCGTCATCGAGCAGGCCGGGCTCGAGGAGCAGGGCCGATCGGCCTTCGAGCAGCGCGTGCTCGACGTCGCCCGCCTCATGGCAGGAGCGGGCTTCACCGCGCAGCTCGAGCACCACTGCGAGAACCCCCACGCGCCCAGCCGAGCCTGCGCGCTCCACATCATCCCGGCGGTGAGTCACGCATGACCGTTCCCTCGCCTGCGGCACCCGGCTCCGGCGCAGCCCGCCTCCCGGTGTTCAGCGCGGCCCGCATCGCCCGGCTCATGTCGGAGGATCCCGCTCGCGCGATCCTGCCGACCCCCGAGCAGACCGAGGTCATCGAGCAACCCCTCGGACGCAGTGTGCTGGTCATCGCCGGGGCCGGCAGCGGCAAGACCGAGACGATGGCGAACCGCGTGGTCTGGCTCGTCGCCAACGGTCTCGCCGCCCCTTCCCAGATCCTCGGGCTCACCTTCACGCGCAAAGCGGCAGGCGAACTCGGTGAACGCGTCGCCCTGCGCCTCCAGCGCTTCACGGATCGGCTCGGCGAGCCCGACGTCGCCGCGGAACTCTCGCCCGAGGAAGCGCTCCGCGCGACGGAGCTCCGACGTCTGATGGCCGAGGGCCTCGACCTGCCCGAGGTGAGCACGTACAACGCCTTCGCTTCCGGTATCGTGCAGGAGTTCGGCGCCATCGCCGGCGTCGCAGCCGGCGGCACGGTGATCGACGAATCGACCGCCTGGGGCATCGCGCGCGAGATCGTCTGCGCCAGCGACGAACCTGATCTCATCGAGGGCACGGCCTCCATCGCAGTCGTCGTGAAGCAGGTCATGCAGCTCGACCATGCCGTCTCCGACAATCTCACCAGCCTCGAAGACGTGCTCCGCAGCCTCGACGATGCGCAGCGCATCGGAGAGCTGCCCTACAACGACAAGAAACGCGAGGGGCGATACGCCGCCGTCGACCGGGTGCTCGAGAACCTCGCCGCCACCCGCCTCGCCGTCGAGCTCGCCCGACGATTCTCGGATGAGAAGCGTCGTCGCGGCCTCATCGAGTTCTCCGATCAGCTCGCCCTCGCCGTCGAGACCCTGCGTCGATCGGACGAGGCCGTGCGGGTGCTTCGGCAGCGCACCCCCGTCGTACTGCTCGACGAGGTGCAAGACACCTCGGTAGGCCAGACCGCCCTGCTCTCCACCCTTTTCGCAGGCGGCTCGGTAATGGCAGTCGGCGACCCGCACCAGTCGATCTACGGCTTCCGCGGTGCCTCCGCCGGGAATCTGCAGAGCTTCCACAGGGACTTCGGTGCGAGGGGAGGCACGCGGTCGGCTGGGATCACCCTCAGCCTCTCGACCAGCTGGCGCAACCCGGGACGGGTGCTGCAGGCGGCCAACGCGGTCAGTGCGCCGCTCGCCGCACGGCTCGAGCGCGAGGCGCGCGGCATCTCCGTGAAACCCCTGCGATCCCGCGCGGATCATCTCGGGCATCCGGAGCAGCCTCCCGCCCCACCGCTCGAGCTCATCGTCGAAGAGACCATCGAGCAGGAGTTCACCGCCCTCGCCGCCTGGATGAGAGATGCCCGCAACGAGCATCTTGCCCGTGAGGGCGAAAGCCCGACCGCCGCGGTCGTCTTCCGCAGCAGGAAGCACATGCCGGCGGTCTCCGAGGCGCTCTGGGCTGCGGGCGTGCCCAATCGCATCGTGGGTCTCGGCGGTCTGCTGACCACCCCCGAGATCACCGACCTCGTCTGCGCGCTCCGCTGCGTCTGGCTCGCAGACGCAGGCGGAGAGCTGCTCCGCCTGCTCGCCGGCCCCCGCTTCCGCCTCGGCGTCGCCGACCTGGCCGGGCTCGAGCGGGCGGCGAGATGGTTCTCGCATCGAGATCACGCCAAGCGTGCGCTCAGCGACGAGGATCTGGCCGCGACCCCTGCCCTCACCGATCCGGAACGGCGGTTCACCCTGCTCGACACGCTCGACGAGATCGCAGCCATGCCGAGTCTCGACCACAGCGCGCTCGGGGCGATCACCGAAGCCGGCCGTGAACGCCTCAAAGAAGCCGGGCTCATGCTTCGCGAGCTGCGCCGCGAGGTCGGCGGCGACATCCCCGCCCTGCTGCGCTCGACCGCGCAGGCACTTCGCCTCGACATCGAACTCGACGCCGGGGAGCACACCGGTTACGACGGATCCGCCGTGGCTCGGGCGAACCTCGACGCCTTCACCGACCTCGTCGAAGGGTTTCTCGCGACCGACGAGCAGGGCACGCTCGCCTCCGTGCTCGCCTGGCTCGAACGCGCCACTGAGAACGACGAGGCTGCCGAGCACGTGCCCGAGCCCGAGCCGGGCACCGTGCAACTCATTACCGCTCACGGCTCGAAGGGGCTCGAATGGCAGCTCGTCGCGGTGCCCCGCCTCGTCGAAGGAGAGTTCCCCGCCGCCGCCAGGGAAGGCATGGGTTGGCTGCGTGCCGGCCAACTGCCCGATCCGCTGCGGGGTGACGCAGCCGCGAGACCCCGCATCGACCTGATCCTCCCGCAGACCCAGAAGGAAGTCGTCGAAGCGATCGTCCGCTACCAGGACGCCCTCAAGCAGCGGCACGCCGAGGAAGAACGCCGCCTGGCCTATGTCGCGAT
Organism: Leucobacter soli; assembly: GCA_040393965.1. Classification (GTDB taxonomy): domain Bacteria; phylum Actinomycetota; class Actinomycetes; order Actinomycetales; family Microbacteriaceae; genus Leucobacter; species Leucobacter soli_C. The sequence continues at coordinate 9,352 of JBEBTD010000017.1, read as the reverse complement.
CACCAGGGCCGCTTCCAGGCTGCTGCTGAGCTGCTCCTTCTGGGGCGGCCAATCCCGGCCTCGAGATCCAGCCGTCTACCTGCGAGAGCTCGAAGACGCCGGGCTCGTCCCTGCCCTGCCCCGGCAGAGCATCCATGACGAGAACCCCAGCGGGCGCGAAGGCCGCACGACGAGCTGGCCCCTCGACCCGCTCGGTCGCCGCGCCGCCGCCGTGCTCGACGCGGCCGACGCCCTCAGAGCCGAGCTCGCGCGCCCGGCCGACACCGCCGCACCGCTGCACCCCGTCGTCGAACTGCTGCTCGCCGAACGCGCAGAGGAGCGAGCGCCCAAGAGAGCGCACGAACCCGAAGCCGATCGACTCACCGCATCGGCCTTCCACGAGTACATCGAGCATCCCGTCGAAGCCGAGCGCCGACGATTGCGCCCCATGCCCGTGCGCCCGTACCGTCGCACCCGCACGGGCAACCTGTTCCACGAATGGGTCGAGCGCAGAGCGAGCACCGCCGTCGGCACTGCGCTTCCGCTCGCAGGGCTCGATGCGCTATCCGCCGCCGACCACGCCGAACTCGGAGCCATGCCGCTCGATGCCTTGCGCGGCCCGAGCGAGCCGCACGAGGAATTGCAACTGCTCATCGAGCAGTTCGAACAGTCCCGCTGGGCCGACCGTCGGCCGATCGCGGTCGAACTCGAGATCACTCTGCCCTTCGCCGGCCGCACCCTCGTATGCAAGCTCGACGCCGTCTACCGCGACGGGGAGGCGGGCTCCGAGCGCTACGAGATCGTCGACTGGAAATCCGGTCGCCCGCCCGCGAACGACCTGGAGCGGGAGTCGCGCTTCCTGCAGCTCGACCTCTACCGGCACGCCTACGCGCGCTGGGCCGGCGTCGATCCGGAGCGCATCGACGTCACCCTCTTCTACGTCGCCGAGGGACAGGAACTGCGCGGGCGAGCGGAGCGCGACTTCGAGCAGCTAGAACAGCTGTGGCTGCAGTCCGCTTCAGTCGCAACGGGTGCAGGCGCCTAGGAGCGATCCTCGCCGGACACGGTGGTTTCGCCCGCCTCCGTGCCAGGGGTCATCGCCGCGCCGGAACCCGCGTCACCGATCGCCTCGCCATCTTCGGCCGAATCGCTCTCGCTCGTGTTCTCCTCCGCCGCGGCCCCACCACGACGAATGCGCTCGAGGTGCTCGTCCGCGCCCTCGAAATCCTCGTCGGCCGCGAAGGCGCGATCCTCGTCGAGCGACTCGAACTCCGCCGTCTCCGAACGCAGGTCGTAGTCGACCTCGGGGGTCTCGTCGAGCAGGCGTTCCACCTCGTGCTCCGAGAGCACGCGGCGCTGGGGCAGGGGAGCGCCCATCAGACCGAGGCGATCCACCATGCGGTCGAGCATGTTCACGGCATCGTCGACGACGCCCTGGTCATGGGTCTCGGTGCCGTGCAGCAGCCACTTCGCGACCTCGAGCTCATGGTAGAAGCGCGCCCGGGTGGCGAGCTCCTGCTGCCCCGAGATGCCGCGCACGGTCGCATAGCGCACGAGCACCGATTCGAACGCGTTCGGCTCCGCCGCGAGCATCCAGCCGAGGTCGAGCGCCGGGTCGCCGAGCGCAAGCTCGCTCCATCCCAGCACGCCGAGCAGCTCGCTGCCGTCGACGAGCAGCGATTCCGGCGCCAGCGAGCCGTGCACGACCGTCGGCTCGAAGCTCCAGAGCCCATCGGCATCAAGCACCTCCTCCCAGCGCTGGCGCACGGTGGCCGGGAGCAGCCCCGTGCCGGCGGCCCGCCGCACCAGCCGTGCCGCGGCGGCGCGGGCCTCCTCGGCGTTCCGAAGCGGAAGGCCGCCATCGCGCACGATGCCAGACGGCAGGGAGTGGATCGCCGCGAGCGCCTCGGCGATGCCCTGCAAGAGCTCGGCATCACCCTCGAGCTCCTCGATGCTCGCCGGTGTACCCCTCAGAAACGTGCTGACGACCGCGCGCGTGTCCTTCGCGCGCGTCATCCCGAGCGTGGTCGGCACGTCGAACGGCAGCCTGGCACGGGCGCCTTCGACGATCGCGGCGAGCGCCAACAGCTCCGCCGACTGCTGCACCTCGGCCGCGGGCTCTTCCGGAATGCGCACGATCACGTCGCCGACATCGGTGGTGAGGACGGCCGAAGTGAAGGAGCCGCCGCTGCCGGAGGTGTGCGCGCGGGTGCCAGAGACCGTGAGACCCGGAACTGCCGAAGTCGCGAGGGCGGCTAGAGTGAATGGGGTGCTGGCCATACCCTCAGCGTAAGCAGCGATAGCTCGGCGGGGTGTGCGCCACGCGCAGAGAACGCAATGCATCGGGTCGGGAGGTGATGGGAGCCATGGTTGATCACGCCGCACCCCCGCTCGTGAGCGGCGGCCTCGATCGCGACGCTGCGACGCGCATGAGCGAGCGCGCGCTCGACGAGGCCTGGCGCGATCCTCGGGCGCGCCTGCTTCGGCTCCGCGAGGGGGCTCTGCCGTTGCGCGCCGCCTCGGATCAGGGGGCCGCGGAGGGAGCGCTCGAACTCGATCTCGTGCCGGTCGGCGGCGATCGCGGTGCCGGGCACTACTACCTCGGCCGCGTGGAGGGGTCTCCGGTCTTCGCCGCGATCGCCGCGGACGACGACGGCTTTGCCGAGCCGCCGGCCGGCTGGCAGCTCCCGTTCGTCGCGGGCGGCAGTCTCGCCCCCCTGCAGCTCGAGCTCATGACCGTCGCCCAGGCGCTCGTGAACTGGCACACGACGATGCCCTTCTCGTCGCGGGACGGTCGGGCGACCGAGCCCGTGCAGGGCGGCTGGGCGCGTCTCGACGAGCACGGCGGCGAGCACTTCCCGCGCACGGATCCCGCGGTGATCGTGCTGGTGGAGCACGAGGACCGCCTGCTGCTCGGCTCGAACGTGCTGTGGGAGACGGGCCGCTTCTCCCTGCTGGCGGGCTTCGTGGAAGCGGGCGAGAGCGCCGAGCAGGCCGTGGTGCGCGAGATCCGGGAGGAGGCGGGCGTGCTCGTGGAGGATGTGCGCTACATCGCCTCGCAGCCCTGGCCGTTCCCCCGATCCCTCATGCTCGGATTCCGTGCGAGGATCGCTGCCGGCGTCGACCCGGAGCGTCTCAGCCGCGACGTCTCCGAGATCTCGGAGCTGCGCTGGTTCACCCGCGACGAGCTGAGGAATCCCGGACCGGGGCTGCTGCTGCCGAGGAAGCTCTCGATCGCCCGCTGGCTGATCGATCTCTGGGTCGACGAGGGTGACCGTGGCCGATGACCTGCTGGACGGCCTCGACCCCGATCAGCGGCAGATCGCGGAATGCCTTCGAGGCCCGGTCGCGGTGCTCGCCGGCGCGGGAACGGGCAAGACCCGCACGCTGACGCATCGCATCGCGCATGGCGTCAGAGTCGGCGCCTACGCGCCCGACCGCGTGCTCGCGGTGACCTTCACCCGCAAGGCGGCGGGGGAGCTGCAGACGCGCCTGCGCGACCTCGGCGCCGCGGGCGTGCGCGCGCAGACCTTCCACGGGGCGGCGCTCGCCCAGCTCGGCTTCTTCTGGCCGCAGGTGGTGGGCGGCACAGCCCCCAAGGTGATCGGCGGCAAGGTTCCGGTCATCTCTCAGGCGGTCGAGTCGCTCGGGCTGCGTCTCCCCGGCGAGACACTGCGCGACATCGCGGCCGAGATCGAATGGCGCAAGATGTCGATGCTCGGCATGGAGAGCTACGCGGCGAGGATCACGGCCGAGGCGGATGCCCGACCCGTCCCATCGGGAGTGTCCGCCGAGCAGCTGATCGACATCCACGAGCGCTACTCGGCACTGCTTTCGGAGCGCAAGCAGATCGACTTCGAGGACGTGCTGATCCTGACCACCGGCATGCTCGAATCCGAGCCGCGCGCCGCGCTGCAGGTGCGCGAGCGCTATCGCTTCTTCACGGTCGACGAGTACCAGGACGTGTCGCCGTTGCAGCACGCGCTGCTGGGGGTGTGGCTCGGGGATCGGAGGGATCTCTGCGTCGTGGGCGACGCGAGCCAGACGATCTACAGCTTCGCCGGGGCTTCGAGCTCGTACCTGCTTCGCTTCGGCAACGAGCATCCCGGGGCGCGCGAGTTCCGGCTCGAGCGCAACTACCGCTCCGCCGAGCCGATCGTGCGGGCGGCGAACCGGCTCATGCGCGAGCGGCCCGGCGCGCTCGTACTGCGTGCGGAGCGCACGCAGGAACAGGCTCGGCTCGGGGGTCAGGCGATCAGCGCCGAATGGTTCGCGAGCGAGCACGATGAGGCGCGGGCCGTGGCGGCCGCGATCCGTTCGAGCATCGATGCCGGCCTCCCTGCCAGCGAGATCGCGGTGCTCTACCGCGCCAACGCGCAGTCGGCGGGCATCGAGGCCGAGCTGCAGCGCCTCGGCGTCTCCGCGCGCGTGCACGGCGCGCAGCGCTTCTTCGATCGCGCGGACGTGCGTCAGGCGGTGATGCTGCTGCGCGGACAGGCGAAGGCCGAGGATCGCCGGCCGCTCTTCCAGGTCGTCAGCGATGTGCTGCGCTCGTGCGGGTGGAGCTCGACTCCGCCGGAGGGCGGCGCCGCCCGCGAACGCTGGGATGCGCTGAACGCCATCCTCGCGCTCGTGGACGAGCAGCCCGCCGATGCGACGATGCAGAGTTTCACGGACGAGCTGCTGGCCCGGTCGAGGTCTCATCACGAGCCGACGGTGGACGCCGTGACCCTCAGCGCGGTGCACGCCGCGAAGGGTCTCGAATGGAGCCTCGTGCACCTGATCGGGATGAGCGAAGGGGTGCTGCCCAACTCCTATGCCGAGAGCGAGGAGGCGATCGAGGAGGAGCGGCGTCTCGCATACGTCGCGTTCACCCGGGCTCGGGACGTGCTGCGAATCTCGGGCACGGCGGGCGCCGGCCGGAAGACGAGGGGGCCGTCGCGCTTCGTCGCCGAGGCTGGCCTGAGCTTCGGCGGCTGAAGACCGCCGGCCTCTTCCGATGTCCGCCGGATCGTCGCCCGCCCGCAGCCTCATGCGGCCTCGGCGAGTCTGACGCAGCCGCACTCCGGATGTGGCGGCACCGCCTCATGCGTCGTAACGGGCTGCGGTACGCTCGCGTGCACCTCGTAGCGCACCCGAGCTCCCACGAGGGCGGGATCGCCGGTGCGTCCGCCTTCGAGCAGATGGCGCACCAGCAGGGCGCAGAGCTCGACGCTCGCCTCGCAGGCCGCTGCAGGGCGCTGCTGCGTCAACTGGGCTGCGAGCGCCGCGGCGAGCGGCTCCTCCTCCGACCCGCGCAGCTCGACGCAGGTGAGGCACGGGGCTCCGCCGGGCAGCACCACCGGCCCGAGCCGCATGCTGCGGTCGGTGAGTCGCACGGGCAGATGGGGCACTTCCGCGATGAGCAGAGGCTGGGCCCGCTCGGCAGGGGCGAGGAAGTGCTCGACGAGCACGGCGAGCGCCGGCCGATCCTCGGGCTCGACGACGGAGATGCCCGCCATCGCGAGTCGGTGGGCGAGTCGCTCGGCGAACCATCCCTCGCCGAGCACCGCGCAGCGCGGGGCCGGAGGAGCGAGCACGGCCTCGTGCTCGACCGCCTCGGTCATGGACAGTCGCTGCAGCACCGGGGCGAGGCGGTCGAGCAGCTCTCGCCGCTTGTGGGCGGCGAGTCCGGCTTTGCGGGAGGCGGCCGCCACCTCGCTCGGGATGATGCCGCGCCGCAGCATGACGATCAGCCGCTGCTCGGCGGGCGATGGGTTCTTCAGCCGGGCCTCCGCCCGTTCGAAGCCGAATCTGAGCGTGTCGGTGTTCTCCCAGCACGGAGGAGCCGCGGGATCGAGTCTGATGAGTTCCGAGGTCATGCGCCCAGCATGCACGAGCGTCGAGCGCGAATCGTCCTTATCCACAGCGGTCGGAGGGAACTCCCTCCCATTCGCCTCTGTGGACGACGAATCTCAGGATCATCGCGTTCCGAGCAGCTCAGACGGGCGGGGGCTGCAGGGGGTCTTGCGATCCTCGTCCATCTCCCTCGCCAGCACCATCGCCACCCTCATCGGAGATCCCCGGCAGCCCTCCCTCGAGCAGCTCGGCGAGCGCGCGGTCGAAGTCGTCGGCGGGGGAGTCCTCCGGGCTCGCACCGGCAAGACCGAGTCGTTCGAGCAGGCGGGCGGGGTGATCGAGTTCATCGGTCGTCGGCAGCAGATCCGGGTGAGCCCAGAGCGCGTCGCGACGCTCCACGCCGCCGCGCCCCTCGACGAGACGCCACAGGGCGGCGGCCTCGCGCATGCGCCGCGGGCGGAGCTCGAGGCCCACCAGCGTGCTGAAGGCGTGCTCGGCCGGCCCGCCCACCGCACGGCGGCGTCGCACCATCTCGGCGATGCCCTCGCTGCCGGGGAGGCGCGATACCGCGGCCTCGGTGACCACGTCGACCCAGCCCTCGACCAGCGCGAGCATGGTCTCGAGGCGTTCATGGGCGGCCTCCTGCTCCGGTGTCTTCGGCGGGATCAGCGCCCCGCTCGACACGAGGCGCTGCATGGCCTCGGTGTCCGAAGGGTCGAGCTCGCGGGCCAGATCCTCGATGCGGCTCGTGTCGATGCTCATACCGCGTGCGTAATCGGTGACGGCCGTGACGAGATGCAGTCGCAGCCAGCGTGTATGACGGAAGAGGCGCGCATGCGCGAGCTCGCGCACCGCGAGATAGAGGGTCACCGCCTCGGCATCCTGCTCGAGTCCCTCTGCGAAGGCCGCGACGCCGCTCGGCACGAGCACGCCGCCCTCCCGGCCCGGCCCCTCGAAGAGAGGGATGCCGACGTCTCCGCCGGCCACGACCTCCTGCGAGAGCTTGCCGACGACCTGGCCGAGCTGCGTCGAGAAGAGGGCTCCGCCCACGCTGCGCAGCATCGGCGCGAGCCCGCCGAGCGCGCCCTGCAACTGCTCGGGGAGCTGGGAGCTCAGCGCGTCGGTCAGCGCGCGGGTGATGGACTCGGCCACCGGCTCGGCGAGTCCAATCCAGGTGTCGATCGTCTGCTGCACCCATTCGGTGCGCGTGATCGCCCGCGGCGCATCCGCTGTCGCGCCGACCTCCGTCGCCTCGTCCAGCCAAAGAGCCGCGACGGGGAACGCTCGCTGCGCCGCCGCCGGATCGGCCGACGCCGAGCCCTGCGCCGCGACGTCGAGAGCGACGCGGCGCGCCACCGACCAGTCGATCTCGTTCGAGGGGTGCTGCATCGCATTCTGCAGCGTCGCGAAGAGACCCTGCAGCGCCGCGGGATCTCCGGGCAGCCCGGCCGCCTTCGCGAACGCCTCCGCGTCGAAGGCGCCGCCGGGCGCGCCGCCCGAGAGCATCTCGTTCAGCATGCGCTGCATCTCACTGAGCGCATCGTCGTCGTCCGGTCGGCCGTCTTCGTCGTGCTCTCGATCGTTCATGACTCAACGCTACGTCACGCGCCCCGGAAACCGCCGCGATCCCGCGGCATTCGCGGCGGCCGGCGTTGCGCTCACTGCGAACACGAGCCGTCGCGCGATTGCAGGACGAGGATCACAGCCTTCTTGTCAGCCGTCATCGCTAGGCTGGACGGAACGCCAGAACCCCGACCCTTACAGAGAGTTTCGACGTGACAGATCCGACCAACGCCGCTCCGACGAACGAACGACGCCGCATCTCACCGATCGCGGTGACCGTGGTGGTCGTCGTCCTGCTCATCCTGGGCTTCCTGGGGGCCGCCTCGGTCATCACCGAGGTGCTCTGGTACGACCAGCTCGGCTACCTCCCCGTCCTCCTCACGCAGTGGATCGCGGCCGGAGCCATGTTCCTCATCGGCTTCGTCGCCATGGCGGTGCCCGTCTTCTTCGCGATCGACATCGCCTACCGCAAGCGCCCCGTGTACGCGAGGCTCACGGCGCAGCTCGACCGCTACCAGGAGCTCGTCGAGCCGCTGCGCCGTCTCATCAAATGGACGCTGCCCGCGGCCTTCGGCCTGTTCGCCGGCTTCGCCGCTGCCACGGGTTGGCAGCAGGCGCTGCTCTGGTACAACTCGTCGCCCACGGGGCAGACCGACGCCGAGTTCGGGCTCGACATCTCATTCTTCATGTTCGATCTGCCGTTCTGGCGCGGCGTGCTCGGCTTCGCCTCGGCGGTCGTGCTGATCTGCCTGCTGCTCGGCGTCGCCACGAGCTACCTCTACGGCGGCATCTCCTTCTCCGGACGCGATGTGCGCGTCTCGAAGGCCACCCGCATCCAGGCGGCCGTGCTCGCCTTCGTCTACCTGCTGCTCCAGGGCGTCTCACTCTGGTTCGACCGCTACTCTTCCCTGACGGACTACTCGGGCCTGTTCACGGGTGCCACCTATTCGGGCGTGCACGCGGTCATCCCCGGCAAGCAGATCCTCGCAGGCATCGCCGCTCTCGTCGCGGTGCTCTTCCTCGTCACCGCCTTCACCGGCAAATGGCGCCTGCCCGTCATCGGCACCGCACTGCTGCTCGTCTCGGCGCTCGTCATCGGCGTCGGCTACCCCTGGGTGGTGCAGGAGCTGCGCGTGCGGCCCGACGAGAAGAGCCTCGAGAGCGACTACCTCTCCCGCAACATCGAGGCCACGCGAGCGGCGTACGGCATCGACGAGGTGCAGGTCGAACGCTACGACGCGGTGACAGACGCCGAACCCGGTCAGCTGCGCGGCGACGCCCAGACCACCGCGAACATCCGCATCATCGACCCCGAGGTCGTCTCGCAAACCTTCGCGCAGCTCGAGCAGAGCCGTCAGTACTACCAGTTCCCTGACTCTCTCAGCGTCGACCGCTACGAGATCGACGGGAAGATCGAGGACACGGTCTCGGCCGTGCGCGACATCGACGTCGAAGGCCAGACCGGCTGGTACAACCGCACTCTCGTCTACACCCACGGCTACGGTCTCGTCGCGGCATACGGCAACCAGCGCTCGAGCAGCGGTGAGCCGGTCTTCCTCGAGAGCGGCATCCCCACGAGCGGGCGCCTAGGCGAGTTCCAGCCTCGCGTCTACTTCGGCATGAACTCGCCCGAGTACTCGATCGTGGGCGGCGAGCGTGATCGTCCGATCGAGCTCGACTTCCCGGCCGACGACGAATCGCAGGCGCCGCAGGAGGAGCCCGAGGAGGCTGAGGCCGCGGCCGGCGACGAGGCGACCGCCGAGACTGGGGCGACCGAGGGCGAGCCCGCCGAGGGCGGCGAAGCCGCAACCGAAGAGGAGGAGGTCGTCGCGGAGAGCGACGGAGGGCGTCAGAACCTCACGACCTTCGACGGCGAGGGCGGCCCGGTGCTGACGAACGTGCTGGCGAAGCTGCTCTACGCGCTCAAGTTCCAGGCGATGGAGATCGTGCTCTCGGGCGCGGTCGTCGACGG
>JBEBTD010000016.1:0-18801 GCA_040393965.1 Leucobacter soli | reverse complement strand
AACTTTCAACCTCTACCTGAAGGTGAAAGTTAGTATTGGCGTATACGCTTTGACGCTGTTCACGCTACGGCGTGCGCACCTGCCGTTCGCGCAGACACGCCGCTGTCGCGTCGCGAAAACCCTCGAACCCGGGCGGCTATCGATACACCGGGGCGTTGGGCGCCGTGACGTCGATCATCTCGAGCGCGCCCATCGCCGAGAGCATCGAGCGCAGCACGGCGGCCTTGCGCTGGGTCTCCTTCGCCTCGCCCCAGACGACCTCCGTTCCGCCCGAGAGCACGAAGGCCACGTCCTGCGCGTTGCTCGCGCGCACCGAGACCAGCTGCTGGCGCAGATCGTCGGGCATGTCGCGGATCGCGGCGGAGGCGGCGAGGAAGGCCGGCGAGGCGGTGTCTGCGAGCTCGGGATTGCCGAGCGGCACGCCGGCCGGCGGCCCGGCCACCTTGCCGAGCAGTACGCCGGCGGGATCGAGCAGTTCGAAGCCGTCGCCGCGGTCGAGCGAGATCACCGCGCTGCGCTCCTCGATCCGCACGATGAGGGTATGGGGCGGGATGCGCTCGATGGCATAGCGCTGGATCAGCAGGAACGGCTCGAGCGCCCGGTGCACGTCGGCGTCGCTCACGAGCGCGATCGGCACGCCCTCGAAGCGCGACAGCGCCTGCTGCAGATCGTCGGAGTTCACGGCCTGCGCGCCCTGGATCTGGATGTCCCGAACGGCCATGACCGGCGTGCACACGCCCGCGACGACGAAGAGCGCGAGACCGAGCACGGCCGAGAGCGCGGCGATCCAGCGCAGCCGGCGGGCGCGCAGGTGCCCGGTGAAGCGGCGCCGCTCCTGGCGCTCGCGGCGGCGGCGATCCCGTTCGGCGCGCTTGAGCTGCTCGCGCGCCGAGCGCAACCGACCCCGGGGGCCGGGGTGCGCCTCGGTCGCGGGGTCGACCGCGGTCGGCGCGGCGGCGACGCGTGGCACGAGGATCGGCGCGGTCTCGGCTTCGATCGGTTCGACCGGCGCAGTCGGCTGCTCGGCGACCGCGCCCGGAGCGACCGGCGCTCGAGCGGCTGATTCCGGCGCGACCTCGTCCCGACCCGGCTTCGCGACGCGCGCGTCGATCGGGAGGACGGGGGCGACCGGCTCGGGAGGGGATGTCGGCGCCGAGGCGGCCTTCGACGCCCTCCGCCCGCGCGTGCGCTGCGGTCGCGAGGGAGCGGGATCAGCGCGCGGCTGACTCCTGCCGTCGAAGCCGCTCGGACGCTTCATGGGCGCTCGAAGCGGCCGCGCAGGGCCTCGACCACCTGCGGGATGATCTGGTAGACGGTGCCGCAGCTCATCGTGATCATGACATCGCCGGGCCGGGCGAACCCGGCGAGGTAGTCGGCCGCGCGCTGCCAGTCGTCGATGTAGGCGACCTTGGACGGCTCGGCGAAGTCGTTCGAGACGAGCTCGCCGGTTACGCCTTCCACCGGATCCTCGCGAGCGCCGTCCACCGAGAGCACGACCGTGTGATCCGCCCCTTGCTCGAGCACCTCCGCGAACTCGCGATGGAAGAGGCTCGTGCGACTGTAGAGGTGCGGCTGATGGATCGCGATGAGGCGGCCGTCGCCGACCACGGCGCGCGCCGAGTCGAGCAGCGCCGCGACCTCAGTCGGGTGATGGGCGTAGTCGTCGTAGACCCGCACCCCGCCGATCTCGGCGTGGAATTCGAAGCGGCGCTTCGTGCCGCCGAAGCCCGAGACCGCCTCGAGCGAGGCGGCCGCGTCGAGGCCGAGCCCGGTCATGACCGCGAGCGCACCGACCGCGTTGATCGCGTTGTGGCGGCCGAAGACGGACAGCTGCGCCTCATGGCGCGCGCCATCGACCTCGACCGCGAAGCGCACGGGACCGGAGTCGTCGATCTCGAGGATGCGCACGTCCGCGCCTTCGCTCTCGCCGAAGGTGCGGATCGCGGGCAGCGGCACGCCGCCCTCGTTCCGCAGCGCCTCGAGCACCTCGCGGGCTCCGGGATCGTCGGCTGAGATGACCACGAGCTCGCGCGCGCCCCGCGCGAAGTCCACGAAGGCCTGCATGAACGCCTCTCGGGAGCCGTAGAAGTCGAGATGCTCGGGGTCGACGTTCGTGATGAGCGCGACCGAGGTGTCGTAGAGCAGGAACGACTTGTCGCTCTCGTCGGCCTCGATCACGAAGAGCTCGTCTGAGCCGCCGCCCGAGCTCACGCCGAGCGACTCAATGATGCCGCCGTTCACGAAGGAGGGGTCGGCGCCGACGCCCTTGAGCCCGGTCACGATCATGCCCGTGGAGGTGGTCTTGCCGTGCGCGCCCGCGACCGACACGACCCGCTTGCCGCGCGCCAGCCACGCGAGCGCCTGCGAGCGATGCAGCACGGGCAGCCCCCGCGAGAGAGCGAGCTGATACTCGGGGTTGTCCTGCCAGAGGGCGCCCGTGACCACGAGGGTGTCGGCGTCGCCGACGTTCGCGGCGTCATGCCCGATCGCGACCTCGATGCCCGACTGCTCGAGGGCTGCGGTGCTGTAGTTGGCGCTGCGATCGCTGCCGCTGACCGGCACTCCGGCCTCATGCATCATGCGGGCGATCCCGCTCATGCCGGAGCCGCCGATGCCGACGAAGTGCACCCGTCCGAGCTCGTCGGGAATGGGCATCGTCAGATCGGGGTAGATCATCGCTTCTCCTCCTCGGCGCGACCGGCGAGCGCCTCACGCACAAGATCGTACAGCCGCTCGGTGCCGTCGAGCGCACCCGCGCCCTTCGCCCGCCCCGACATCTCCCGGAGGCGATCCTCGTCGCCGAGCAGCGGGATGAGCGTGCCCCGCACCCACTCGGGGGTGAGCTCCTCGTCCTCCACCAGCAGCGCTCCCCCGGCGCGCACGACGCCGGCTGCGTTGAAGCGCTGCTCGCCGTTGCCGACCGCGTACGGGACGAGGATCGCGGGAATGCCGAGACCCGAGAGCTCGCTGACCGTCGTGGAGCCCGCGCGCGAGACCGCGAGATCGCAAGCGGCGAAAGCCAGATCCATGCGATCGCAGTACGGGATGACCCGGTAGCCCGGCACACCGGGATCCTCGAGCTCGGTGAGGCCGCCCCAGACGTGCAGCACCTGCGCGCCGGAGCCGACGATCTCCGCAGCGGAGCCGCCGATGCCCCGGTTGATGGCGCGAGCGCCGAGCGAGCCGCCGGTGACGAGCAGCGTGCGGCGCTCGGGGTCGAGCCCGAAGTGCTCGCGCGCCTCCGCTCGGAGGGCGGCGCGGTCGAGGCCCGTGATCTCCGGGCGCAGCGGCATGCCGGTCACACGGGCCGAGCGGATCGGCGTGCCCTCGAAGGTTACGCCGACGTAGGGGGTTCGGCGCGCGCCCTGACGGTTCGCGAGGCCCGGTTTCGCGTTCGCCTCGTGCACGACGTAGGGAACCCGCTCGAGATGCGCGGCGCGGTAGGCGGGGGCCGAGGCATAGCCCCCGAAGCCGACGACCACGTCGACGCCGCGCTCGCGGATGAGCTCGCGCACCCGCCGCACGGCCCGCGCGTAGCGGGCCGGGAAACCGAGCGCGTACGCGTTCGGGCGGCGCGGGAACGGCAGCCGATCGATGGTCTGCAGCCCGTAGCCGCGCTCGGGCACGAGCCTGGCCTCGAGCCCCTCGGCGGTGCCGAGCACGACGATGCCCGCAGTCGGCTCCCGCTCCGAGACGAGGTCGGCGAGGGCCAGCAGCGGGTTCACGTGCCCGGCGGTGCCGCCGCCGGCGAGCAGATAGGTGGTCATCTCGCGGGGTTCCTCTCCTGGGCGAGTCGTTCCCGATAGGCGTCGCCGTCGCGGGCGATCGAGATCACGACGCCGATCGCCAGCAGACAGGCGATGAGGGCCGTTCCGCCGGAGCTGATGAGCGGCAGCGGCACGCCCAGCACCGGCAGCACCCTGATCACGACGCCGATGTTCACGAAGGCCTGGCCGACGATCCAGACCATGATGCCGCCGATCACCGCACGGCCGAAGCGATCTCTGGCGCGGCTGATGGCGCGCAGCATGACCGCAGCGAGGGCGACGTAGAGCGCGATCACGAGCAGCGCGCCGATGAGCCCGAGCTCCTCTCCGATGATCGCGAAGATGTAGTCGTTGTCGGCCGCGGGCAGCCACGACCACTTCGCCTTCGACCCCCCGAGGCCCACCCCGAAGGCGCCGCCGCCGGCCAGCGCCCAGAGACCGTGCATGGGCTGCCAGCCCGAGCCGCTGTAATCGGTGTGGCCCTCGGCGAAGCTGAAGAGGCGCCGCATGCGGTTCTCGCTCGAGAGCACGAGCACGGCCACCGCGAGAAGCCCCACTCCGAGGGTGATGCCGATCGACTTCCAGCTGAGCCCGCCGAAGATCATGGCGCCGAGCACGACGCCGCCCATGATGAGACCGGTGCCGAGATCCTTGCCGAGCAGCACGAGACCGAGCGCGATCATCGCGCCAGGCACCACGACGGGCACGAGCTCGTGCTTCACCTGGCCGAGCAGCGGCTCCTTCTTCACGAGCACGGCACCGATCCACACGATCAGCGCGAGCTTCAGCATCTCGGAGGGCTGGAAGCTGACGCCGCCGATCTGCAGCCAGTTGCGGTTGCCCCACACCTCGACGCCGAGCGGGGTGAACACGAGCAGCTGCAGGAAGACGCCGAAGCCGAGCAGCACCCACGCCCACCGCTTCCAGAAGCTGATCGGGAAACGCGCTGCCACGAGCATGAGTGGCACGCCGATGAGCGCGTACGTCGCCTGCTTCCAGAATCCGCCGAAGAAGCCCTCGTCGACGAGATAGGAGCTGATCGACGAGGACGAGAGCACCATGATGAGCCCGATGCCCACCAGCAGGAAGGTGATCGAATAGAGCGCGACGACCGTCAGATTGCTGGACTGTCGCGGCTCGCCACCGAGCCGGATGCGGGAGAAGCCCGCTCCGGGGCCGCGCTCAGGCGTCGCCGTTCTCGGCCGATGCGTCGTCACGCGCGTCACCTCCGCCGAGCGCCCGCACCGCCGCCTGGAAGCGGCGGCCGCGATGCGCGTAGTCTTCGAACTGATCCATCGAGGCCGCTGCGGGCGAGAGCAGCACGGTGTCGCCTGCCCGGGCGAGCGAACGTGCCGCGGCCACCGCCTCGGTCATCGTCTCTTCAGTCTGCACCGGGGCCACCTCGATGACCTGCACCTCGGGTGCGTGTCGCCGAAGCGCCTCGAGCACAGCCGCGCGCTCCGCACCGATCACGACCGCGCCGCGCAGACGGTGCGCGTGAGCCGCCACGAGCGAGCCGAGGTCGACTCCCTTGAGCAGGCCGCCGAGCACCCAGACGACTCGGTCGAAGGCTCGCAGCGAGGCATCGGCCGCATGCGCGTTGGTCGCTTTCGAGTCGTCGACCCACTGCACGCCCTGCACCTCGCCGAGGCGCTGCATGCGATGCAGATCGGGCTGGAAGCTCAGCACGGCCTGCGCGATCTCCGCCGGCTCCACTCCGCGGGCGCGGGCGAGCGCGGCGGCGGCGAGGATGTTCTGCACCATGTGCGGGGCATGCAGCCCGCGCTCGTGCAGCTCCTCGAGACTCACGAGCTCGAACGCCTCGCGGCGCCGCTCGGCATGGAAGCCGCGGTCGAGCAGCAGACCCTCGACCACTCCGAAGCCGCTCGACGGAGGACTGTCGAGACCGAAGCTGATCGCTCGCGCGCCCTCCACCACATCGGCGTCCTCGACCATGCGCTCGGTCGCCGGGTCTGCCCGGTTGTAGACGCAGGCGATCTGCACGTGCTGATAGACCTTCGCCTTCGCGGCGGCGTAGGCATCGGGCGAGCCGTGCCAGTCCAGATGGTCGTCGGCGATGTTCAGGCAGACGCTGGCGTAGGGAGAGATTTCGCCCAGGCGATGCAGCTGGAAGCTCGAGAGCTCGATCACGAGCGCATCGTAGCCCTGCGGATCGCGCAGCGCATCGAGGATCGGCACGCCGATGTTGCCCACGGGAGCGGCGCGCAGACCGCCCGCGAGCAGCATGTGCGCGGTGAGCTGCGAAGTGGTCGTCTTGCCGTTCGTACCGGTCACGCAGATCCAGTCGGCGATGCGCCCCGTCTTGTCGCGCAGTCGCCAGCCCAGCTCGATATCGCCCCAGACCACGATGCCGCGATCCTCGGCCCATGTGGTGAGCGGATGGTCGGGCCGATAGCCCGGTGAGACGACCACGAGCTCGGGATCGAACGCGGCGAGCTCAGCGAGCTGCTCCTCGTCGGAGGCCAGTCGGGCCCGCTCCGCGCCGATCACGTCGAGCAGCCGCTCGCGATCGCGATCCTCGCCCCCGTAGACCACCCGCACGTGCGCGCCGAGCTCGACGAGAGTGTCGGCCACCGAGAAGCCGGTGACGCCGAGGCCGAGCACGGCCACTCGCAGGCCCGACCAGTCGTGATGCCAGCTGCCGAGCGCGAGCACCCGCTCGCGCGCCGCCGCACCGCTCGAGGCCGCCCCCTCCGAAGCCGCGCCGCTCATTGCTGCAGCAGCCATTCGCCGTAGAACGCGCCGATCGCGACGATCGCGAACAGGCCGGCGATGAGCCAGAACCGGACGACGACGGTCGTCTCCGCCCAGCCCTTGAGCTCGAAGTGGTGGTGGATCGGGCTCATCAGGAAGATGCGCTTGCCCTTCGTCACTTTGAAGTAGAGCCGCTGCAAGATGACCGAACCGGTCTCGACGATGAAGAGGCCGCCGATGAGCAGCAGAAGCAGCTCGGTGCGGGTCAGGATCGCGAGCGCGGCGATCGCACCGCCGATCGCCATCGAACCGGTGTCGCCCATGAAGACCTGGGCGGGGTTCGTGTTCCACCAGAGGAAGCCCGCGAGGCCGCCGAGGAACGCGGCGGAGACGACGGCGAGATCCATGGGATCGCGAACCACGTAGCAGCCGGCCTCCCCGGCGGTCGTCGCGCAGTTCTGCGATGACTTCCAGAAGCCGATGATGAGATAAGCGCTGAACGCGAAGATCGCGGCGCCCGAGGCCAGGCCGTCGAGCCCGTCCGTCACGTTCACCGCGTTCGTCGTTGCGGTGACGATGACCATCACCCAGAGCACGAAGAGGCCCATGCCGACGATCGTGCCGAGCATGAGGAAGTCGATCGGCAGATCGCGGAAGATCGAGATCTGCGTCGAAGCCGGCGTGACCCCGTCGGCATTCGCGAACTGCAGGCCGAGCAGCGCGAAGGCCACCGCGATGACCACCTGTCCGGCGATCTTCGCCCAGCCGCCGAGGCCCGCCGAATTCTGCTGGCGCGTCTTCATGAAGTCGTCGACGAATCCCACCGCGCCCGCGCCGACCGCCATGAGCAAGACGAGCAGCGCGGAGGCCGAGGGCTGCTCCTCCATGATGAGTTTCGCCGCGAAGTAGCTGATCACCGAACCGGAGAGGAAGATGAGCCCGCCCATCGTGGGCGTGCCCCGCTTCTCGTGATGCTCGTCGGGCCCATCCGCGCGGATCGGCTGCCCCCAGCGCAGGCGCCGGAAGCCGCGGATGAAGAGCGGGGTGAGGAGCAGGGAGTAGAGCAGCGAGAAGGCTCCCGCGAGCAGCAGCGCGATCATGCGAGGGCCTCCGCGAGTCGATCGCCGAGCGACTGCAGCCCGGCCGCATTCGAGGCCTTCACGAGCACCGTGTCTCCCGGTCTCGCGGTGCCCGCGAGATAGGCGAGCGCCTCGTCGTGATCCTCGAAGAACACGCTCTCGCCGTCCCACGAGCCCTCGTTGATGGCGCTGATGTGCAGACGACGCGCCTCCTTCCCGACGACGACGAGCTCGTCGATGCCGAGCCGCACGACCTGCAGACCGATGCGGTCGTGCTGCTCGCCCGAGAGTTCGCCGAGCTCGCTCATCGCGCCGAGCACGGCGACCGTGCGGGCGCCCGGACGGGCGATCCTCGCGAGCGTCTTGAGCGCCGCGGACATGCTGTCGGGGTTCGCGTTGTAGGCGTCGTTGATGATGGTGATCCCTTCGCGGCAGGGCAGCACCTGCATGCGGCCCGGCGCGGCGACCGTGGTCGCCTCGAGCACCTCCGCGATATCCGCGAGCGGCAGCCCGAGCTCGAGGCCGACCGCCGTCGCGGCGAGGGCGTTGGCGACGTGGTGCTCGCCGAGCACGCCGAAGCGGATCGGCAGCGCCTCTCCCCGCGCGTGCAGCACGAAGGAGGTGCCGTCGGCGCGGCCGTCGACGTCGCTCGCCCGCACGTCCGCGTCGTCGTGCTGGCCGAACCAGACGATGCGCGCCACGGTGAGTTCCGCCATGCGCGACACCCAGGGGTCGTCTCTGTTGAGCACCGCGACCGCCGTCTCGGGCAGCTCGCGTACCATCTCGCTCTTGGTGCGGAAGGTCGTCTCGATGCCGCCGAAACCGCCCGCGTGGGCGAGACCGACTGCGAGCACGACCCCGATGTCGGGGCGCGCCATGTCGACGAGTCGGGCGATCTCGCCCTCGCCGCTCGCACCCATCTCGGCGACCAGCGTCTCGGTGCCGGCGCCGACGCGCAGCATGGTGATCGGGCCGCCGACCTCGTTGTTGAAGGACTTGGCGCTCGCGACGGTCGGACCGAGGCGCTCGGCCATCGCCGCTATCAGATTCTTGGTGGTGGTCTTGCCGTTCGAACCGGTCACGCCGACGACGGCGAGCCGCTGTGCATGGCGGGCGCGGCGAACGTTCTCCTTCGCGAGCAGGCCCAGCGCAGCGGTCGCGTCGCCCACGATGATCTGCGGCACGGGCAGCTCGAGCTCCCGCTCCACGACCAGCAGCACCGCGCCCCGATCGATCGCCTGCTCCGCGTAGAGATGACCATCGGTCTCCTCGCCTCGACGGGCGAAGAACACGTCGCCGACGCCGATCTCGCGGGAATCCGTCTGCCCCTGCCCCGTCACCTGCGAGACGGCCGCGGCATCGCCCCGCACGAGCGCGCCCCCGACCGCCGAGGCGACCTCGGCCAACGTCATTGCAATCACTAGGCGATCCTACCGCTTCCTCTCGGGGCGAGCGCCCGGCGCTCCTCGAGCGCCGCACGCGCCACGACCCGGTCGTCCAGCTCGAAGACCTCGCCCGCGACCTCCTGCTCCGTCTCGTGGCCGCGACCCGCGATGAGCAGCGTGTCGGCCTCCCCCGCCTCGAGGATCGCGGAGCGGATCGCCTCCGCCCGGCCCGGGATCTCGCGCACGGGGGTGCCGAGGCCGGTCGCGCCGTCGAGGAGCGCCCGGCGGATCGCCTCGGGCGGCTCCCCGTGCGGGTCGTCGTCGGTGATCACGACCGCGTCGGCGTACCGGGCCACGACCGCGCCCATCAAGGCGCGCTTGCCGGCGTCGCGATCACCGGCCGAGCCCGTGAGCACGACGAGCCGGCCGCCGGTGCTCGGGCGGAGCGCCTCGATGGCCTTCACCAGGGCATCGGCGTTGTGCGCGAAGTCCACGACCACGCGAGGGCCTTCCTCCCGCTCGGAGACCTGCTCCATCCGGCCGGGCACTGCTGGGTCGATGCGGCGCGGCAGCGCTTCGAGCGGCACTCCGCCCGCGAGCGCCATGGTCGCCGCGAGCGCCGCATTGGCCACGTTGAAATCGCCGTCGAGGCCCACTTCGAACTCGCCGAGACGCTCGCCTGCGGCGGCCCCCGGCGCGCCTGCGCCGCCGGCGAGGAGCGCGAAGCCGTGGCGATCCTCGAGGCGCTTCGCCTGCCAGCCGGGCGCTCCCCCGGGCAGACGGGAGTCGATCGCGAGCGCATAGACGCGCTCGAGCCGGGAGCTCGCGAGCGCGAACAGGCGCCGCCCCCAGTCGTCGTCGACGAGGATCACGGCAGACTCGCAGCGCTCACGCGTGAACAGTTCGGTCTTCGCCTCGAAGTACTCCTCGATGGTGGGATGGTAGTCCAGGTGATCCTGGGTGAGATTCGTGAAGCCGGCGACCGCGAAGCGCACGGGGTCGCTGCGGTGCTGCACGAGCGCGTGGGACGAGACCTCCATCACGATGTCGGTGCCGCCCGCTGCCACGTGACGGGCGAGCATGCGCTGCAGCTCGGCCGGCATCGGAGAGGTCAGCGCGGCGGGCGATGAGGCTCCCCCGACACGGATCTCCACCCCGCCGATGAGCCCCGGAGCGAAGCCGGCGCTCGCGAGGAGGTGCTCGAGCATGAAGGTGGTCGTGGTCTTGCCGTTCGTGCCCGTCACCGCGAACGCGCGCAGCCGCTTCGCCGGCTCACCGTGCACCAGCGCGGCCACCTCGCCGACGCGCCGCTCCACCCGGTCGAGCACCAGCACGGGCACGTCGTCGCGGGCGATCAGCTCCAGTCCCGCCGCATCGGTCAGCACCGCCGAGGCTCCCCGCTCGAGCGCCTGAGCGGCGAAGAGCGCGCCGTGGGAGCGCGCCCCCGGCACCGCGGCGAAGAGCGCGCCGGGCGCCGCCGCGCGGGAGTCCGCGGTGACGTCGTCGAGCTCGGCCTCGAGATGCGCCGTAGCGCCCACCGCCGCCGCGATATCTGAGAGTGTGACCATTTCCGCCTTCGCTCGGTTACCGGATCGGGAAAGAATATCAATCTACGGCGGGCCGGAGCGCGCACGCGCCGATCCTCGTCCCCCGCGCACCTCAGTAGGTGAGCGGCAGCGGCTCGTACGAACCGTTCGAGGGCGGCAGGTGGAAGGTGCGGATCGTGGCCTTGGCGGCGGCGTTCCAGGTGCGCGCCGCCGCGAGGGTGCCGTGCATCGCCTTCGGATAGGCGACCGTGGCTACCGCCACGTACTTCGGATCGTCGATCGGGAACATGCCCGCGAAGGAATACACGTAGTCGGTGCGGTAGCCGCCGTCGCCGTCGCTCTGCTCCGCGGTGCCGGTCTTGCCGCCGATGCGGTAGCCGGGAATCGCGAGATCGCCTGCGATCCAGGCCTCGTTCGCGACGGCCTCGAGCATGTGCTTCGTCTCGGCAGCGGTGCGCTCCGAGATCGCCTGCACCGGTTCGCCCCTGGGATACTCCGTGACCGTGCCGTCGGCCGCGACGCAGCCCTTCACGAGGCTCGGCGGGATGCGCACGCCATCGTTCGCGATCGCCTGATAGGCGCTCGCGGTCTGCACGATCGTGGCCGAGAGTCCCTGGCCGAACATGGTCGTATAGCTCGTCTGCGCGTCCCATTCGGAGGAGTCGTAGAGCACGCCGGAGCTCTCCACCGGCATGCCCACGTCAGTCGCCTCGCCGATGCCGAACTTCTGCAGGTAGCCGTAGCGGGTGTCGGCGTCGACTCGGGCTCCGAGGGCCGTGATGCCGACGTTCGACGACTCGACCAGAATGCCCGCGAGCGTCCACGGCATGTCCGGGTGCGGGAAGGCGTCGCTGAAGTTGACGCCCTCCTCCGGCGACGCGGCCGAGGGTGTGAGGTTCTGGGTGCTCGCGTCGGCCGCGCCCTGATCGAGCAGCGTCGCGGCGGTGAAGGTCTTGAAGGTCGAACCCGGCTCGTACGGCGTCGTGAACGACCGCGCGTCGCGGCGGTCGGCATCCGTCGCGCTCACGTCGTTCGGGTCGACCGAGCGATCCTCGGCGACCGCCATGAGCTCGCCCGTCTCGACGTCGATGATGGTGAGCAGCGACCATTCCGCATCGGCCTCCTGCACGATGGAATTGACCGCTTGCTGGGCCTCGTACTGCAGATCGCGGTCGATCGTCAGCTGCACCGTGCCGCCGTTCTCGGCGGCACGGGTGACGACGACGCTGCCTGGGAGCCGCACGCCGTCGGCGCCCTTCTCATACGTCTCCTCCCCGTCCACGCCGGCGAGGCACTCGTCCTGCGAGAGCTCGATACCGGCCTGCGGGGTTCCGTCGGAGCCCGCGAATCCGACGAGGTTGCCGGCGACCGCGCCGTTCGGATAGGCGCGCTGGTGGTTGAGGGCGAAGGTCACCCACGGGATGTCGAGCTTCTTGAGCGCGTTGAGGGTCGTGAGATCGACCGCCCGCTTCACATAGGCGAAGTCGGACTTCGGGTTCTCTGCCAGCGCGTCGTCGACGATCTTCGCGATCTCCTCGGGGGTCTGCCCGGTGATCGCCGCCATCTCCTCGAACGCCTGCTCTCCCGTGATCTGCACGTTCTCGACGCCCTCCTCCGTCGAGGGGCGCCAGAACTTGCCGTCATTCCATCGGGCCAGCCGGGGCGAGAGCTGCACGTCGTAGCGCTCGTCGGTCGTCGCGAGCACCACGCCGTTGCGGTCGACGATGTCGCCGCGCAGACTGGGGATGTCCACCGGCACTCCGCGCTTGTCGAGGGCCTCGGCGTTGAGCTCGGGGGCCGAGACGATCTGCACGTCGACGAGGCGGACGGTGAAGACGATGGCCCCGATCAGCACCACGACCATCGCGATCACGCGCCGCACGGCGAGGGCGCGAACTTTCGGCATGCTGGCTCCTGATCGATCTCTCCCGGCGGCGCCTCGCCGCCGACTCAGTGCGTCTGCGGTGCGGGCAGCGCGCCCTCCCACGGTACCGGCGCCGCAGCCGCAGCGGCGGCAGCCGCAGCGGCCTGTCCGCCATCCCGATCGATGAGCAGGCCGTCGGCGTCGACGACCGGCATGCCCTCGAGGGTCGCGTTCGGCACGAGGTTGCCGGCGACGGCGTTGGTCGCGCCGCTGACCGCGCCGAGCACCGCGCCGTCGCTCAACCGCAGCGTCGCCGGGGTCGTGTTCTGCACCATGCCGAGCTTGACGGCGTTCTCGGCGAGGTTCTGCGGCGAGGCGAGCTTGTCGGCGTTCTGCGCGAGCACGCGCTCGACGCGGGTCAGGTCTCGCAACTCGAGCTCGAGCGCGCGGGCCTCGTAGGCGCCTTCGGAGACCGCGATGCTGAGCCCCAGCTGCGCGAAGAGGGTGATGAGGATCACGCCGACGGCGCTGAGCGCCGCGGCGAGCGGGCTGACCGTGCGCCTGCGGGGTCGCGCTTCGGGAACGGGAGCCAGATGCGGCTCGGGACGCTTCGAGCGGCTCGGGTGGAGCGGCTCGAGCAGTGGCCAGTCGAGGGCGGACTGACGCAGCTCGTCACGGTCGAGCGGCACGGTGCTTGCGTTCACGGTGCGACCTCTCTCACTCGTTCGGCGGCGCGCAGCCGCACGGGGATGGCGCGGCTGTTGCGCGCACGTTCTTCCTCGCCCGCAAGCTCGGCGCCGCGGGTGAGCAGCGCGAACTCCGGACGGTGCTCGGGCAGCTCGACCGGGAGCCCGGCGGGCGCGGTCGAGCGGCTCCGCTCGGCCAGCAGCCGCTTCACGAAACGATCCTCGAGCGACTGGTACGACATGACGACCGCGCGACCGCGGAGACTCAGCAGATCGAGCGCGGCGGGGAGCGCCGCCTCGAGCGCGGCGAGTTCGCCGTTCACCTCGACGCGCAGCGCCTGGAAGACGCGCTTGGCCGGGTGGCGCTGATCCTTGATCTTCGCCGGGGTGGCCTGCTGCAGCACCTCGACGAGCTGCAGGCTGCGCTCGATGGGCGCCTCTGCCCTGGCCGCGACGATGGCGCGGGCGTAGCGGCCGGCGAGAGGCTCCTCGCCGTAGCGCTCGAAGATCGCGCGCAACCGACCCTCACTCGCAGTGGCGAGCACCTCGGCCGCGGTCTCCCCCCGGCTCTGATCCATGCGCATGTCGAGCGGGGCGTCCTGCGCGTAGGCGAAGCCTCGATCGGCCTCGTCGAGCTGCAGCGACGACACGCCGAGATCGAACAGCACGCCGTCGATGCGGTCGAAGCCCGCGCCGCGCACTGCCTCCGCGATGCCGTCGTAGACCGTGTGCACCGGCACGAGGCGATCCTCGAACCGAGAGAGTCGCCGAGATGCGAGCCGCAGCGCCTCGGTATCGCGATCGAGGCCGATCACGGTGAGACCGGGGTGCGCGGCGAGCAGCGCCTCGCTGTGCCCGCCCATGCCGAGCGTAGCGTCGACGACGACCGCTCTCGGGCGCGAGGCGGCGGGCGCGAGCAGCTCGAGGCAGCGCTCGAGCAGCACGGGGGTGTGCAGCGAGCCGGGATCCTGTTCGTCAGCGATCATAGTGTGCCGGGCGGCGGTTCTCCTGGTTCCCCGTCAGCCCACCTGGCGCCGGGGAAGTGCGTCAGGGCGGTAGACGAGAAACCACGAGTACCGTGTCAGAACATGCCCGGGATCACCTCCTCCTCGATCTCGGCGAATGCGGTCTCCTGCTCCGTCAGGTAGCGCTCCCACGCCCCCGCGTCCCAGATCTCGGCGCGGCTGCCGGCGCCGATGACCGCGAGATCGCGATCGAGGCCGGCGTACTGGCGCAGCGCGGGCGGCACCGTCACGCGCCCCTGCTTGTCGGGGGTCTCGGCATGCGCGCCCGAGAGGAACACGCGCAGATAGTCGCGACCCTGCTTCGACGTGATCGGGGCCTCGCGGATGCGCTCGTGCATCTGAGCGAACTCCTGCTCGCTGAAGACGTAGAGGCAGCGCTCCTGGCCCCGTGTGATCACAAGGCCCTCCGAGAGGTCGTCGCGGAACTTCGCCGGAAGGATCAGACGGCCCTTGTCGTCGAGCTTCGGGGTGAAGGTACCGAGGAACATCGATGGCTCCTTTCCCCTTCGCTCGACCCCGCCCGTCGGCGGCGATCGAACCCGTACGCGGCGATCTTGGTTGGCGCGGGGTTCGCTCATCACGAACCCCGCAGCACCACTTTACCCCACTTCACTCCACTTCACTCATAAATTCTCCACTTCTTCCTCCACTTCGCTCCCCGGCACCACTTCGCTCCCCGGCGTCATTTCGCTCCCCGGCGTCACATCACTCCGCCGCCGAGTCGTGCCTGGTTTCGTCACCCGCCCGACATTTCGTGCGGCTTCTTTGCACGCTCGCGAGCGGTTTCTTCGCATGAGACCCATCCCCGACTCGCAAAGAGGACGCGCGAGTGAGGGGTCGCGGCAGGCGGACGGCAGAGGAAGAGGCGCCGCGGGCGCACGAAAAAGGGCAGTGGATCAGATCCACTGCCCTGCGTCGGTGAGAGGTCGGTTAGCGCTCGCCGTCCATGCGCTGCTCCCAGCGGCGGTTCATGCGATCGCTCAGCGTCTCGCGCTCGCCGGATGCTCCGCCGGCCGCCCCGGCGGCACCGCCCTGCCCGGCGGCGCCGTCGAGCGGCTCGCGCTTCGAGAAGGCGAGCAGCGCACCGCCCAACATCACGGCGAAACCGACGAGGCCGATCCAGAACTGCTGCAGGCCGACGCCCGCCACGAGCGCAGCCATGCCCGCGAGCACCACGAGGATGCCGAGCACCAGCGAGCGCAGGTTAAAACGGGCGTGAGAGGGCGCGGCCTGCACCACATCGGCCTCGCTCTGGTAGAGCAGGCGCTCCATGTCATCAAGCAACTGCTGTTCGCGCTCTGACAGCCCCATGATGG
This sequence comes from Leucobacter soli, assembly GCA_040393965.1. Classification (GTDB taxonomy): domain Bacteria; phylum Actinomycetota; class Actinomycetes; order Actinomycetales; family Microbacteriaceae; genus Leucobacter; species Leucobacter soli_C. The sequence continues at coordinate 3,417 of JBEBTD010000016.1, read as the reverse complement.
CCTCCCGATCACCTGAAAGTAGTCCTTCCAGTCTACGCCGCGCGATCACGGCTAGGCTAGCCACGTGCAAGAAACCACGCGACTCGCAGGGCTTATTCAGGAGCGGCTCGACGACACGATCTCGCAGCACCGGGCAGAGCTCGAGGGTCTCGGTCCCGATGCCGCGCCGTTGCTCGACGAGGCCCGGGCGTATCTCGCGGGGGGCAAGCGCATGCGCGCCCAGTTCGCCGTGCTCGGCTATCGCGCGGTGCAGCCCCTCGACCTCTTCGCCGATCCCGGGCACGACCTCGCCACCGTGCTCGACGCCGCCTGCGCTCTCGAGCTGTTCCACGCGGCCGCGCTGATCCACGACGATGTGATAGACCGATCCGATACGAGGCGCGGGCGGCCCTCCGCGCATCGCCATTTCGAGGCCCTCCACGGGCAGCAGCGCTGGCGGGGCGATCGCTCCCACTTCGGGCTCGCCGCAGCCCTGCTGCTCGGCGACCTGCTGCAGTCCTGGGCCGACGAGATCTTCCAGCGCGCCTGCGACGCCACGCCGGATCGCGATGCCGCCACCGCCGCGCGGGCGCATTTCAACCGCATGCGCAGCGAGGTCGCGGTCGGCCAGTACCTCGATGTCGTCGAGGAGCAGCGCGCCGAGTTCGCGGCAGAGAACGAGCAGCTCGAGCGGTCGACGCGCGTACTCGTCTACAAGTCGGCCAAGTACAGCGTCGAGGCGCCGCTGCTGATCGGGGGCGCGCTCGCGGGCGCGACGCCCGAGCAGGAGCAGGCGCTCAGCGACTTCGGCCTGCCGGTCGGGGTAGCCTTCCAGCTGCGCGACGATCTGCTCGGGGTCTTCGGCGATGCCGAGCTCACCGGCAAGCCCGCGGGAGACGATCTGCTCGAGGGCAAGCGCACGGTGCTCGTCACGCTCGCCCGCGAGGCTCTGCCAGCGACCCAGCGGCGGCTCTTCGACGAGCTGCTCGGCGATGCCGGCCTCGACGAGGAGCAGCTCGGCATGCTGCAGCTCACGATCCGCAGCAGCGGAGCGGTCGACCGCGTCGAGCAGATGATCACCCGCAACGTGGATCGCGCCGAGGCGGCGCTCGATTTCGCCCCCCTCAGCGCCGAGGCGCGCGAGCAGCTGGTCTCGCTCGCGCACCGCGCGGCGCGGCGTATCGCGTAGGGGCGGGCCGGACGAGGATCGCGCGGATCGGCGAGCGCCCTCGCCTCGACGGCGCCGGCCGCGCCCTGGCCGAGGAAGGCGTCAGAAGGCGAGCGACTGGGTGGCTCGGCGCACGGCGCTCTTGCGGCCGGCGATGAGGGCGGCGACGGGGCGCTCCCCGAGCTCCTCGTTCTCGCCGAGCAGCCAGGCGACGGCCTCTTCATCGCTGAAGCCGGCGTCGTGCAGCGCGAGCAGCGTGCCGCGGAGCGAGTTCAGCGGCTCGTGCTCGGTGACGAACTCGGCGGGGATGCTGAGCACGCCGTCGATGCGAACGGCGGCCAGGTGCCGATCCTCGATCATTCGGCGCAGCTTGCCGGGCGTGGTCTGCCAACGCTCCACAAGCTCGGGGATGGTCAGGTACTCGATATCGCTCGGCAGGTTCTCTGGCACGGCAACAAGCCTAACCGAGCCCGGCGGCGCGCCGCCACGCCCCTCGCGCTGCCCCTGAATAGAATCGGCGCGTGAGCAGCGCCCCCGTCGATCCGCTCATCGGGCAAACGCTCGATGGGCGCTACATGGTGCGCTCGAAGATCGCCCGCGGGGGCATGGCGACGGTCTATCTGGCTGACGATCTTCGCCTCGGCCGCGCAGTCGCCGTCAAGATCATGCATGCGCACCTCGCTGACGACGAGAATTTCACCCGTCGGTTCGAGCAGGAGGCGCGCAGCGCGGCCGGGCTCGGCCACCCCAACGTCGTGAACGTGTTCGACCAGGGCGAGGCGCACGGCGTGCCCTATCTCGTCATGGAGTATCTCCCGGGCATCACGCTGCGCGACCTGCTGAAGCAGCGGCGGCAGCTGACCACCGAGGAGGCCGGGGAGATCGCCGAGGCCGTACTCGCGGGGCTCGCCGCGGCGCATGAGGCCGGCATCGTGCACCGCGATCTCAAGCCCGAGAACGTGCTGCTCGCCGACGACGGCCGCATCAAGATCGGCGACTTCGGCCTCGCCCGCGCGGTCAGCGCGAACACCACGACCGGGCAGGCGCTGCTCGGCACGATCGCCTACCTCTCCCCCGAGCTCGTCACCCGCGGCATTGCCGACGAGCGCAGCGACCTCTACGCCTTCGGCATCCTGCTGTTCGAGATGCTCACCGGCAAGCAGCCCTACACGGGCGAGCAGCCCATGCAGATCGCGTATCAGCACGCCCACTCCGATGTGCCCCCGCCTTCATCGCTCGCCCCCGAGGTGCCGCCGGAGTACGACCGCCTCGTGCAGTGGACGGCCCAGCGCGACGCGGACGCCCGGCCGGACGACGCGCGCGAGGCACTCGAGTACCTGCGCGCGCTGCGCTTCGGGGGTGCTGCGGCTGCGACCGCCGTGCTGCCAGCGACCACCGCGTTCCCGTCGGTGACCCCGTCGACGACGGTGCTCAGCGAGGCAGACCGGCAGGCCATCGCAAGCGGCGCGTCCGGCGCAGCGAGCGCCGCCGCAGCGGCGGCCCCGGTTTCGGCCGTGGATCGCGCCAAGCGACTTTCGACCCGTCGAGCCAGGCGCGGGCGGTGGATCGCCGCCCTGCTGACGCTGCTGCTCGCAGTCGCCGCGGGGGCCGGATGGTGGTTCGGGCAGGGCCCCGGCTCATCGGTGCCGGTGCCGGAAGTCGCGGGTCTCGAGATGGACACCGCGCAGCAGATGATCGAGGCGGAGTCGCTGCTCGTCGACCTCTACGAATGCCCGAGCCTCGAGGTCGAGGCGGGTCTCGCGGCGCGCACCGAGCCTGCGGCGGGCCAACGCGTCGATCGGGGCAGCACGGTGCGGCTGTGCCGCTCGACCGGGCCTCAGCTGCTCACGGTGCCCGGACTCGTCGGCAAGCCCCTCGAAGAGGCGCAGGCGATCATCGATCAGGAGGGCTTCGTCTTCGGTTCGGTCGTCGATCGGCGCTTCGACGGCGCCGAGCCGGGAACCGTGATCCTCGCGGTCGATCCGGCGGGCGATCCGCTCGGCGAGACCTACCCCGAGCGGAGCACGATCGATCTCATCGTCTCGGCCGGCACCGTGCCCGAGGTTGCCGGGCTCACGGTCGACGAAGCGGCGGCGGCGATCGTCGAGGCGGGACTCGTCTTCGACTCCGAGCTGAACGGCGAGGCGCATCATGACGAGATCGAGCAGGGCCGCGTCATCCGTCTGCTCACCGATGGCGAAGTGCTGAGCGTCGGCGAGGCGATCGGCGTCGAGATCTCCCTCGGCCCCGAGCTGTTCGAGGTGCCCGAT
>JBEBTD010000015.1:0-19385 GCA_040393965.1 Leucobacter soli | reverse complement strand
GGCAGAGGCAGAGTGGGGTGGGGTGCTCGCGGCCCGTCAAATAGGATGAGTGCATGTCCGCCCCGACTCCCGCCGCACCCCCGCGCATCACGGGGTTCGGCTATGTGAGGCCGCTCGGCAGCGGCGGATTCGCCGACGTCTATCAGTACGAGCAGGACATGCCGCGCCGGGTCGTCGCGGTCAAGGTGCTGCGGAACCGCATAGACGCTCCCCGGGATCGTTCCGATTTCGAAGCGGAGGCCGATGCGATGGCTCGGCTGTCGAGCCACCCCTCGATCGTGTCGATCTATTCGGCGGGGGTCTCGGCCGACGGCCGGCCCTATCTGGCCATGGAGTTCTGCCCCGATTCGATGCGTGAGCGCACCCGTGAGCAGCCCGCCCCGCTGCACATCGTGCTCGATGCGGGGGTTCGCCTGGCCGGCGCGCTCGAGACCGCGCATCGGGCGGGCATCCTGCACCGCGACATCAAGCCGTCGAATGTGCTGCTGACGGTGACGGGACGTCCGGCGTTGACGGATTTCGGCATCTCGATGCTGCAGGGGCAGCATTCGATCGAGAGCAGAGAGCAGGCGCTCTCGATCCCGTGGGCGGCGCCCGAGGTGGTGACGGGCCGTTCGAGCGGCGCGGTGGCGAGCGAGATATGGGCGCTGGGCGCCACGCTCTACACCTTCGCGTCGAGCTTCTCCCCGTTCGAGCACCGGGATCGCGCCCAGAACACGCAGTCGAAGATGACGACTCGCATCTCGCAGGCGAGGTACACGCCGATCCCCGGCGCGCAGGGCTATGAGGCGTTCGACGAGGTGCTGCGGCGCTCGATGCAGGCTCAGCCCGAGCAGCGCTTCGCGAGCATGCGCGAGTTCGGCGAGGCGCTGCAGACTCTTCAGCGCCGGTACGGTTTCGACGTCACCCCGCTCGACACGGTCGATCCGGGCTGGGTGGCGCCCGCCGTTCCCGCTTCGGCTTCCCGAGGGCCCGCGATCACCTCGGTTCGCGAGCGGAGCCGGGCGCAGCAGCGCGCCGAACTGCGCGACGAGGATCGCGACGGCGTGGTGGCCGATCGACCCGCGTCGCCGCTGAAGGCCGGTCTGATCGGCGCAGGAGTCGCGGTCGCCCTGCTCGCCGCCCTGCTCGGCACCGCTCTGGCCTTCGGATGGATCGGGTGAACGTCGGGAGGCAGCAGGCGAGGCCCGGCTCGCGCCGTCGCCTCGTGGGATGGGTGGCGGGCGGGCTCGCCGCCGCGCTCGTCATCACCCTCGCGGTGGTGGCCGACGGCTTCGACTCGCGCGAGACGCCGCGCGAGGAGACGGCGGTGTGGGTGGAGCGCGCGCTCGGCCAGTATGCGCGCGTGAACACCGAGACCGCCGAGATCGATACGGTTCGGACGGTCGAGAACCCGAGCGGCATCGTGCAGTCGGGCGACCTGGGGCTGCTGCTGACGCAGGGCTTCGGCAAGGCCTGGGCGATCGACCCGGCCGCGCCGCGCGATGTGCAGGACGAGACCCCCTCGGGGGAGGACGCCGCGGAGGCCGACGGCGCCGACGCCACGACGGCCGCCGTGGCGGTGCGCGCGGCCGAGCCAGGCGGCGCGGCGGAGGGCTCCGAGGGCAGCGGGGCCGTGCGCATCCCCGCGGGCACGAGGCAGGTCTCGGCGGAGGGCGACTTCGTGCTGTTCTTCACACAGGCCGGCGAGGCGCATCTCTCCCGCCTGGAGCGCGCCGCGGACGCGCGCACGGCTCTCGGGCCGCTGACGCTGCTCGACCCGGGGTCGGGCGGCGGCGAGCAGCCCGGCGACGGCGACGCGGTGGGCGAAGGAGGCTCCGGTCAAGGGTTTCTCGCCGACGCCGCCGCACTGGACGAGTCGGGCGCGGTGGCGCTGTTCTCGGCGGAGCGCGGCGCGATCCGATGGTACGACGCCCCCTCGGGCGAGTGGCGCGGCGGCGAGAGCCCGGTGCCCGCGGGGATGCCGGCCGAAGACGCCCAGCTCTCGATCGTCGACGGCGAGTGGGCGCTGCTCGACGCCGCCGGTGGCAGGCTCTGGCGCGAGGGCGCCACGGAACCCGTCGAACTCGAACTGGTCGGCGCGGCGCGGTTGCAGGCCTCGACCTCCTCGGTCGGCGGGGTCGCCGAGGACGACGCGATCCTCGTCGCCGATGGCGCCGGGCTCTGGCGCATCGGTCGCGACGGCGGTGCCGAACGCATCGTCGAGGCCGAGGGCGTCCCGGCCGTCCCGCGCTCCGTCGGAGGCGAGGTCGTGGCGGCCTGGGTCGGCGCGGCGCAGGCGCTCATGTGGCGCGGCGCGGACGGCGAGAGCGGCGAGATCGTGCTCGAGCTCGACGAGGCGGTCGAGGATCTGAGCAGCCCCGAGCCCGAGATCCGGTCGAACGGCAGCCGGGCGCTGCTCGTCGAACGTCGCTCGGGCATGATGTGGACGGTGCCGGACGGCCGGCTGATCCCGGTCGCGCAGTGGAGCCTCGTCGATCCTCCGAAGCAGCAGGCGGGCACCGTCGTGACCCAGGACGTGACCGAGCAGGAGCCGCCCGTCGCGGTCGACGACGCCTTCGGCGTGCGCGCGGGCGAGCCGGCGCTGCTGCCCGTGCTGCTGAACGACTACGACCCGAACCGCCGCGACGTGCTGACCGTCGTCGCTGAGGGGCTGGGCGAAGGGCTCGACCCCGAGTTCGGCACGATCACCGCGCTCAGCGACGGTCAGGGCCTGCTCGTCCAGCCGAGCGGGGATGCGCGGGGATCCGCGAGCTTCACCTATCGGGTCACCGACGGAGCGAGCGTCTCCGAGCCGGCCACCGTCACGCTGAGCGTCGCGGACGAGGCGACGAACTCCGCCCCCGAGTGGTGCGCGGTCGAGGGATGCCGGCGCACCTGGCCGAGCCCCGAGCTCGCGCCGGGGGGCACGCTCGTGCTGCCGGTGCTCGAGGGCTGGGTCGACCCCGAGGGCGACCCCATGATGCTCGCCGCGGCGCGCGTCTCGAACCCCGAGGATCCGCTTCGCGTGCTCGTGACGGCTGACGGCAAGCTGGCCGTGCGCCACACCGATCCCAACGCGCCGGCCGGCGATGCGGGGGTGAGGGTCACGGTGCTCGACTCGCGCGGCGCCGAGGCCGAGCGCGAGCTGCGGGTGCGCGTGCGCAGCGGGGCCGCGATCGAGTTCGCCCCGGCCGCGGCGACGGTGAAGGTCGGGGAGGCGACGGTGCTGCGCCCTCTCGAACGCGTGACGGGGGGCTCCGGTTCGTTCCGGCTGGTCGACGCCGCGGTGCAGCAGGGCTCGCTGTCGGTGACGGCGGGACAGGGCACGGGCACGGTCGAGGTGCTCGCCCGCGCCGCGGGCAACGCGCTCGTCGCCGTGACGGTTCGCGACACGGTCACGGAGCAGGAAGTCTCCGGTCTGATCCGGGTGACCGCGGTGGAGTCGCGCGCCGGCTTCGGGGTGCCGCCGCTGCGCGCCTTCGTGCGCCCTCTCGCCGACAGCACGGTCGACGTGCTGGCCGCGGTGCCCGGCGCGAACAGCCGCGCCCTGACCGTGCGCTCGGCGACCGTGCGGGACGGCCAGCTCCGCGCCGACGTGATCGAGCACTCGCGTGTGCGCGTCTCGGGCTCGACTCCCGACGGTCGGCCGGGCCGCATCGGATCCGCAGACGTCGTCGTCTCCGAGGGCTCGTTCGCCGCCCAGACGAGACTCACCGTCTTTCAGGTCGAGGGCGGGGCCGGCGCGATCGCCGTGGCCGACACCGCGACCGTGCGCGCGGGCTCGGTGGTCGACATCCCCGTGCTCGACAACGACGTCGCTCCTCCCGGCGAGCGGCTCGTGCTGCACCCCGAGGTGGGGGCTTCGGGGCCCGAGGGCGAGCTCGCCTTCGCCTCCGGCGGGAGTGTGCGCTACCTCGCGCCGCAGCAGCCGGGCGACTACACGTTGAGCTACACGACCTACGGCGCATCGAGCCCGGAGGAGAGCGATGTGGGCCAGGTGCGCGTGACGGTGCTGCCGGCCGGGGCGAACCGCGATCCCGTGCCATCCGCCGTCACCGTGCGGGTGGCGCCCGGCGAGCGGGTGCGCGCGTCGATCCCGCTCTCCGGCGTCGATCCCGACGGCGACCGCGTGCGCCTGGTGGCCGTGGCGGCTCCCGAGGATGCGCAGCTGTCCGCCGGCATCCAGCCGCGCAGCAACTCCGTGCAGGTGGAGGCTTCGTCGAGGGCGCAGCAGGGCGTGCGGCTCGTGCGGTACACCGTGCGCGACTCCTACGGCGGCGAAGCGGACGGCACTCTGCGCATCATCGTGACCGAGCCCGATCCTGGCGGGGGAGCCCCGGTCGTCTACAGCGACTACGTCCGCATCACGCGAGAGGCGAGCGCGCCCGCCGCGGTGCGTCCGCTCGACAACGATCTCGATCCGAGCGGTGGCGAGCTCGAGCTCGTCTCGGTGGTGCCGAACGTTCCTGGCGGCGAGCTCTCGCCGATGTACCGCCAGATGCAGCACCGTCTCGACCTCACTCGCATGGACGACGGCATCGTCGGCATCGCGGGCGGCGGCGAGCTCGGCACGATCTCGTTCGCGTACACGGTGCGCTCGACGAAGAGCAGGAGCACGGCCGACGGGCTCATCGTCGTGCAGACCTCGGAGCGCATCGGACAGCAGGCGCCCGCGGTGAGCGATACCGTGCTCTCCGTGCGTGACCGCGGCGTATTCGAGCGCTCGGGCGTCGACGTCGTCACCGACCGCGTGCGCTGGGCCGCGGGTGACGTGTCGAGCCTGAAGCTTTCCCTCTGGGGCGCAGCCGCCGAGCGGTACAGCGTGAGCGGCTCCAAGATCCTCGGCGGCTACCGGGCCGAGGGCGACCTCGTGCCCTTCCGCCTCGCGGGCCTCGACATGACCGGCGCCGAGGTCGAGAGCTTTGGCTTCCTCATCGTGCCGCCGCTCGACGAGCTGCGGCTCGGGCTGAAGCCGGGGGCGCGGCCCGTCACGGTGAACGAGAACCAGAGCGTCGACGTGCCGGTGGTCGATCTGCTCGACCTCGGCGCGGGGGATCGGATCGAGCTCGACGAGGGAGCCTTCGGCGTGCAGCGCTCGCAGGCCAGTTGCCGTGCCGTCGACGAGACGACGATCCGATACTCCGCCGGCCGAGAGGGGCCCTGGGACGACAGCTGCACCATTCGGGTGCGGTTGACGGAGCAGCGCACCTTCACCGTGCTGCCGATCCCCGTGACCATCGTCCCGGATGCGCCGGTGGTGCAGCTGAGCCCTCTCACGCGCACGATCGTGCCGGGGCAGAGCGAGACGATCTCGCTGCTCGACATGATCCAGTGGCAGGGCGGGCGCGAGGGCAGGCTCGACCGCCTGCGCTGGCAGGTCGCGGGCGGCGGGGAGTCGTTCGAGATCTCGGCATCCGGCGCCGAACTGCGAGTCGTCGCCCGCGCCGGTGGGATTCCCGGCTCGCAGGAGGCGCTGCAGGTCTCGGTGAGCGGAGCGGGAGAGGCGCGGGCGAGCCTGACCCTGCGCGTGGGCGAGGCCGCCGCCGACGCGCCGCGTGGCGGCACCGTCTCGCTGCAGTGCACCGTCGGCTCCTCCTGCGAGACTCCGCTCATCGGAGTGGCAGGCCAGTACGATCCCTTCGACGGCAGGAGCGGCGGCGGGCTGCGTCTCGTCTCGGTCGACGATGCGGGCTGCGCGTTCGGCGCGCTGCGTGCCTCGGGCGACTCGGTGCGCGTGGACTGGGCCGATCCTCGCGGCCCGGGCGGCCGCTGCACCGCGTCGTTCACCGTCAGCGATGCGCAGAACCGGGTCGGTTCCGGCACGATCGAGCTCGACGCCCAGGGCGTGCCCCGAGCGCCGGCCGGCATCCGTCTCACCGGCTACGATCGCAGCAGCGTCACCCTGCTCGTCGAGCTCGGCCCTGCCGCCGGCGCGCATCCTTCGCTCACCGGCGTCGTCGTGCAGCGCGACGGGGAGGGGCCGGTGGGCGAGTGCTCGCCGGAGGGGGGCGCCTACCGCTGCATCGTCGGAGGGCTCTCGGTCGGCGAGGCGCATCGCTTCACCGCCAGGGCGGTCAACGGGGTCGGCGAGTCGGACGCCACGAGCGCCGTCGAGGGGTGGGCCTACCGACCGCCCGCGGCGCCGGAGGTGTCGGCGTCGCAGGTCTCGGCCCAGTCTGCGGGCAGCGCGACCGCGAGGTTCCGGGTGACGACTGCCGATGCCAGCACGGAACGCTTCCGCATCAGCATCGACGGCACCCCCAGGGCGACCCTCCCGGCGGGCGCGGGAGGCGCGGCGGCGAGCATCGAGGTGGGCGAACTACCCGTGGGGGTCGTGAACTGGACGGTCACGCCCGTCAGCCGCTTCGCACCGCCCATGAGCGGCGGCGCGAACGACGGCTCGACGGCTTCGGGCTCGCTTGCCCTCGGCGGTCTTCCCGCGGTCTCGGTCTCGGCGAGCTCCCGCACCGGCAGCTCGAGCGTGCAGGTGACGGTGACGCTCGACGCGAGAGGCGGCTCCGAAGCGAGGATCGGCGTCGCCCGTCAGGGCGAGACCTGCGAGCCGAGCCGCTCCGGCACCGAGCACACCTTCACGTTGCGTGCGCAGAGGCATACCGTGCTGCGTCTCGTCGCCTGCGGCGGCAACGAGTGGGGCGCCGCTGCCGAGGCCACCGCGGAGGTGCTCATCGGCGGTGCGCCCCAGGCTCCCCGCATGCGATCCGGCTGGGTGGTCTCGACGGCGCCGAGCGGCGCGGTCGCCGGCGGCACCGCGGTCTACGGGCTCAGCTCCGCCCCTTCGGTATCGGCCGACTACGAACTCAGATACACGGTGAACGGGGAGCCGCTGTCGGCTTTCCCCGGGAGCCTCGATCCGCGCGTGTCCACCACGGCGAGCGTCGTGCAGTGCGTCGGGGAGCTGTGCTCCGATCCGCTCGCGCTGAGCGGCAACGCGCCGACCGAGGTGCGCGTCGACCTCGGCGGCGTCTGCCTGGCGCCCGACGTCACCGTCGAGGAGCTCAGGCAGCGGGTCTCCGAGGCGGCCCGCGAGCATGCCCTTCCCGACTACGACGGTTCCGTGCTGCGGATCTCCTGGGGCGGCCCGTTCGCGGCGCTCGACCGGCTCGAGGTAGCGATGCCCGTCTGCGAGCCGGAGCCGGGCCCGGGCGCCGACGGCGATTCCGGCGCGGATCCCGGTTCGGGGGCGGATTCGAGCACGGACGGCGGCGGTGACGGCTCCGCGGAGAGCGGTGCCGGTGCGGATTCCGGTGCGGGAGGCGGTGGCACGAGTGCCGCCGAGGGGGCATCGGCAGGGGGATGACTCCGCAGCGCCGGTGACGGCGGAACCGACGCCAACGGAGTCGAAGACAACGGGATCGGCAGCGACGAGACCGGCAGCAGCAAGACCAGCAAGAGCAACAGCAAGAGCAAGAGTAGGTAAGGAAGCACATGAGCACGCAGCAGACGGCCCGGCCGGGCCCGCTCAGCGACGACCGCGCGAGCTGGGCCGGCGAGGCGCTCCGCACGACCGCCGACGCCGTGGAGCAGGTGATCCACGGCAAGCGACGCGTGATCGAGCTCGTGCTCGCCACCCAGATCGCGGGCGGGCACGTGCTGCTCGAGGACGTCCCGGGCACCGGTAAGACCGCGCTCGCTCGCGCGCTCGCCCGGGTGAGCCGCGGATCCTCGTCGCGCATCCAGTTCACCCCCGACCTGCTGCCCGGCGACGTCACCGGCATCACGGTCTACGATCAGCGGCAGGGCGTCTTCGAGTTCCACGCGGGCCCCGTCTTCGCGAACATCGTGCTCGCCGACGAGATCAACCGGGCGAGTCCCAAGACCCAGTCGGCCCTGCTCGAGGTGATGGAGGAGCGGCAGGTCACCGTGGACGGGAAGACCCACCCGGTCGGCTCGCCCTTCATGGTGATCGCCACGCAGAACCCGGTCGAGCAGGCCGGCACCTATCGCCTGCCCGAAGCGCAGCTCGACCGCTTCATGATCAAGACGAGCATCGGCTACCCCGATGAGACCGCCATGCGGCGCATCCTGCAGCAGCAGGCCGGACCGGTCGAGCTGCAGCCCGTCATGAATACGGGCACGCTCGTGCAGCTGCAGGAGTTCGCCGGCCAGGTCTACGTGAGCCCGCTCATCGCCGACTACATCACTCGGCTGGTCGAGGCGAGTCGGGTCGCGAGCGAGGTGCGTCTCGGCGCGAGCGTGCGCGGAGCCCTCGCGCTGCAGCGCATGGCCTGCGCCTGGGCGCTCGTGCAGGGGCGCGGCTATGTCGTGCCCGAGGACGTGCGGGGCCTCGCGACCGCGGTGCTCGCCCACCGTCTCGTGCTCGAGCCCGAGGCGGAGTTCGACGGGGTCACCGCCGAGCAGATCGTCGGACGACTGCTGCTCGACGTCGCCGAGCCCGAGGAGAACGGCACGGCGTGAACGCAGACCGCACGCACCGCCGGTGGTCGAACACGGCCACCGGCACCGGCACCCGAGGCCGCACCCGCACGCGAACGATGGGCAGCACCGTCGTCGCAGGCGGGGCCCTCGCGCGCCGACGCGTGCGCCTGAGACGCTGGTGGCGCGGGGCGTGGGAAGAATGGAGCAGGCGCTCGCTCGCTGCGAGCCGCGCCGTCACTCCGCTCGGCTGGTTCGTGCTGGCGGTCGCGATCGCGGGCGCCGCCGCCGGGCTCGCCCTCTCATGGATCGAGGGCTGGTTCGTCGCAGTGGTCTCGGCGCTGCTGCTGCTCGCCGCCCTTCCCTTCCTGCTCGGATCCCGCAGCTACGGCACGACCCTCTCCGTGGGCCGCCGGAGCGTCGTCGCGGGTTCCGAGGCGCAGCTGTCGGTGGGCGTGCGCAATTCGGCGGCGAGGCCGCAGCTGCCCGCCGTCATCGAGCTGCCCGTCGGCGACGCACTGAGGGAGCTGACCGTGCCGCTGCTCGGGCCGCACCAGGAGGTCGAGCTGCCGGTCACGGTCGCCACACCGCGGCGGGGCCTGATCCGCGTGGGCCCGCTCACGGTCGCGCGCCAGGATCCGCTCGGCCTGCTGCGCCGCGAGATGACCTGGCGGGAGCTGCGCACGATTCACGTGCATCCCCTCACTGCGGCGCTGCCGCCGCACTCGGCCGGGCTCGTGCGCGACCTCGAGGGGCGGCCGAGCCGCCGTCTCACCGACAGCGACCTCTCCTTCCACGCCGTGCGCGAGTACGCGCCGGGCGACGCGATGCGGCACATCCATTGGAAGAGCACGGCCAAGACCGGGCAGCTCATGGTGCGGCAGTACGAGGAATCGCAGACCGCCCGTCTCGCGGTGCTCTTCGACGCTCGTCGCGAGGAGTACAGGAGCGATGACGAGTTCGAGCTCGGCGTATCGATCGCGGCCTCGATATCGTTGCAGGCCGTGCGCGAGGGCCGGGAGCGCTTCGTCGCCTCGGCGTGGGCGCCGGGCCGGGTGCGTCCGAGCGTCGACGGGCTGGAGGAGCTGCCTTCGGGCGATCCGGTCCAGCTGCTCGACTCGTGGGCGGAGCTCGGCCAGGCCGTCGAAGGACTGCCCATCGAGGTGCTCGCGCGGGGCCTCGCGCATTCGAGGCGGGAGCTCTCGATCGTGGTGCTCGTGACGGGTTCGGCGCCGGAGCTCGGGCGTCTGCGGCGCGCGGCCGTCTCGTTCCCGCCCGATGTGCGGGTGCTCGCGGTGCGCGCCGAACTGCTGGCCGATCCCGGAGCCCAGCGCATCGACGCACTGACCGTCGCCACGGTCGGGGCGCTCGGCGATCTGCCTCAGCTGATGCTCAGGGGCGCGCTGTGACTCCGCGCGCGCGACTCGTCGGCGCCGTCATCGCCTCGGCCTTCGCGCTCGCGCTTGGCGTGCTCGCGGCCTGGCCGATCTACCGGGAGGCGTGGCTGCTTGTGGCGGCCGGCGCGGGTCTCGTGCTGGGCTGCGGCATCGCCGTACTCGGCGCGCGGCGGCTCGGCGGAATCGCGACGGCGGGCGTGCTGCTCGGGGCCTTCGCACTCACGGTGGTGCCGGTCGCGGTGCCGCATGCGCTCGACCGGCTGCCCTCGGGGCTCGGGCGCGGCTTCGTCGACGGCATCGCCGCGATCGTGCTCGGCTGGAAGCAGCTGCTGACCCTGACCCTGCCGGTCGGCGCCTACCAGGCCGTCATGGTGCCCGCCTATCTCGTCTTCCTGCTGGCCGCCTTCTTCGCGACGAGGATCGCGCTGCGCCCCGGACGGCTCGCCCCGCTGGCGGCCCTGCCGCTCGTCGCACCGGTCGTCTTCGGCACGGTCTTCGGCGCCTCGGCGGTGAGCCCCCCGCTCATGCTCGGCGCGCTGCGGATCGCCGCGCCTCGCGAGCTCGCGATCTGGCTCGCGGCCGGAGCCCTCGGCGCCGCCTGGGTCTGGTTCTCGGCGGGCGCCGAGCGGCGGGCCGCGCTGCGCCGCGGGCGCGTTCCCGGAGAGCGCGGCTATCGTCGGGGCCGCTTGCTGCGGGCCGGGCTGGGTGCGGCGGTGCTCGCGGTTGCGCTCTCGGCCGGCGTCGTGCTCGCGCCCGCGCTCGGCGCAGACGCGAGGCAGGTGCCGCGCGACCGCATCGATCCGGAGGTCGTGCTGCGCGAGCGGCCGAGCCCCCTCACGGCCTACCGGGCCTGGAAACGGGACGCGACGATCGACGCCCCGCTGTTCAGCGTCATCTCGGACGGAGCCCTGCCGGAGCGCCTCAGGCTCGCCGTGCTCGACGACTATGACGGGGTCGACTTCCATATCGGCGCCGCCGAGGCCGGTCGCTTCACCCGCTTCCCGAGCGGCGAGCCCGCGAGCGAGCCCGCGACCGTGATCGTGCGCATCGAGGAGGGCTACCGCGACGTCTGGGTGCCGACTGCGGGCCTCGGCTCGGTGCCGTCGTTCGAGGGGCCCCGCGCGGCCGAGCTCGCCGATGCCTTCTACGTGAATCGCGCCACGGGGGCGGCTATCGCCGTGCCGGGCGGCGCCGAGACCGAGGGGCTCGTGCGCGGCGACGGCTTCCGAGCGACGATGCGAACCGCTCCCGATCCCGTGCTCGAGGGGATGCCGGTCGGTGCGGGCCCGGCCGTCGACCTCGAGGCGATGCCGGAGCTCGCAGCTTGGCTGGATGCGCAGGAGCAACCGGCCACCTCCGAGGGGCTGCTCGAGCTGATCGAGCGGCTGCGCGAGCGCGGCTACCTGAGCCACTCGATCGCGGCAGAGGAGGGCGAGCGCCTGTGGCTCGACCGGCTCGCCGAGCGCTACGGCACGCGCTTCGAACCGAGCGCGGGCGGCCACTCGACGGCCCGGATCGAGCAGCTCTTCGCTCAGCTGAACACGCAGCAGCGGCTCGCAGGCGAGTCTCCGTCCCCGGAGATGCTCGTGGCGGGGGTCGGCGACGACGAGCAGTTCGCCGCTGCGGCGGCGATCGTGGCCCGCGCGCTCGGCTTCGAGTCGAGGGTCGTGCTGGGTGTGCGCCTCGGAGGCGAGCAGGTGGGCGTGCCGGGCGTGCCCGCGTGCTCTGAGCTCTGTACCGGCGAGCATCTCGCCGCATGGGTCGAGGTGCGCGGCGCGAAGGGGGAGTGGGCCCCCATCGACGTCACCCCGCAGCTCGAGCTGCGGCCGACGACACTCGAGGAGGGCGAGCAGCTGCCCGAGTTCCCCACGACTCCGGAGGAGCGGGATGCACGGGAGGTCGATCCCCCGATCGGTCTCGGCGAGCGCAGCGACAGCCCCGAGGATCCTGCCGAGCTGCCTGCCGAACCCTGGCTCGCGCCCGTGCTCCGCGCCGTGGGGCTCGGCGTCTCGGCCATGCTGCTGCTCGCGCTGCCCCTGTGCTTCCTGCCGCTCGCCAAGCGTCTCCGCACGAGATCGCGCAGCTCGGAGGAGGATCCCGAGCTGCGCGCTCTGGCGGCCTGGAGGGAGATGGTCGATCGGGCCGTCGATGCCGGCGTCGCGATCCCGATCTCGGCGAGCCGCGCCGAGATCGCCTCGCTGCTCGGCACGGCGCCCTCGGCGTGGGCCGCCGAGACCGCGGATCGGGCCGTCTTCTCCGCCGGGGGGATCACGCCCGAGGATGCGGAGTGGATGTGGGCGGCGGTCGCCGCCGATCGGGCCGAGCGGGAGGCCGGCCTCTCCGTCTGGCAGCGTCTTCGAACCCGGTACTCGCTCCGCTCCTACGGCGGCGGGATTGTGAAGAGACCCGCGCATGCGGCAGAATCGGCGGTGCCGAGCGATGAGAGGGTATGAACGACGATGTCAGGTGTATTCATAGGGCTGCTGGTCGCCACCGTGCTGATCCCCGCTCTGCTCGGCCTCGCATTCCTGATCTGGGATCTGTGGGCGCTCAGCCGTCTCTTCCCGAAGATCGGCCTGAAGGCGGGCGAGGGCTGGGTGCCGATTCTGAACATCTGGCGCCTGCTCGAGCGCGGCGGCTTCCCCGGCTTCATCTCGCTCGGTCGGGTCGTGTTCATCGTGCTCCTGCTGCTGCAGCTCGCGGTGGGCTTCGCAGACGCCTCGGGGCGGTCTCCGCTCAGTATCGTGCTCATGCTGCTCGTCGGTCTCTCCTCGCTGCTCGTGATCGTCTCGATCGTCTTCGAGGCCATCGCGATGCACCGCATCAACCTCGAGGCGGGAGCGGGCGGCGGCTACACCGTGCTCGCCGTGCTCATCAACCCGCTGTGGGCCATGCTGCTCGCGAAGCTGATCGGGCCGCGCG
The DNA here is from genome assembly GCA_040393965.1 of Leucobacter soli. Lineage (GTDB taxonomy): Bacteria > Actinomycetota > Actinomycetes > Actinomycetales > Microbacteriaceae > Leucobacter > Leucobacter soli_C. Next base: position 6,690 of record JBEBTD010000015.1, on the reverse strand, counting down.
TGCTCCCAGGGCGGGGCGTGCCGCATCCCGGCTACCAGGGCGATTTCGGTCAGCTCGTCTACGGCACCCCGCAGCAGGGCGCGACCGCCCCGGGCTACGAGACTCATCCGGGGCACGCGGCTCCGGGGCAGCCGACCACCCCGCTCTACGCGCCTCCGCTGCAGGCGGCTCAGCCGGCTCGCTCGACCCAGCCCGCGGCTCCGCTGCCCCCCGCCTCGCCCGCGAGCCCGGCGCAGCCCTGGGCTCCCGCGAGCGGCCCTGGCGTCGGCCGCGCCGCCGCGCCCCAGCCGGCAGCCCCCGCCGCTGCGGCCGCGCCGCTCGGCGGTGAGACCGAGGCCGAGTACGATCGGCTGGCGGCCGAGAGCTTCCAGGCCCCTCCGGCCGTGCCCCTCGGCCGCGACCGCGTGCAGACGCCGTTCTCGTGGACGGCGGCCGCGAAGGCCGAGCCGGAGCCCGATGCCGAGCCAGAACCGGTCATCCCTCCCGTGCATCCGCTGGCGATGACGCCTCCCACCGCCGCGACGCCGCCCGCGCCGCCCGAGGCTCCGCGACCCGCGGTGCGAACCGAGGCCTTCGCGCCGCCGCGGCCCGAGCCAATCGCAGCGCCCACGCCCGCCGTGCACAAGCCCACGGGAATCACAGGTAAGGTCGATCCCCTGCCGAAGCAGGCGAGCGGGGCCCACGAGGGTCGCGATGCGGAGCGCACCGGGGATCTGGATCACACGATCGTGCTGCCCCGCCGCGCGTCCTCGGGCTGGGTGCTCGAACTGCCGGACGGTTCGCGCCTGCCCCTCGACCGCGACACCGTCGTCGGGCGACGCCCCGAGGCTCCCGAGGGGGTCTCCGCCCTCGTGATCCCCGATTCGACGCGCACGCTGTCGAAATCGCATGTGCGCCTCACTCTCGAGGAGGATCGCTGGTTCGTCGAGGATCTCGGCTCGACCAACGGCCTGGTGCTGCTGCCCGAGGGGGGCGGAGAGCAGGAGGTGCCCGCCGGGGTGCGCCGGCCCGCCACGCAGCGGATGCTCTTCGGCACGCTCGAGGTGCGGCTGCGGCCCGGCGGTGACGCTGCGTGAACCGTGTCGATCAGGGGCCGCGGCTGTCGATCGCGGCCCGTACCGATCGTGGCCGGCGCCGAGAGCTGAACGAGGACGCGCTCTTCGCCGCCGACCCGTGCTTCGTGGTCGCCGACGGCATGGGCGGGCACGACCGAGGCGATGCCGCGGCGAAGGCGGCGATCTCGGCCTTCAGCGAGGAGTTCACCGCACCGGGCCTCGCCACGGTGCGCCGGGTCGATCGCGCGCTGGAGGAGGCCCGAGCGCGGGTGAACGCGATCTCCGCGCGGAGCGAGCGCGGCGCAGGCTGCACGCTGACCGGCGCGATCCTCATCGAGCACGGCGGCGTGCCCTGCTGGTACGTGCTGAACATCGGCGACTCGCGGGTCTACCTGCAGCGCGGCAATGAGCTGCGGCAGCTCACGATCGACCATTCGCTCAGGGAGGAGCTGCTGGCGGAGGGGGATGAGCGCGCGGCCGAGACCCCGAGTCACATCATCACCCGGGCCCTCGGCAGCGAGGACGACCGTCATGACGCCTGGCTGCTGCCGCTCGAGTCCGGCTCCCGGCTGCTGATCTGCTCCGACGGGCTCACCTCGGAGCTGCCGGACGGGCAGCTGCGGGCGCTGCTCTCCGCGGGCGGCCGGCCCGAGCCGGTAGTGGACGAGCTGATCCGCCGTGCGCTCGCGGCCGGGGGTCGCGACAACGTCACCGTGATCCTCGTCGACGTCATCAGCGGCGGCATAGACCCGACCTCGGCGACCGAGCCGGTCGAGGAGACGGACGGCGCCACCATCGAGATCACCAAGCCGAGGTCGCGGTGAACGAGGATCCTGAGCGCGATCCCGAGACGGCCGAGCCCGGGGGCGACGGCCTCTCGGATGAGACCGTCGCGGCCGATCGCACGGTCGTCGCTCCTCGCCGGGCCGACGACGAGACCGTCTTCGCTCCCCGGCACACCGTCGACGAGACGGTGGTCGTGACGAGGAACGATCCCGGCGGCGAAGGAGCCGAGCCCGAGACCGATCCGGTGCCCGTACCCGTTCCGGAGTCAGACCGCGTCGAACGACCCCTCGCGGCGTCCCGTTCCGGCAGACGTGCGGCGGATCGGCGCGGCCTCGACCCGGCGCGGCCCATTCCGCCGGTTCCGGGCGCGAGCCCGTGGGAGGCGCTGCCCGCGGGCGAGCGCGGGGTGGCCCGGGGGCTCCCGGTCAGCTACGGGGCCAGACCCCGAACCACAGCGGGGACGGTGCACGGCCCGGACGAGGTGCAGCGAAGGATCGGCCCCGCCCCGCAGGCGCAGGGCGAGCCCCGAGCGGTGCGTGGCGACCGCGACGATCTGCCATCGCTCGCCCGTCGCGATCGCCGCCGCCGACGCACGACCCTCGTGCTCTACGCCGCCACCGCGCTTCTCAGCCTGCTCGGCCTCTGGGGAGTGGCGGCGCTCGCCTTCGGGTGGTAGATTCGCACTGCGATTACCGAGCGGTAACCGAACTCGGCGGCGCGCTCGCGGCGAGGTTCGAAGGAGCATCCATGTCACTGGCAGGCAAGACCATCCTCATGAGCGGCGGCAGCCGGGGCATCGGCCTCGCGATCGCCCTCCGGGCCGCCCACGACGGCGCGAACATCGCTCTGCTCGCGAAGACCGATGCGCCGCATCCGAAACTCGAGGGCACCATCCACACCGCGGCGGCCGCCATCCGCGAGGCGGGCGGCCGCGCCCTGCCGATCCACGGCGACGTGCGCGACGACGAAGACATCGCGGGCGCCGTTGCGCAGACGCTCGCCGAGTTCGGCGGCATCGACGCGGTCGTGAACAACGCGAGCGTCATCGACCTCTCGGGCTCGCTCGAGCTCTCCGAGAAGAAGTACGACCTGATGCAGGACGTCAACGTGCGCGGCGCATTCATGCTCTCCCGCGCCGCGATCCCCGCACTCAGAGAGTCGGAGAACCCGCACATCCTCTCGCTCTCGCCCCCGCTCAACCTCACCCCCAAGTGGCTCGGCGCGCACACCGGCTACACCCTCGCGAAGTACGGCATGACCATGGTCACGCTCGGCCTCGCCGCCGAGTTCAAAGCCGACGGCATCGCCGCGAACGCGCTCTGGCCCGAGACCACGATCGCGACCGCCGCTGTGCAGTTCTCGCTCGGTGGCGAGCGCATGATGCGGGTCTCGCGCACGCCCGAGCTCTGCGCGGATGCCGCCTACGCGGTGCTCGCCAAGCCGGCGCGCGAGTACTCCGGTCAGACCCTCGTGATGGAGGACGTGCTGCGCGGCGAGGGCGTCACGGATTTCGCGAAGTACGCCGCCGTGCCGGGCACCCCCGACGACCAGCTCTTCCCCGACATCTTTCTCGACTGAAGCCGGATACACTCGGACTCGTGGCAGCAACCTGGAGGGCGACGCAGAAGGCGAACCGGCGGGCGGCGCTGATGCGGGCGGCCGCGCACCTCTTCGCCGAGCGCGGCTACAAGGCCGTCTCGACCGTCGAGCTCGGCGAGGCGGTCGGCATGAGCGGCCCGGCCCTCTACAACTACTTCCCCAGCAAGGAAGCGCTGCTGTGCGAGCTGCTCGTCGACGTGAGCACGCGGCTGCTCGCCGGCTGCCTCGAGATCGTCGGCGATGAGCGTCCGCCCGCCGAGACTCTCGACGAGCTGATCGCCTTCCACGTCGAGTTCGCGACGACCGAGCCCGACATCATCCTGCTGCAGGATCGCGAGCTCTCGAGCCTGCCCGCCGAGGCGAACCGCAGGGTGCGCAGGCTGCAGCGCGAGTACCTGCGCGAGTGGCAGCGGGTGCTCGAGGCCGTGCATCCCGAGATCGGCGATGGCGAGGCGCAGACCAGGCTGCTCGCCACGATCGGACTGCTGAACTCCACCCCGCACAGCGCACGGGCGAGCGGGCCGAACGCTGCCGAGATCCTCGGCGCCATGGCGCGCGCAGCGCTCACGGCGCGCATCCCCCGGTAGCGCCGCCGCGAGGGCGAGGATCAGCCGGCCAGCAGCTCCCTGACCCGGGGGATCACCTCGGCGCCGTAGAGCTCGATGCTCGACATGAGCTGCGTGTGCGGCATCGTGCCGTTGGCGTACTTGAGGTCGAAGCGGTCGGCGCCGAGCGTGCGCACGGTCTCGGCGATCCTCCGAGCCACCGTCTCCGCCGAGCCGACGTAGAGCGATCCGCGGTCGGCCTCGTGCTCGAACTCGTCGCGGCTCGGCGCCGGCCAGCCGCGCTCCGCGCCGATCCTCGCCCGCTGCGCGGCGAAGTGCGTCCACAGCTCCTCGCGAGCCCGCTCGTCGGTCTCGGCGACGTGGCCGGGCGAGTGCACGCCGAGCGGCATTCGCGCGGGCCCGCCCTCCGTGCCGTAGCCGAGCTCGTCCTGAGCCTGCCTGTAGAGGTTCGCGAAGGGCAGGAAGCGCGCCGGATCGCCGCCGATGATCGCGAGCATCATCGGGATGCCGATGCGCGCCGAGCGCAGCACCGACTGCGGGCTGCCGCCCACGCCGATCCATGCGCGCACGCCGCCGGGCCGCTCTGTCCGCGGGAAGACCTCCTGCTCGACGAGAGGGCTGCGATGCCGTCCCGACCAGGTGACGGGGCCCTCCTCGCGCAGCTTCGCGAAGAGGGCGAGCTTCTCGCTGAACAGCTCGTCGTAGTCGGCGAGGTCGTAGCCGAAGAGCGGGAACGACTCGGTGAAGGATCCGCGGCCCAGGATCACCTCGGCCCGCCCGCCGCTCACCGCGTCGAGGGTGGCGAAGCGCTCGTAGACGCGCACCGGGTCGTCGCTCGAGAGCACGGTGACGCCCGTGCCGAGCAGGATGCGCTCGGTGCGGCCGGCGATCGCGCCGAGCACGATCTCCGGGCTCGAGATGGCGAAGTCGTCGCGATGATGCTCGCCGAGCGTGATCGCGTCGACGCCGAGCCGGTCGGCGAGCACCGCCTGCTCCACCACGTCGCGCAGCACTTGCGCGGCGTGCACCGGCTCGCCGTCGGGGCCGATGGTGATGTCTCCGAAGGTGTCGAGTCCGAGCGTTACATCCGTCATAGGGTGCTCAACCGTGGAGGCGGCCCGGATATTCCGCGGGTTCCCGCGGCTTCTTCGCGGGCGAGGATCAGCGCCCGGTGCTGGCGACGAAGCCGAGCACGGCGGCGACGACCCCGAACAGGGCCGCTGCGATCCAGTTCGCGCCGAGGGCGAGCAGCGCGCCGACCGCGCCCGCGATCAGCAGCAGCTCGATGAGCGCCTGGCCGAAGCGATCGGTGTGCAGCACCGGCCGGGGGGAGAGGAAGAGCGCCCAGATCAGTACGGTCAGCACGAACGCGCCGAGCCCCGCGAGCAGTCCCGGGAACGGCAGCGGCCAGGCGTTCAGCGCCCAGAAGGTGATGACCAGCACGGCCGCTAGATGGCAGAGCCCCCGCAGCAGCTGCAGGAGGAGCACGGATCGCGCGGGCGCTTGGGGCAGGGTCTCGTTCACCCCGACAGTTTACCCGCGATCTCCGCGCCCCTTTCGGTGACGGCCGTGCTCGATAGACTGGCCGTGAAGCGCAGCGACACCGAGGAGGCGAGAGACATGGACGGATTGTTCTCGTGGATCGAGCGCCTGCTCGACGGCTCGCTGGTCGCGGGCGGGGTGTTCCTCGTCATCGGCGTCATCGGCGCCCTGCTGCTGATCGTATCGGTCGTGCTCGACGGCATCTTCGAGGTCTTCGACTTCGGCGACGGCCCCCTGAGCCTCACGACCATCGCCGCGTTCACCGCGATCTTCGGCTTCGCTGCTTTCGCCTCGGTGGGAGCCGGGGCGAGCGTCTCGCTCTCCGGCGCGATCGGCGCGATCGCGGGCGTCGCCGGCGGCGCGGGCGCGTGGTGGCTCAGTCGCCTCATCCGCGGCGCCGAGTCGAGCACCGCGGTGACCGCCGACGAGTTGGTCGGGGCCGAGGCGGGCGTCGTGCTCGCCATCCCCGCGGGCGGTCTCGGCGAGATCGCGCTCGTGCGTCACGGCGAGCGGGTCTCGCTCTCCGCGACCTCGGACACCGCCATCGCGCGGGGCGCTCGCGTGCGCGTCACCCAGACCCTCAGCGCGACCTCGGTCAAGGTCGCGCCGATCCTCGACGAAGACTAGCCTCACCCCAACCCCACGGAGAAGACAGTGTTCCTATTCAGTTCGGCAGCCGTCGGTATCTTCGGCGCCATCGTCGCGCTCGTGCTCGTCGCGCTCATCATCATCAAGCGCTACCGCATCGCGAAGCCCGACGAGGCCATCATCGTCACCGGCGGCAAGGGCAAGGTCGTGCGGGACGCCCAGGGCCACGAGACCCGCGACCTGTCGGGCCAGAAGGTCGTGACGGGCGGAGGCGTGTTCGTGCTGCCCTTCGTGCAGAAGTCGTTCAGCATCTCGCTGCGCTCGCGCCGCCTCTCCATCACCACCGAGGCGCAGACGACCGACGGCATCACGATGCAGGCGCAGGCCGTCGCGGTCGTGAAGGTGGGCGGCACGCAGGAGATGATCCGCGCGGCCGCCCAGCGCTTCCTCTCGAACAGCGACGAGATCGACGAGTCGACGCAGGAGGTGCTCTCGGGTTCGCTGCGCTCGATCATCGGCGGTCTGACCGTGCTGCAGATCATCCGCGACCGCGC
>JBEBTD010000014.1:0-20313 GCA_040393965.1 Leucobacter soli | reverse complement strand
CGACGCCGGCGATCGCCGAGCCGAGCGCGACGCCGACGAGCTGGCCCGTGCCGACCCAGCCGTAGGCCTCGGCGGTCTCCGAGAAGCGCACGGTCGAGCTCACCGCGGTGAAGAGGGCGGCGAACATGGGCGCGACGCCGATGCCGCCGAGGAAGAGCATGATGCCGAGCCAGATCGGGTCGAGGCTCACGAGGCAGAGCGCGGTGCCGGCGAGCACGATGACCGAGCGGATCACCATCGACCACGGCGTCACATCGCGGTGGCCGAGCAGCAGGCCGCCCGCGATCGAGCCGGCCGAGAAGATCGCGAGCAGAATGCCCGACTCGACACCGTCGTGGCCGAACACCCCGACGACGCCGGCCTCGAGCGCGGCGAACGAAGCCACGAAGAAGAAGCCGACGACGCTCGAGATGATGACGGTGGGGCGCCGCAGCACCGCGCCGAGGCGGCCGCGCGATGGTGGGATGCGGACGCTCCCGAGTTCGGGACTCGAGATGAACCAGATGCCGCCGCCGACCATGAACGCCGCTGCGAGCAGCAGGCCCCATACGGTGCTGATCTGCGTCGACACGAACACGGCGACGACCGGGCCGATGATCCAGATGATCTCCTGCGCCGAGGCGTCGAGGGAGAACAGCGCGGAGATCTGGTTGCCGCGCACCATCTTGGGGTAGATCGTGCGCACGGCGGGGGTGACCGGGGGAGTCGTCAGGCCGATCACGAAGGCGATCGCGGTCACGACCAGGAGCGGCAGCGCCGTGAGCGCGATGAGCGCGAGCAGGCTGGCGCAGACGATCGTCGTTGCGGTGAGCACGGGCCGCATGCCCAGGCGCCCCATGAGACGGCTCGTGAGCGGGCCCGCGATGGCCTGGCCGATGCTCTCCGCGGCGAGGACGATGCCCGCAGAGGTGTAGTTGCCGTAGATCAGCTGCATGTGGAGCAGGATCGTGATCGACAGCATGCCGAAGGGGAACCTCGCGGTCAGCTGCGAGAAGAGGATGCGAAAGACGCCGGGCGTGCGCGCCAGATCACGATAAATACCCACCAGCGGAGTCTAGTCCTGTTCGGTGGCATTGCAATATCGTTCCGCAGCCTGACAGTAGATGCGAGTTGGCGACGATCCAAGTCGCATCTACTGCCAAGCTGCGCGCGGGAGAGGTGGTGCGGCGGCGCGGCGGCGGCGCGGTGCGGCTCTCTTCGGGCGGGGGGAGAGAGCTCAGCTCGTGAGCGCCTTCTGGATGCGCTGGATCGAGACCGGCTCCGCCGTGCGCAGCTGCTGGGCGAAGAGGCTGATCCGCAGCTCCTCGATGAGCCAGCGTGCGCGCACGAGGCTCCCCGGGGCGTCGGGCGGCAGGGGGATCGAGCCCCCCGCGTCGGCGAACATCGCGAGCGCGCGGTCGATCTCGTTCTGCCAGGCCCGGTCGCGTCCGGCCTGCTCGGCGAGCGCGTCCATGCGCGCCCGGATCGCCTGCAGGTAGACGGGAAGCCGCTCCAGTCGTGCGAGGCCGGTGCGGGAGACGAAGCCCTCCCCGCCAGCGGTCGCGTAGACGAGGCCGTCGAGCTGGCTCTTCGCGTCGCTCACCTGCCCGAGCACGTACAGGCTCTTCGCCGAGTCGATGGCCTTCCGCGCCAGACGAGCTTCGTCGAGCACCTTCGCGGTGAGCGCGATGCCCCGGTAGATCTCGTCGATGAGCGCCCGGGCGTAGTCGTTCGCGATCGACTCGAAGAGCTCGGCGCTCCAGACGAGACCGTCGGGGGCGGCGGCGAGGATCGCCCGATCCGCGACGGCCAGGGCGACATCGGCGATCGCATCGTCGGGGGTGCGGTAGGGGCCCGCGCTCAGCAGGAGCTTCTCCTGATTCGAGAGGTGGCTGCGCACATAGCTCGCGGGGCTCGGCGAGCTCAGCACGAGCAGTCGGCGCACGCCGCGACGGGTGAGGCGCGCCTGCTCGGCCGCGTCGGCGACCAGGCGCAGCTCGACCGAGGCGCGCCGATCTACGAGTGCCGGGTAGGCGCGCACGGTGCCGGCGCCGCCCCGCCCGCCCGCATACGCGGTGTCGACGTGCCGGGGCAGATCGCCGAAGCTCCACGAGGTGAGACCCGTGCGCTCGAGGTCGCTCTTCGGAAGCGCGGCCTGGGCCACGCGCGCCACGCCCTTCGTCGCCTGCTCGCGATGCCGGCGCTTGAGCTCGGCGAGATCCTTGCCCGCGCCTACCGTGCGACCGCGCCCGTCGACGACGCGAAACGTGGGGGTGAGGTGCGGCGGCAGCTTCGAGACGTCGAAGTCGGCGGCCGTCACCTGCACGCTCGTGCGTCGTCGGATCTCCTCGGCGAGCAACTCGGTCAGGCCCGCGCCCGCCAGGCGGGGCTCGATCGCGGCGAGCAGCGTGCGCGCCCAATCGGCAGCCGGCACAACGTGTTTGCGGATCGCCTTCGGCAGCGAGCGGATGAGCGCGGTCACGAGCTCCTCGCGCAGGCCTGGAACCAGCTGCTCGAACTCCGCCCCCTCGACGCGGGGGAGCAGCGGCAGCGGTACCGAGACCGTGACCCCGTCGTCCTCGGCTCCGGGTTCGAAGCGGTAGCGCAGCTTCAGCGTCTGGTCTCCGTGGCGCCATTCGCGAGGGAACTCCGACTCGTCGGCGGCCTGCGGATCCTCGTCCTGCAGCAGATCCTCGCGTCGCATGGCGAGCAGCTTCGGGGTCTTGCGCTGCTCCTGCTTCCACCAGCCCTCGAAGTCGCTGACGCTCGCGACCTCGGCGGGCACGCGAGCATCGTAGAAGTCGAAGATCGCGTTGTCGTCGCCGACGAGGCCGCGCTGGCGGCTGCGCTCCTCGAGCTGCTGCAGCTCTCGGCGCAGCTGCCGGTTCGCGCGGTCGAAAGCGTACAGCGAGCCCGGCGGAGCGTCCCAGTCGCCCTCGACGAGGGCATGCCTGATGAACAGCTCGCGGGCGAGCGGAAGGTCGAAGCGCGAGAGCTGCACGCGCCGCCTCGGGACGAGCGGCACGCCGTAGAGGGTGACGCGCTCATAGGCGACTGCGGCGCCCTGCCTCTTCTCCCAGTGGGGCTCGCTCAGCTGGCGCTTCGCGAGCGGCCCGGCGAGCTCCTCCGCCCAGGCCGGATCGACGACGGCGTTGCCGCGCGCGAAGAGCCGGCTCGTCTCGACGAGCTCGACGCTCATCACGCATTCCGGCGGCTTCTTCGCGAGCACCGAGCCGGGATGCAGGGCGAAGCGGGTGCCGCGCGCGCCGAGGTACTCCTGGGCGGGCTTGCGGCGCGAGGATCCGGGCGCGCTGCGTCCCCCTCCCGGGGCGCGGGGCTGCAGATCGTCGCGCACGCCGAGATGCGAGAGCAGCCCGGCGAGCACCGAGCGGTGGATCGCTTCGGGGGAGGCGTCGCCCGAGGCATTCGGCGCCTTCGCGATGCGCGAGAGCTGGCGGTAGAGATCCATCCACTCGCGCACGCGCAGGAAGTTCAGGAACTCCGTCTTGCAGAGCCGGCGGAACGCGCTCGAGGAGAGCTCGCGCTGCTGCTCCTGCAGGTACGCCCACAGGTTCAGCAGCGTCATCAGGTCGCCCAAGGGGTCGGCGAAGCGGCCGTGCAGCTCGTCGGCCTTGCCGCGCTGCTCCGCGGGGCGCTCGCGCACATCCTGCACGGTGAGGCCCGCGACAATAGCGACGACCTGATCGGTCGCGCCGTGGCGTCGCGCCTCGACCACCATCCGGGCGAAGCGCGGCTCGATGGGCAGCCGCGAGAGCTCCCGGCCGATTCTCGTGACGCGCGGTGCAGCGGCGCCCTTCGGCGGCTGCACCGCCCCGAGCTCTTCGAGCAGGGCGAGCCCGTCGCGGATGTCCCGCTTGTCGGGCGGGGTGAGGAACGGGAACTCCTCGATGCGGCCGAGGCCGAGCGCGAGCATCTGCAGGATGACGCTCGCGAGGCCCGTGCGGAGGATCTCGGGCTCGGTGAACTCCGGCCGGCTCTCGTAGTCCTCTTCGGCGTAGAGGCGGATCGCGATGCCCGGGCTCGTGCGCCCCGAACGGCCGGAGCGCTGATTGGCGCTCGCCTGCGAGATCGCCTCGATTGGCAGTCGCTGCACCTTGCTGCGCGAGCTGTAGCGGGAGATGCGCGCCGTGCCCGCATCGACGACGTAGCGAATGCCGGGCACCGTGAGGCTCGTCTCGGCGACGTTCGTCGCGAGCACGACGCGGCGCCCGCCTGTGCGGTTCGGCTCGAAGACCCGGTGCTGCTCGGCGGCGCTCAAACGCCCGTACAGGGGCAGGATCTCGAACGGCGAGGATCGCCGCTGCGCTCTGGCCTTCAGTGCATCGGCGGCGTCGCGGATCTCTGCCTCGCCGCTCAGGAACACGAGCACATCGCCGGGGGCCTCCCGGCCCAGCTCGTCGACCGCCTCGCCGATCGCGTCGAAGAGGTCGCGCTCCACCTTGCGAGGTTTGGCGGCTCCGGTCGGTAGGGCTGCCGGCGACACGACCTCTTCGACCAGGGGGCGGTACCGCACCTCGACGGGATAGGTGCGGCCCGAGACCTCGATGATCGGAGCCGGCTCGCCCCGCTCGTCCGCGAAATGCCTGGCGAAGGACTCGGGGTCGATCGTCGCCGAGGTGATGATCACCTTCAGATCGGGGCGCCTCGGCAGCAGCGTCTTGAGGTAGCCGAGCAGGAAGTCGATGTTGAGGCTGCGCTCGTGCGCCTCATCGATGATGATGGTGTCGTAGGCCGTGAGATCGCGGTCGCGGTGGATCGCGTTCAAGAGGATGCCGTCGGTCATCAGACGGATCCTCGTGTCGGCCGAGACCTTGTCGGTGAAGCGCACCTGGTAGCCGACGAGCCCGCCGAGCTCGCTCCCCAGCTCCTCGGCGATGCGCTCGGCGATCGTGCGCGCGGCGATGCGGCGCGGCTGCGTATGCGCGATGCGCTCGCGGCCTAGCGCGAGGCAGATCTTCGGCAGCTGGGTGGTCTTGCCGGAGCCCGTCTCGCCCGCCACGATCACGACCTGGTGCCGCTTGACGGTTCGCGCGATCTCGTCCCGGAGCCGGCTGACGGGCAGCTCGGACGGAAACTCGATGTTCGGCGCGGGGGGCATGGCACCTCTATGTTACGGGCTACACTGTTGCCGAATTATCGATTGGGGACTTGACATGGGCGAGCTGCACATTCCAAACCTGGAGCTGAACGACGGGAACCTCATCCCGCAACTCGGCCTCGGCGTATGGAAGCTGAAGCCGGGCGATACCGAGCGCATCGTCGGCGACGCGCTCGAGCTCGGCTACCGCCACATCGACACCGCCCGCATCTACGAGAACGAGGAGGCGGTGGGCCGCGCCATCGAGGCCAGCGGCATCCCCCGCGACGAGCTCTTCATCACCACCAAGCTCTGGAACACCGACCAGGAAGATCCGCACGCCGCGTTCGACGCGAGCCTCGACCGGCTCGGGCTCGATAAGGTAGACCTGTACCTGATCCACTGGCCGGCGCCGTCGCGCGGCCACGCCGTCTCGGCATGGCGCGGGCTCGTCGAGATCGTCGGCTCGGATCGGTGCGACTCGATCGGCGTCTCGAACTTCGAGATCGAACACCTGAACGAGCTGCTGCGCGAAACCGGCGTGGTGCCGACCGTGAACCAGGTCGAACTGCATCCGTTGCACCAGCGCCGCGAACTGCGCGCCTTCTGCGCCGAGCGAGACATCGCGATCGAGGCCTGGGGCCCCCTCGGCCAGGGCAAGACCGACCTGCTCGAGCGCCCGGCCATCGTCGCCGCGGCCTCGCTGCACGGCAAGACCCCGGCGCAGGTCATCCTGCGCTGGCATCTGCAGCACGGCACGATCGTCTTCCCCAAGACCTCCAGCCGCGAACGCCTCGCCGAGAACGCCGATGTCTTCGACTTCGAGCTCAGCCCCGACGAGATGGCCGCGATCGACGGCATGGACGAGCAGCGCCGCCTCGGCGGCGATCCGCGCGAGGTCGAGTAGCCGCCCGACACCCGTTTTGTCGAGCCGGCGAGGATCGGTTCCGCCCTCCGCCGCCCAGCCCTCGCGGCGCTCGGCGATCCTCGCGCTGCCATAGGATAGAGAGCATGTCTAAGGTGCTTTCTTCCCTGCCTGTCGGCGAGCGTGTCGGCATTGCGTTCTCCGGTGGCCTCGATACCTCCTGCGCGGTCGCGTGGATGCGCGAGAAGGGTGCGGTTCCCTGCACCTACACCGCCGACATCGGCCAATACGACGAGCCCGACATCGACGGTGTCGCCGACCGAGCCAAGGAGTACGGCGCCGAGATCGCGCGTCACGTCGATGCGAAGCTGCCTCTCGTCGAGGAGGGCTTCGTCGCTCTGCAGTGCGGCGCCTTCAACGTGCGCTCCGGTGGCAAGACCTACTTCAATACCACCCCCCTCGGACGCGCCGTCACCGGCACGCTGCTCGTGCGCGCCATGAAGGAGGACAGCGTCGACATTTGGGGCGACGGCTCGACCTACAAGGGCAACGACATCGAGCGCTTCTACCGCTACGGCCTCATGGCCAACCCGGCGCTGCGCATCTACAAGCCCTGGCTCGACAGCCAGTTCGTCGAGGAGCTCGGCGGCCGCCACGAGATGAGCGAGTGGCTCGTCGCGCACGGCTACCCCTACCGCGATGCCACCGAGAAGGCCTACTCGACCGACGCCAACATCTGGGGCGCGACGCACGAGGCGAAGAGGCTCGAGTTCCTCGACACCGGCCTCGACATCGTGGAGCCGATCATGGGCGTCGCCGCCTGGCGCGACGACGTCGAGGTGGCGACCGAGGAGGTGTCGGTGCGCTTCGAGGCGGGCCGCCCCGTCGCCATCAACGGCGTGGAGTTCGACGACCCGGTGGCGCTCGTGTACGCGGCGAACGAGATCGGCGGCCGCCACGGCCTCGGCGTCTCCGACCAGATCGAGAACCGCATCATCGAGGCGAAGTCGCGCGGCATCTACGAGGCGCCGGGCATGGCGCTGCTGCACATCACCTACGAACGGCTCGTCAACGCGATCCACAACGAAGACACGCTGGCCTCCTACCACAACGACGGCCGCAAGCTCGGCCGCCTCATGTACGAGGGCCGTTGGCTCGACCCGCAGTCGCTCATGCTTCGCGAGGCGCTGCAGCGGTGGGTCGGCTCCGCCGTCACCGGCGAGGTCACTTTGCGTCTGCGTCGCGGCGACGATTACACCATCCTTAACACCGAGGGGCCGAACCTCAGCTACCACCCCGAGAAGCTCTCCATGGAGCGCACCGTGGGCGCCGCCTTCGGCCCCGAGGATCGCATCGGTCAGCTCACCATGCGCAACCTCGACATCGCCGACTCGCGCCAGCGCCTCGAGCAGTACGCGGCCCTCGGCCTCGTCGGCGGCCCCACCGCCGAGCTCGTGGGCGAGCTCGAGCGCGGCGGCGCGGCGGAGATCGCCGACGCAGTGGGCGGCATCGACGAGGACGCCGACGAGCTCGGTCTCAGCGCCGCGTTCGATGCCGGCACCGACTAAGCGCCGACGCGCTCAGCAGGACGAAGGCCCGGGTCCCGACCCGGGCCTTCGTCGTACCCGCCTCCACCGAGAACGGACGGGCGCGGAGCCTCCCGCGCATCCCCTAGGAACAGGAGGAAAGCGGGAACCGAGTTTGCTATGGTTCGCGGGAGAGGCCCCCGACCGCGCTCGAATAGGCTTGCGGCAGACTCTGGACACCGTCGTTCTTCTGAGGAGATGGCATGCGACAACACCCGAACCTCCGCCCCGGACCCCGAGCGGACGCGCTGCTCTCCATGCGCGGCATCCGAAAGTCCTTCGGGCACAAGGAGGTGCTGAAGGGCGTCGATCTCGACGTGAAGCCGGGCGAGAAGGTCGTGATCATCGGCCCGAGCGGCTCGGGCAAGTCCACCCTGCTGCGCTGCTGCAACCTGCTCGAGTTCCCGAGCGCCGGCGAGGTCGACTTCAACGGTCAGCGGCTCTTCGGCGACGGCCACCACCATCTGAAGCAGAAGACCCTCGGTCCCTTCCGCGCGAGCACCGCGATGGTCTTCCAGCAGTTCGACCTCTTCCCGCATCTCACGACCCTGGAGAACATCTGCCTCGGCCCGCAGCGCTCGCTCGGGGTGTCCTCCTCGGAGGCGAGGGAACGGGCGCAGCGGCTGCTGCAGCGCATCGGCCTCGCCGAGTTCGCGGACGCCCATCCGCGCACGCTCTCGGGCGGCCAGCAGCAGCGCGTCGCGATCGCCCGCGCGCTCGCCATGGAGCCGGAGGTCATCCTGTTCGACGAGCCCACCTCCGCGCTCGACCCCGAGATGGTCGGGGAGGTGCTCTCGCTCATGCGCGATGTCGCGGAGCAGGGCATGACGATGGTCATCGTGACCCACGAGATGGCGTTCGCGCGCGAGGTCGCCGACCGGGTCGTCGTCATGGACGACGGCATGATCGTCGAAGAGGGCGCGCCCTCCGAGATCTTCTCCGGTGCCATGCAGGAGCGCACCCGGCGCTTCCTGGACGCCATCATCCACTGATCGGGTGGGCGAGGGGGAGCGGTCGGACGCCGGCCGGGGGGAACAGCGGGACGACGGCGCGGGGGAGCTGCGGAACGACCAGCACCGCAGCATCGAGCTGCTCGAGAGCCTGCGCAGGATCTCGCAGGCGCTCGGTTCGGACCTCGAGCTCGAGACGGTGCTGCAGGGGATCGTCGACGCGGTCTCGGATCACACGCAGTGGCATGTCTGCTGGATCAACGAGGCGCACGTGTCCCGCAGCACGCTCGAGGTCGTCGCGCGCCGGGACAAGATCGCCTACACGGTCGAGAGCCGGAAGCGGGTCTGGGACCTGCACGGGAGCCCGTCGATCGATGCGCTCCGCACCGGCGAGGCGATCGCGATGGAGAACGTGGACGACTACGTCGACGAGTATCCCGAGTACGTGCTCGACGCCAAGCTCCGCGGCACGAGGACCGCGGTCACGATCCCCCTCAACACCCTCGAGCCCGGCGACGTGCCGCGGGTGCTCTCAGTGCAGTCCGACGTGCCGCTGCTCGAAGACACGCGGCAGCTCGCCTTCCTCCGCACCGTCGCGAGCCTCGCCTCCGTCGCGGTCCGCAAGGCGCAGGGCGTCGCCGCGAGCAGACGGGAGCTGCTGCACACGACGGAGGGGCTCTCGCTCGTGAGCTTCGTCATGGAGCGGCTCGCGCGAAGCCTGCCGAGCGAGCAGATCTTCGAGCAGATCGAGCAGCGGATCGACGCCTCCCTCGTCATGGTCGACAGCGCGGGCTCGCTGCGCTTCGTCGGCCGCAGCCCGATCGGCTACGAGCTCGACGACGAGGCCTGGCGGGACTCCGTCAAGGAGGGCGCCGAGGCGCTCCACCGGATGATCCTCGCGGCCGAGCACGAGGCGCCTGGCGCGGGCATCGCGATGGGCGAGATCCACCCCGCCGCGGCATCCCTGTCGAGCTGCCTGCTCCGGCTCTCGGGGGAGGTGCCGAACGGGCACGCCGTGCTGATCGGCAGATCGCCGCTGCCGCAGGGGATGCTCGATGCGGTGGCCTCGGTGCTCGTCGCGCCCCTGCTCCGCGACCAGGAGCGGTTCAGAGTCGAGCAGGAGCTGAAGGTCGACGCGCTGAAGAGCCTTTTCTCCGCAGAGAGCGCGGGCGAGAACGCGACCGTGCGGCGGGCCGAGGCGATCGGCATCGACCTGTTCCGGCCGACGGCGCTCGTGCTGCTGCGCGAGCGGGAGGCGCCGCGCGTGCGCGCCGCCACGGTCCAGTTCAGGATGTCGGTCTCCGCCGCCGTGCACGGCCGCTCCGGGGCGACCGTGCACCCCACGGACGACGGGCTCGTGGTCTTCCTGCCGACCGGCTGCGAGGAGCACGCCGCCGTGAGCGCGGAGGTGCACGCGCTCTTCAACCGCCGCAGCCTCGGCGCGCACGCGGAGCGCGCGATCGTCACCTGGGCCGGGCCGTGCTCGAGCCCCGAGGATTATCCAGCGGCTTGGGCCGAGTGCCGCTCGGCATCGGAGCTGGCCGCCAAGCTGCGGAGGCGGGGGCCGGCGCACATCTCGGACTTCGGAGCCTACCGCTTCCTGCTCTCCGCGCTCGGGGAGCAGGAGATCGGCGAGTACATCGAGCAGACGCTCGGCGGGATCCTCGCCTACGACCGGCAGAACAGCGGCGAGCTGCTCAGGACCCTCGAGAGCTACCTGCACTCCGGCGCGAGGCTGCAGCAGACCGCGCGCGAGCTGCACATCCACGTGAGCACCCTGCGGTACCGGCTCGACCGGATCCGCACGATCACCGAGATCGACCTCTCCGACGAACAGGTCAGATTCGACGCCTCCCTCGCGATCCGGCTGCTCCGCCTGCGCCAGGACTGCGCCGAGGGCGACGAGTAGCCGTCCGTCGGACTCGTAGGAGAGCCGGAGCGAAACACTCCACGCAAGCTACGAAGAGGATCGTCGCCGGTTTCGCTTCGATGGGAGATGACCGGCCGACTCGACGAGGAGAAGAAGACAATGGAGTTTGGAGCCTTTCTGCCATATCAGGTGTTCCATCCGGGAGCGGAGCAGGACACCCTGAGCGACCGCATGCTCGAGGTGGCCGTCGCCGCCGACCGGGCGGGTGCGCGATACGTGTGGACCCCGGAGCACCACTTCGTGCACTTCCTGCAGTCGCCGTCGGCGCTCATCGCGGCCACCCAGATCGGGCAGCACGTCGGCTGCCGCGTCGGCACCGCGGTGATCGTGCTGCCGTACCACGACCCGGTCGTGCTCGCCGGCGAGATCGCCCAGGCGGATCGCGCGCTGGGCGGGCGACTCGAGCTGGGCCTCGCCAGGGGCGCGTACAAGTACGAGTTCGAGAAGCTCCAGATCCCCTTCGAGCAGAGCCTGCCGATCTTCATCGAGAAGCTCGAGGCGCTCGAGCTGCTGCTCGGCAACGAGGGCGAGCCGTCGTCGTACCACGGCGAGCACGTGAACTTCGACGACATGTACATCTGGCCGCGCACGGTGCAGCGCCCCGTGCCCCCGACCTGGATGGCCTCGCAGTCGCCGATGGCGGTGAAGGACGCGGCGCGGCGCGGCTACAACGTGCTGAACTCGCTCTTCCTCTGGGACGACGAGCACATGGTCGCGATCGCCCGCGCCTTCGCCGAGGGCAGGGAGGAGGGCGGCCACTCGGGCACGAAGCTCGGCCTCACCCGCTACGCCTTCGTCGTCGACAGGGAGTCGGAGATCGAGGATCGCATCGCCGAGCTGGTGCACGGCTGGCGCATCCACGCGCAGCTGCACGACTTCAGCCAGCACGCCGACGCGATCGGGCAGGTGCCCTCGCGGGTGCAGTCTGAGGAGCCGAGCTCCGAGGCGCTCCGACGGCTGCTGCTCATCGGGACCGCCGAGCAGGTGGAGGAGAAGCTCTGCGTCTACCGCGACGCGGGCGTCGACCTCGTCAACCTCAACATGTCCTTCGGCTCGGAGCACGAGCGCGTGCTCGACAGCATGCGCGCGTTCCAGCCGATCATCGAGCGGTTCGCCTGATGGTCGGGACCGGGCTCGCCGAGCGCGCCTTCGCGTTCGCCGAACGGCTGGCGGAGGCATCGGGCCGCGGGGCGGACGGCTCGCCCCTGCCCCGCAGCTCGGCCGTCGCCTTCCCCGACCACGGCGGCCGCTCCGTCCTGATCGGGCACGCCGACGAGGCCGCGGCCCTGCGGATCCTCGGGGCCGTAGCCGCCGAGCAGCGGGGCTGGGCCGCAGTGCCGCTCGAGGACCGCGTGGCGGCGGTCCGCTCTTTCGCGGCGGGGCTCGCGGAGCGCGGCTCCGAGCTGGCCGGGCTCATCGTGCTCGAGTCGGGCAAGGCGCTGCGCTACGCGGAGAAGGAGGTGCAGTACGCGCTCGAGACCGTCGAGAGCCTGTGCGAGGCCGCGGAGGGCCTGGCGCCGGTCGCCGCCGTCGGATCCCCGGAGGTGCGCGTGACGCGGCGCCCGGTCGGCACCGCGCTGCTCGTCGCCCCCTGGAACTTCCCGTTCAGCCTCCCGCTGCGCAAGGCGATCTCCGCGCTGCTCGCGGGCTGCACCTTCCTGCTGAAGCCGTCCGAGCGCACCCCGCTCTGCTCCCTCGCGATCGTCGAGATCCTGCGGCAGTCGATACCCGGCCCCGTCATCGGAGCGGCGCTCACGACGAGCGACTCGCGAGGCGTGGTCGGCGCGCTGCTCGAGGATCCGAGGATCAGGAAGCTCTCGTTCACGGGCTCCACCGAGGTCGGGCGCGCGCTGCAGCGGCAGGCCGCCGAGCGCCTCGTGCGAACCTCCCTGGAACTCGGCGGCAACGCCCCCTTCGTCCTCGCGCCCAGCGCAGACCCTGTCGAAGCGCTGCCGCACGTGCTCACGGCGAAGTTCGGCAACAGCGGGCAGGCCTGCACCGCGCTGAACCGCCTCTACGTGCCGCAGGAGTCGCTCGGGCGAGTGCTCGGGCTGCTGCGCGCCGGGCTCTCCGCGCTCTCGGCGGGCGATCCGCTCGCCCCGGACACAGAGGTCGGGCCGCTCATCTCGGCCCGGGCCGCCGAGTCGATCCGCGAGCTGATCCGCGACGCCGAAGCCGGAGGAGCCGAGGTATGGCGGGCGCCCGCCGAGCGCGCGTACGAGGACGAGCGATTCGTGCCGCCCACCCTGGTCTCGGGGGTCGTGACGGGCGATCGCATCGCCCAGCAGGAGGTCTTCGGCCCGGTGCTCACCGTGATCGGCTACGACGGCGTCGACGACGCCATCGCCCAGGCGAACGACACCCCCTACGGCTTGGCCGCCTATGTCGCCGGTCGGGATGAGGGCGAGGTGGACGCCCTCGTCTCCGGGATCGAGGCGGGGATGATCGCGGTGAACAGCGGATCCGTGTCATCGGCGGCCTCGCCGTTCGGCGGCGTCGGAGCCTCGGGGCTCGGGCGCGAGAACGGCCTCTGGGGGCTGCAGGAGTTCACCGAGGTCGTGGCGGAGCTGAGACGATGACCGCGGGGCGCACGGCAATCCGATCGACCTCGATCTTCCCGATGGACGGGGAGCGCGAGCCGGTCGACGGCTGGCTCAGGATCGTCGACGGGAAGGTCGACGCAGTGGCGGACGCCGGCTGGCGGCCCGGCGAGGAGTGGCGCGTCCACGACGTCGGCTCCCGCTCGGTGCTGCCCGGCTTCGTCGACCCGCACGTGCACATCGAGCACACCGCGCACGCCGTGTACGGCGCGGTCGACTGCCACACCCCGCCGGTGGGGGACATCGACGAGCTCGTGGCCACGCTGCGGGTCCACCTCGAGCTGGCCGACGCCAGAGGCGGATGGCTCATCGGGCAGGGCGGCCTCTTCGCCGACCGGAGGTTCGCGGACGGCCGACTGCCGAATCGCGAGGATCTCGACCGGGTCTCCTCACGGGTGCCGATCGCCGTGCGCTTCGGCTTCCACGTCACCGTGCTGAACTCCGTCGCGCTCGAGCTCGCCCTCGAGGCCGGCATGCGCGACGGCGAGGGCGGTCATGTGATCGTCGACGCATCCGGGCGACCCACCGGCGTGATCCACGAGCTCTTCCACGCGCTGCCCATCCCGCCCTTCGGCGAGGACAAGCTCCGCGAGGCGATCTCGTACGCGGTGGAAGAGCACCTCACCGCCTACGGAGTCACCTCGTTCGGGGAGATCACCAACACCCCGAGGGACCTGCACGCGCTCGACGATCTGATCGCCGCGGGCCGCGTTCGGCAGGACGTGCACGCCTATGTGTGGGCTCCGGGCACGAGGAGCCTCGACCGGGTCGCAGAGCTGTCGGACTGGTCGGACGTCGGCCATGCGCCGCGCGCCCTGCGCATCGCCGGGGTGAAGGTCTTCACCGACGGCGGCTTCTCCGCCGCCGGCGCCGCAGTGCTGCGCCCGTACGCCTCGGGCAGCCTGCGATCGGCGCATCCGCGAGGATCGCTCGTGTTCGACGACGAGGAGCTGACGCGCCTGCTGGAGCGCACCGATGCGGCGGGGCTGCAGCTCATCGCGCACACGAACGGCGAGCGCGCCCAGCGGCAGCTCTCAGCGGTCGCCGCTCGCATGCGCCGCCCGGACGGGCTGCCCCCCGTGCGCCTCGAGCACGCGGGCAACGTCGTCACCGACTGGGCCACGCTCGACTTCTGGCGCGACGGCGGGGTGGTGCCGGTCGCGCAGGCAGGGTTCATCTGGACCATGGGCAGCTACATCCCCGAGTACCTCGGGGACTACTCGCGGCAGGCCGTGTTCCCGTTCCGGAGCCTGCTGGAGCGGGGCTGGGCGGTCGCCTCGAGCTCCGACGGCGCCGCGAGCGAGATGGCTCAGTTCAATCCGATGTTCGGAGTTGGCCGGGCTATGGATCGCCGGGGTTACGCCGGCCCGGTCAACCCCGGCGAGGCGATCGGCCTGATCGACGCGCTCGCGATGCACACCTCGAGCGCGGCCGCCGCCCTCGGGGTGGGCGACTCCGCCGGCCGCCTGGCGCCGGGCATGTCCGCGAACGTCGCGGTCATGTCCGCTGACATCTCGGCCACCGACCCCGCCGACATGGGAGAGCTGCGCGCCGACCTCGTCCTCATCGAGGGCGAGACGGTCCGCGGGGAGCTCCCGGCGACGACCTGATCGAGTCGCCCCGGCAACGAGGTCGGGGCGATCGCACTGAGAAAGGAAACCCCCTCATATGTCCACAACGTTGTTTCGGCGCCGCCTCGGGGCGGGCGCCGCAGCGCTCGCCCTCGCCCTGCTCCTCGGCGGATGCGCGGGCGCCTCGACCGCGCCGACCGCTCCCGAGGAGGGCCAGGAGGACGTGCTCTCGCCCGACTTCACCCTCGCGAACGACGGCTACCTCACGATCGCGACCTACGGCTCCAACCCTCCCGTGAACATCGACAACCCCGACGGGACGATGAGCGGCATCGAAGGCGAGCTGCTGAACTCCTTCGCGGCGAAGTACGGTCTCGAGCTGAAGCTCGCGCCCACCACCTTCGCCTCGATGATCCTCGACGTGCAGCAGGGCCGGGCCGACATGGGCCTCTTCGTCTACTGGACCGAGGAGCGCGCGCAGACCCTGTACTACTCCTCGGCGCTGCTCGACGTGCCCGCCGTGGTCTTCGCCGACAAGGACTTCGACTACCAGGGGCCGGAGAGCCTCGACGGTCGCAAGGTCGGCGCGATCGTCGGCCAGGTCTGGGCGGAGCTGCTGCAGAAGGAGATCGGCGACGACGCCGTGCTCTTCCAGAACCAGGCCCAGGCCGGCCAGGCGCTGCTCAACGGCCAGGTCGACGGCTACATCACCGGCCTCACGCAGATGTACAACGCCCCGCTGAGCGAGCACCAGGACGAGATCGCCGCGCACGAGCTGAACGACGGCGACTGGAACATGCCCGGCGCACTGCTGCGCAACACCGGCTACAACGTCGTCTCCTGCGACAACCAGGAGCTCGCGCACGCGCTCGACGACCACCTGAACGAGATGATCGACTCGGGCGACTGGAAGCAGGTGTTCTCCGCCCTGCCATCGGAGTTCGCCGTCTCGGAAGTCGCGCCGCCCCAGCAGGGCTGCGGCAGCTGATCCCCGGGAGAAGTCGATCATGCTACTCCCGGATTGGGCGACGCTTCAGACCTGGCTGGAGCTGATGCTGAAAGGACTGGTCGTCACGATCCAGCTCTCGGCGGTCTCCATCGTGTTCACCATCGTGATCGGGGCCATCGCCTCCATCGGCGCGGTCTCGCCCAGGCTCTGGGTGCGCATCGTCACGAGGATCTACGTCGACCTGTTCCGGAGCATCCCGATCCTGGCGCTGATGATCATCTTCTACTTCGGCTTCGGTCCCTACTCGGCGGAGCTCGGGCTGAACTCCTTCACCTTCGCCGCCGCCGCGCTCTCCCTGAGCAGCGGCGCCTACCTCGCCGAGGTGTACCGCGCGGCGATCCAATCGGTTCCGCGCTCGCAGTGGCGGGCGGCGGAGAGCCTCGGGCTCGGTCACGGGACGATCCTTCGTCACGCGATCATCCCGCAGGTGATCCCGCCGCTCGTCCCGGCGACGCTGAACATCGTCATCACGATCGTGAAGAACAGTTCGCTGGCCTCGCTCATCACCGTCTACGAGCTGACGCTCAGCGCGACGCTCGCCGTCTCGACCAGCTTCATGCCCATGCAGGTGTTCCTGCTCCTCGGCGTCTTCTACGCGGCGGTCATCCTGCCGATGATCTTCGCCTCCGGGCGCCTCGAGCGCTGGGTCAACCGGCGCTACGGGCTCGTCTCGGCCAAGATCCCGGCCACGACGACCGCCGGCCGGAGCTACTCCCTGATCCGCACACCCGGAGGTGCCCGATGAACGTGGACCTGAGCGCGCTCTGGCCCGGCGCCCTGGCGACGCTGCGCATCGCGGGCGGCGCGTGGCTGCTCTCGATCGTGCTCGGCCTCGCGATCCTCTGGATCCGGGAGCTGAACATCCGACCGCTGCTGCTCGTCATCGACGGATTCATCACCTTCATCCGGGCGATCCCCGAGCTGGTGATGCTGTACCTCGTTTACTTCGGGATCACCTACTTCGGGATGCGGCTCGAGTCGCTGACCGCGGCCGTCATCGCCCTCGGGATCGCGGAATGCGCCTTCACCGCCGAGTACTTCCGCGCGGCGATGAAGACGGTCCAGCCCTCGCAGCGGATGGCCGGCGAGAGCCTCGGGCTCTCGCACACCCAGATCCTCGGCAGGATCGTGATCCCGCAGGCGCTCCCCTTCGCGATCCCGCCGGTGCTGAACTCCTTCATCGGGCTCATCAAGACGGCGACGCTCGCCTCGGCGGTCGGCGCGGTCGAGCTGCTCTACGCGGCGCAGGACCTGATGAACCGCACCGGCCAGATCATCCCCGTCGCGACCGCGCTCGTTGTCATCTACGTGGTGGCGACGCTGCCCCTGACGGCGCTCGTCGGGCGCCTCGAGGTCCGGGCGAGAGAGAGGTCGGCACGTGCGTAAGACAGGCATCCTCTCGCTCGAGGGCACCCGCATCGTGGGCGAGGGCTCCATGTACGACACGGCGCGGATCCGGCCTCCCGTCGCCGAGTCGGCGGTGCCGGGAGCGACCGCCGTCAGGGTCATCGAGCAGCCGGACGTCGTCCGGGTGCCCTACGCGGCCACCGCGCAGCGGCTGCAAGAGGACGGGGCGGAGCTCATCGTCTCGAACTGCGGGCTCTCGATGGGGCTGCAGTCCTCCGTGCAGCGGGCGACGGGCCTGCCCACCATCATGTCGGCGCTGCTGCTCGTGCCGCTGCTCTCGCGGGTGTTCGGAGGAAGCGTCGGCATCCTCAGCTATGCGGCGGCCCCGCTCGCCGACCCGCTGCTGCGCTCGGAGTGCGGCTGGGACGAGCGCGTCGCCGCGCGCGTCGCCGAGGTGCGCGACTGCCCCGGATGGGCCAGGCTCGAGGTCCCGGAGGAGCCCCTCGACCTCGACGGCATGCGGCGGGAGCTGCTGCGTACCCTGGACGGCCTGCTGGCGGAGGGCGGCCTCCGCGTGCTGCTCGTCGAATGCACCGCCATGGGGCCCTTCGTGCGGGACATCCGCGAGGCCACCTCGCTTCCGGTCTTCGACATCGTCGATCTCATCGACTTCATCAGAAAGGAACCTCGATCATGACGGGGAAGCCGCTCGCGCGGTACTCGGCTGAGAACCTGCCCTGGCAGGACCGCAGCGACGCGCCCATCTTCGCCGGAGCGGTGAGCTCCGCGCCCATGCCGGAAGTCGCCGGAGCTCTCGGCGCTCTCGGAGGGCCGCAGTGCTCGGCCGTCTCCTTTGCGCCCGGCGCGCACACGCACTGGCACGTGCACACGACGGAGCAGATCCTCATCGGGCTCGACGGCACCGGCCGCATCGCGACGCGGGCGGACGAGGTCCCGATCGGTCCCGGGGCTGTCGTGATCGTGCCGGCCGGGGTGGAGCACTACCACGCCGCCTCGGCGGAGTCGCCGATGTCGCATCTGAGCGTGCTCGCCGGCGAGACCGCCGTCACCGAGCGGATCAAGGACGCGCAGGCGGAAGCGGGGCGCTCGTGACGGCGCAGGCGATCGTGCGGGGATCGGGTCGCGACCAGTCGGTGTTCCGCAGGACGATGGGGAGGTTCCTCACGGGCGTGACGGTGGTCGCGACCAGGGACGCCGACGGGCAGCGCTGGGGCATGACGGCGAACTCCTTCAGCTCCGTCTCGCTCGACCCTCCGCTGGTCTCGATCTGCATCGCGAACCGCGCCGCGAGCCTCCCCGCCTTCGCATCGGCCGAGCACTTCGGCATCTCCATCCTCGCGAGCAGCCAGCAGGACGTCGCCATGCGATTCGCCAAACCCTTCGAGGACAAATTCGACAAGCTCGACTTCGAGGAGCCGCACTCCGGCGGCCTCGTGCTGCGGGACGCGGCTGCCTCGGTCGTCTGCAGACCGTACGCGCGGATCGAAGCCGGGGACCATCTGATCCTGATCGGCGAGGTGCTCGAGTGCGCGCTGAGCGAGGAGCCGCTGCTCGGCTACGGCCAGGGGAGGTTCTTCAGCAGCGATCCCGAGGCCGAGGGCGGCACGAGGGCGCCGCGGCCGGGCCGGGAGGTCGACTTCGGCTGGCTGATCGAGGGCGACGGCGGCCTGCTGCTGAGGCGCGACCGCGGATCGGGCAAATGGTCGGTGCCGATGGGCGTGCTGCGCGAGGGCGGGACCATGTCTGACTCCATGCTTAACGCGGCGAAGTCCGTGCTCGGCGTCGACATCGAGCCGGTCTTCCTCTACTCCACCGTGGACCTGTCGAACGAGCGGACCTGCTACATCTACCGCGCGGTCACCGCCGGGCCGCTCCCGTCCGGCCCGAGCTGGGGAGTCTTCGGGCCGGCCACCGTGCCGTGGTCGGAGCTCGACCCGCCCGCGCTCGCCCCCATGATCGATCGCTACTTCCACGAGCGCTCGCGCGACGAGTTCGGCATCTACTTGAACCTCGGCGGGGGACGGGTGGCGAGACTCTCGGAAGAGCGGCCATGGTCCGAGGCCGCCGCGGGAGGGGAGTAGCGTGCCGTACGTGAACATCCGGGTGACCGACGACGGCGTGACCCGCGAGCAGAAGGCCAGGCTCATCGCCGAGGTCACGAGAGCGCTCGTGGAGGTGCTCGGCAAGGATCCGGCCGGCTGCCACATCGTCATCGACGAGGTGCCGATCGACAACTGGGGCTTCGCGGGAGAGTCCGTGCGGGCGCGCAGGGGCGCGTCGGCGCGGTGGGACTGAGCGTTGGGAAGCGCCAGGGCGTCGGCCCTCAGCGTGCTCGCCTTCGCCCTCATGACCTTCGCCTGGGGATCGAGCTACCTGTTCGTCGCCGTCGCCCTTCGCTCGTTCGGGCCCGCGCAGATCTCCTTCCTCCGCCTGCTGCTCGGCGGCCTCGTGCTCGGCGCGGCGCTGCTCGCGATGCGCGTCCCGCTGCGCGGCGTGCGGGAGGCGATGCCCGCGCTCGCGGTCGCCGGGATCTCGGGCATCGCGATCCCGTTCGTGCTCATCGCGATGGCGCAGCAGCACGTCTCGAGCTCGCTGACCGCCGTGCTGGCGACGATGACCCCGGTCTTCGTCTACGCGGGGGCGGTGCTCATCGGGCAGAGCAGGCTCAGCGCGAACGCCGTGCTCGGGGTGCTCGTCGCCTTCCTCGGCGTCGGCGTGCTGAACGCGGCCGGGCTCGTCGCCCACGGGGATCCGATGCTCTGGCAGCTGGCGATCGTCGGCTGCTGCGCGTTCCTCGCGATCGCGAACCTCACCATCCGCACGCGCCTGCTGCGGCTGCACTCCGTGCTCGTGGTGTTCATGCAGTTCGTCTGCTCGATCCCGCCGGTCGGGGTCTACATGCTCCTCCGGGAGGGGCTGCCGCGCTGGCCGCAGGACGATCCGCCCGCCGTGCTCGCGGTGCTGCAGCTCGGCGTCGTGAGCTCGGCGGTCGCCTATGCGCTCTTCGCGTACCTGATCAAGCGGTGGGGCTCCGCGCTCACCTCGACCAACACCTACCTGCAGCCGATCATCGGCTGCAGCCTCGGCGCCGTCGTGCTCGGGGAGCGCATGTCGGCGTGGGAGTGGTTCGGCTCCGGCCTCATCGTCGCGGGGGTCGTGGTCTTCGCCGCGGGCACGCTCGCGCGGGGGAGGCGGCCCGCCCGCTCCGGGCAGGGCGGGCGCGGTGGGCGCGGTGCGCACGGCGCCGATCCCGGACACGGGTGGGGCCCCGGGGGGGGGGGGGCCCCGGCCCCCCCCCCCCCACCCGGGGGCGGGGGGGGGGGGGCGGGGGGCGCGGGCGGGGCGGGGGGCGCGGGC
>JBEBTD010000013.1:0-21415 GCA_040393965.1 Leucobacter soli | reverse complement strand
CGCTGACACCGCGGGCAGAAGTGCGACGAGCGATTCATGAACGCCGCGCGCCGTAGCGGCGTCTCGCATCGCGGGCACGGTGCTCCCCCGCGGCCGTAAGCGTTGAGCGAATGCGCGAAGTACCCGGCCTGCCCATTCACGTTCACATACTGCTCGTCGAAGCTCGTGCCGCCTTCGACGAGCGCCTGAGCGAAGACCTCGCGCACGTGGGCGAGCAGCTCCTCGGCCTTGCGCGCGCCGATGCGCCGCCCCGGGGTCTCCGGGTGCAGCCGAGCCCGCCACAGCGACTCATCGGCGTAGATGTTGCCGACGCCACTGATGAGGCTCTGATCGAGCAGGGCGCGCTTGACTCCGGTGCTTCGCGAGCGGAGCGCGGTGGCGAAGGCGGCGTCGTCGAAGGCGGGGTCGAGGGGGTCGCGCGCGATGTGCGCCGCCTGGCCCGGGAGCGCGGCGAGCGCGGTGCCGATGCCGGCCGCATGCCCGTCGGACGTCGCCACGAGCCCGTCGATGGCGAGGGATCCGAAGAGACGCTGGTCGGCGAAGTCGATGCGCAGCTCCCCGTGCTCGGGGTGTTCGATCCACAGCCGTACCCGCACGTGCCGGTCGTCACCGGCTTCGGGCGCGCGCAGCAGCATCTGTCCGCTCATGCCGAGGTGGGCGAGCAGCGCCTCGCGGGGTGCCGGGCCGGTCGGCGAGAAGGCGAGCGGCACCCACATGAACTTGCCACGACGGGCAGGGGCGTCGAGCACGGCTCCGGTAAGGCGGCGTTCGAAATCGGCACGAGGATCGACCCCGCCGCCGAACGGCCGGTGGCGTTTGAGTGCACGCGAATCCTCGACGTCCACGCCCGTGACAATCGCGCCCGTGAGGGCGGGCGCGAGGCCGCGGCGCACGACCTCGACTTCGGGCAACTCCGGCATGTCCGGCCGGCTCAGCTCTGCTTCTTGAGCGCGCCGGCGGCGTGCATCGCGGCGATGAGCTCGCGCGCGGCCGCAATCTCGGCGGCCTTCTTGCTGATGCCCGTGCCCGTGCCGGTGAAGCCGTCGAGCACGACGGTCGCTCGGAACCGCCGGTCGTGGTCGGGACCGGATCCGACGATGTCGTAGGCGGGGCGGGGCACGCCGCGCACGTCGGCCTCCTCCTGCACGGTGGTCTTGGGGTCGAGCGAGATCGTGAAGCGCTTCGGGTCGGCGAGCAGGGGCTCGATCAGGCGCAACACGAACGTCGCCGCCGTTTCGGGGTCGGTCGAGAGGTAGACGGCTCCGATGATCGCCTCGACGGCATCTGCGAGGATCGACTCCTTCTCGCGCCCCCCGCTGCGCTCTTCCCCCACGCCGAGCAGCAGGTTGGGGCCCACTCCGATGCCGCGGGCGACCTCGGCGAGCGCGACGCTCGACACGAGTGCGGCACGGCGGCGCGAGAGCTCTCCCTCGGAGAGTTCGGGGTAGTCGGCGAAGAGCTTCACCGTCACGGCCTGCCCCAAGATCGAGTCGCCGAGAAACTCGAGGCGCTCGTTGTGGGGCGCTCCGCCGTGCTCGTACGCCCAGGATCGATGCGTCAGCGCCAGCCGCAGCAGCTCGCGATCGATCTCGATCCCGAAGGGCGCAAGAAATCCGCCGAGCTCGCCCTCAGGCGAACTCGGCGGTATCTCGAAGTCTGGCGTCAAGCTGGGTCTAGCCGATGCGACAACATCTCTCGGATGCTGTGCGACAGACTCAGGCGTCGGCGACCTTGCGGCCCTTGTACTCGAGGAACAGGGCGTTGCCCTGCGAGTCCTCGACGACGCGGGCGCGGTGCGGCAGGCTGTAGACGGTGCGGCCGTTCTCGACGGTCTTCACCAGCTTCGGCGCTTCGGCCTTCCACGCCGAACGGCGGTGACGGGTGTTCGAACGCGACATCTTGCGCTTGGGAACAGCCATGATGCTCTCTTTCCTACTTGCTTTCAGAATCGGTTACCCGATCCAGGTCTGTATCTTCGGCCAGCAACCCGGCCAGCGCAGCCCAGCGCGGATCGACCGCGACGGGCTCGGCTGCAGCCTCGGCATCGCGCACATCGCCGGTTTCGGGGTCGAGCCCCGGGCAATCTGGGCGGCACACAGGCTGAAACGGCAGTGCAAGCACTACCGCGTCTCGGAGCGGGGGTTCAAGATTCACGTGATCACCGTGAACCCCGTACTCTTCGGCCTCCGTAGGAGTATACGCGAAAAGCTCCTGAAATTCGACTTCGAAGGGAGCGGTGAACTTCTCGAGGCATCGACCGCACTCCGCGTGCATGGTCGTGCGCGCGGTCACCGAGACCAGAATGCCCTCGTGCACCGACTCCAGGCGAACGCCGAGGTCGATGCGCTCGCCCGCCGACACGCTGGCGAGGGCCTCTCCGAAGGCCTCCGGCGCCTCGAGGCTCCGCTCGCGCTCGCGCATCTCGCCGGGACGGCCCATGATGTCCCGCACGTTCTCTTCGTACACCCGCATGCTGCTCACCGATACAGGGTAGCCGATGCCGCTGGACGTCGGCTGATCGGGTGACGGCCGATCCTCGTCGCATATCGATTGCATAACCCGCATCCGTTTCCCAGCCCCGACCGATTGCGCACAGCAGTCCGCCGCCTATGATTTCGAGCAATGGCGAGTGCGACTGGACGCTCGCCGCGCGGGCGGGATCGGTACCCGCACACGGAGGAGGAGGCATCATGCAGCTCGGTCTCTCGAAGAGGTCACGGATCGCGACGGCGTTCGCCGCCGCCGCGCTCTGCCTGTCCCTCGCGGCGTGCTCCGCGGGAAGCGGCGGGGGCGCCGACGGCGGCATGATGCCGAGCGAGATGTCGACGAACGACATGATGAGCGGGGCCGCGCTCGACTACGCGGCCACGGGCGAGATGGCGATCGCGCCGATCGACGCCGGGCGCTCCGTCATCGCCAGCGGAGGCGTCTCCCTCGAGGTCGACGACCCCCGGGCTTCGGTCGAGGCCGTCACCGAGGTCGTCGAGGAGCTCGGCGGCTTCGTCGAATCGCAGAACGTGGGCAGCAGCGGCGCCGGCGGCTCGGCGGACTACGCGAGCCTCACCGTGCGCGTTCCCTCGGACGAGTTCGACACCGCCTTCGACCGGCTCGCCGAGCTCGGAAGGGTGCTCGACGAGAACCGCTCCGCGACCGATGTCACCGCGCAGCACGTCGACCTGCAGGCGCGCGTGAAGTCGCTCGAGACGTCCGTCGCCCGACTCACCGAACTGATGGCCGGTGCGGCTACCACGAGCGAGCTGATCGAGGCGGAGTCCGCCCTCTCCGCACGACAAGCCGAACTCGACGGGCTGAAGGCGCAGCTCGAGTCCCTCGAGGACCAGATCGAGGAGTCGACGATCTGGGTGCAGCTGAGCGCGAAGAGCGCACTGCCGGGCGGCCCGTCGAACTTCTGGGAGGGCCTGATCGCAGGCCTCGAGTCGATCGTCGCGGCCGGCGCCGGCGGGCTCGTGCTCCTGGGCGTACTGCTGCCCTGGCTCGTGATCGCCGGCGTCATCGCCCTCATAGTCGTGGCCCTCGTTCGCGGCGCACGGCGCCGCCGCAGCCGCAGGGCGCCGACGGAGACCCCGACCGAGGCCGCGTCGGAGGATCTGCCGCCTACGCCGGCCGGGTAGTCTCCAGGTAGCGCGCCACGACGCGCGGAACGTACTCGCCGACATCGCCGCCGAGCGCGGCGACCTGACGCACGAGCGAACTCGAGACGTGGGAATGGCCGGGCTCCGGCAGCAGGAAGATCGTCTCGACCCCGGCAAGACTGCGGTTCATCAGCACCATGGGCGTCTCGTAGGCGACGTCTATCTGCGAACGGATACCCTTCACGAGTACCTTCGCGCCGACCTCGGTGCAGTAGTCGACGAGCAGCCCGACCGACCACGAGGCGACGACCACGCTCGACGGGATCTCGGGGTCTTCGTCGATCGCCTTCTGCAGCAGGTTCATGCGCTCGCTGATCGGCAGCATCGCGGTCTTGCCCGGGTTGTGCACGACAAGCACGTGCACCTCGTCGAAGATCGCTGCGGCGCGGCGGATGACGTCGAGATGCCCCAGTGTGACGGGGTCGAAGGAACCTGGAACGACGGCGATGGTGTTCATGCCCACCAGCCTAGTGCGCGAGGCCCGCTACGACTTCGCGAGGTTGTCGAGCCGGCGCTGCTCGGCCTCGGCGGCCAGCTGCTCGGCGAGCAGCGGTGCGCTCTCGAGACGAGGATCGCGCCGCAGCAGTTCCGCGGCGAGCCGTCGGGCGTGCTCGATGAGCTCGCCGTGCTCGGCCACGCGCAGCAGCCTGAGCGTCGAGCGGCCGCCCGACTGCGCCGTACCGAGGATGTCGCCCTCGCGCCGTAGCTGCAGGTCGAGCTCGGCGAGCTCGAAGCCGTCGCTCGTGGATGCGACGGCTTCGATGCGCTCCCGCGCCACGCTGCCCTGCTCGGCGTTCGTGAGCAGCAGGCAGAGACCCGGCAGCGCACCGCGTCCGACGCGCCCGCGCAGCTGATGCAGCTGCGAGACGCCGAATCGCTCGGCGTCTCGCACGATCATCATGGAGGCGTTCGGCACGTTCACGCCCACCTCGATCACCGTCGTCGCGACGAGCACGTCGATCTCGCCCGCGGCGAAGGCTCGCATCACCCGATCCTTCTCGTCGGTCTTCATGGCGCCGGTGAGCGGCGCCATGCGAATGCCCGCGTAGTCGGGGCGCGCGGCCAGCTCTGCGAGCGTCTGCTCGACGCTCGCGAGCGGGGCGTTCGCGGCCGGTGCGCCCTCCACGGCTTCGATCTCGGCGGCCAGCTGCTCATCGCCGTCCTCGCGGGCGCCGGCCGAGATGGCCGGGCAGACGACGTAGACCTGACGACCCTCGGCGATCTCCTCGAGCGCGCGCAGCCAGGCGCGCTCGGCCCATCTGGGGCGCTCGTGCACGGGCACCGCGAAGCTCTCGATACCCTGTCTGCCCGGCGGCAGGCCGCGGATGAACGATGTCTCGAGATCTCCGAAGGCGGTCAGCGCGACAGTGCGCGGGATCGGCGTCGCCGTCATCGCGAGGACATGCGGATTCGCGCCCTTGAGCCGCAGCGCCTCGCGCTGTTCCACCCCGAAGCGATGCTGCTCGTCGACGACGATGAGGCCGAGGTCGTAGAAGTTCACGCCCTCGCTCAGCAGCGCGTGCGTGCCGACCGCGATGAGCGCCTGCCCGCTCGTGAGGGCGAGCAGAGCCTTGCGCCGCTCGGCCGCCGGCATCTTGCTCGTGAGCAGCACCGGATGCAGACGGCCGAGGAGGGTGGTGCCGAGGGTCTCGCAGATGCTTCGGAAGTGCTGCGCGGCAAGCACCTCGGTGGGTGCGAGCAGGGCGCTCTGACCGCCGCTCTCCGCAGCCTGCAGCATGGCGCGCAGCGCCACGACCGTCTTACCGGAACCGACTTCGCCCTGCAGCAGCCGGTGCATGGGATGCGGCTCGGCGAGCTCCTGCGAGATCGTATCGCTTGCCTGACGCTGCTCTGGCGTGAGCTCGAACGGGAGCGCGACGTCGAAGGCTTCGAGCAGCCCATCGGCTCGAGCGGGCCGGGCGGTGCCCGCGAGCGTCTCGGAACGGCGGCGGCGGTCGAGCAGGGCGAGCTGCAGTTCGAACGCCTCTCGGAAGCGCAGGCTCTCCTGCGCGCGACGCCAATCGCCGCGTCGGTTCGGCCGGTGCACGAGCTCGAGCGCCTGGCCGAGGTCGAGCAGCCCCTCGTTCGACCGCAGCTCCTCGGGCAGCGGGTCGGCGAGCGGGCCCGAGCCCTGCACCGCGTCGAGCGCGAGGCCGACCGCTCGGCCGATCGTCCAGCTGGGCATCTTCGCGGTGGCCGGGTAGATCGGCACCGGGCGCTCGGAGAAGGCGAGGGCCGCCGCCTCGGCGAGCTGCTGGGCCCGCTCGGGGGTGAGGCCGGCCTCGGCTGCGGCCTCCGGCTCGCCCCGCTTCTCGAAGAGCTCGTAATCGGGGTGCTGCAGCTGCAGCTGACCTCGGTACTCGCTGACCTTGCCGGCGAAGATGCCGCGCGCCCCTGCCACGAGCTCGCCCGCCCGCCAGGCCTGGTTGAAGAAGGTGAGTTGCAGGCTGCCCGTGCCATCGGTGATGCGGGCCTCGATGATCTTGCCGCCCCGCTGCATCTGGCGACTGCGCACGTCGAGCACCTGAGCGAGCACGGTCACGTGCTCCCCTACCGGCAGGCCCGTGAGCGGCGTCAGTTCCCCTCGTTCGGAGTAGCGTCGTGGCACGTGCCAGAGCAGATCGCGCACCGTGCGCATGCCGAAGGCCTTGTCGAGCGCCGAGGCCGTGCGGCCTCCGACGACACCATCGAGGCGGGAGTCGAGGGTGGCGTTGCTCATACCTCCAGGCTATCCCCCACCGCCGACGGCGCCGGCGACGGATCCTCCCGACAACGCATAAGCTCGAGGGGTGACCCGAATCATCGCCGGCATGGCCGGCTCGCTGCGGCTGGAGGTGCCGAAGGCCGGCACCCGCCCGACGAGCGACCGTGTGCGCGAGGCGATCTTCTCCTCGCTGGAATCGTGGGATCTGCTACGAGGATCGCGCGTGCTCGACCTCTACGCGGGCTCGGGTGCACTGGGCCTCGAGGCGGCCAGCCGGGGGGCGTCCGAGGTCGTGCTCGTCGAGAAGCACCCCCAGGCGGCCCAGACGGCCTCCCGCAACGCCGCGCTCGTGGCGAAGGCCTTCCCGGCGGAGGGGCGGCCGATCATCGTCGCGCAGCGCCAGGCGGTGCAGGGCTATCTCGAGCAGGCCGATCCTCGTTCGAGCTTCGACGTCATCATGCTCGACCCTCCCTACGATCTCGGTGAGGCCGAGCTGGCCGCGAACCTCGAAGCGCTCGTTCCGCTCGTAGCCGAGGACGGGGCCGTGCTCGTGGAGCGCTCGAGCCGCTCCCCCGAGCCTCGCTGGCCCTCGGGCCTCGAACGCTTCAGGGAGAAGCGCTACGGCGAGACCATGCTGTGGTGGTCGGAGCTCTCTCAGTAGAAGGAGCAACACTCCGCCGGGTTTCCGGCTTCGCGGAGCTGTGCCCCCTTCATCCGCTTATACCAAGGTCCTAGGCGGACGAAGAGGGCACGACTGCTGGGAACGGGGGCCTATGAGCGGGGCAGCATCGTGTACTTGGTCGAGAGGAACTCGTGGATGCCCTCGAAGCCGCCCTCGCGACCCAAGCCCGACTGCTTGACACCGCCGAAGGGAGCCGCGGCATTCGAGGCGAGACCCGAGTTCAGGCCCATCATGCCGGTCTCGAGCTTCTCGATCATGCGATGCCCGCGATGGATGTTCTCGGTGAACACGTAGCTCATGAGCCCGTACTCGGTGTTGTTCGCGATCTCGACCGCCTCGTCCTCGGTCTTGAAGCGGACGATGCCGAGCACCGGCCCGAAGATCTCCTCGCGCATGATCGCGGCCTGCGGGCTGATCCGATCGATCACGGTCGGCTGGAAGAAGTTGCCGGGACCGTCGATCGCCGCACCACCGGTGACGACCGTCGCGCCGGTGCCGACCGCGTCGGCCACCAGACGCGCGGCGTTCGCCACGGCCTTGTCGTCGACGAGCGCACCGATGTCGTTGCCCTCCTCGGCGCCGCGGCCGATCTTCATCGCCGCGACCCGCTCGCCGACACGGCGGGCGAACTCGTCGGCCACCGACTCGTGCACGATGATGCGATTGGCCGCAGTGCAGGCCTGACCGATGTTGCGGAACTTCGCGAGCAGCGCGCCCTCGACCGCGCGGTCGAGATCGGCGTCCTCGAACACGATGAAGGGGGCGTTGCCGCCGAGCTCCATCGAGGTGCGCAGCACGTTGCCCGCGGCCGCCTCGAGCAGCTTCACACCCACCGGGGTCGACCCCGTGAACGAGAGCTTGCGCAGGCGCGTGTCGCTCAGGAGCGCGCTCGACTGCGCGCTCGACTTCGAGGTCGGCACGACGTTGACGACACCCGCTGGCAGGCCGGCCTCCTCGAGCAGCTGCACGAAGAAGATGGTGGTGAGCGGGGTCAGCGCGGCCGGCTTGATCACGACCGTGCAGCCGGCGGCGAGGGCCGGAGCGATCTTGCGGGTCGCCATGGCGAGCGGGAAGTTCCAGGGCGTGATGAAGTAGCAGGGGCCGACGGGGAGGTGGGTCACCAGGATGTTGCCCGTGCCCTCCGGGTTCTGCCGGTAATCGCCCCGCACGCGCACGGCCTCCTCGCTGAACCAGCGCAGGAACTCGCCGCCGTACACGACCTCGCCCCGCGCCTCGGCGATGGGCTTGCCCATCTCCATGGCCATGAGCAGCGCGAAGTCCTCCTTGCGCTCCATCAGCAGGTCGAAGGCGCGGCGCAGGATGTTCGAGCGCTCACGGGCGGGCGTCGCGGCCCAGGAGTCCTGCGCGGCGACGGCGGCGTCGAGGGCGCGCACGGCGTCTTCCACGGTGGCGTCGGCGATGGTCTTGATGACCTCCCCGGTCGCGGGGTCGTGCACGTCGAGCGTCGCGCCGGTGGTCGAGGGCTGCCAGGTGCCGCCGATGCCGAGGCCGGACTCGACGCGGTCGAGCAGCTCCTGCTCATTGGGGTTGAGTGCCATGATGTTCTCTTCTCTCGTCGTTGATACCGGTCAGTTGGCCTTGAGCGCCTCGACGACGATCTGCAGGCCCTCGCGCAGCAGCTCCTCGCCGATGGTGAGCGCGGGCAGGAAGCGGATCACGTTGCCGTAGGTGCCGCAGGTGAGCACGAGCACTCCCTGGTCGGCGCAGGTCTTCGCGATCGCCGAGGTGAGCGCGGCGTTCGGCTTCTTCGAGCCCGACTCGACGAGCTCGATCGCCATCATCGCGCCTCGGCCGCGGATGTCGCCGATGCGGTCGTCGCTCTGCTGCGCCTCGCCGAAGACCTCCTCGATGACGGCCTGGATGCGCTGCGCGCGATCGAGCAGGCCCTCGGCCTCGTAGGTCTCGATCGTGGCGAGCGCGGCCGCGCAGGCGACGGGGCTGCCCGCGTAGGTGCCGCCGAGACCGCCTGCGTGCGCCGAGTCCATGATCTCGGCGCGGCCAGTGACGCCCGACAGGGGCAGTCCGCCGGCGATGCCCTTGGCGGTGGTGACGAGGTCGGGCACGACGCCCTCGTGCTCGGCGGCGAACATGCGTCCGGTGCGGGCGAAGCCGGTCTGCACCTCGTCGAGGATGAAGACCACGCCGTTCTCGCTCGCCCAGGCCTGCAGCGCGGGCAGGAAGCCCTCGGCGGGCGCGATGAAGCCGCCCTCGCCCTGGATCGGCTCAATGATGATGGCGGCGAGGTTCGAGGCGCCGATCTGCTTCTCGATCTGGGTCAGTGCGATCTCTGCAGCCTCCGCACCGCCGAGACCGTCTCGGAACGGGTAGGAGGCGGGCACGCGGTAGATCTCGGGGGCGAACGGGCCGAAGCCGTCCTTGTAGGGCACGTTCTTCGCGGTCATGCCCATGGTGAGGTTGGTGCGGCCGTGGTAGGCGTGGTCGAACACGACGACGGCGTTCTTCTTGGTGTGGTGGCGGGCGATCTTAATGGCGTTCTCGACCGCCTCGGCGCCCGAGTTGAAGAGCGCCGAGCGCTTCTCGTGGTCTCCGGGCGTGAGCTCGTTGAGCTTCTCGGCGACGGCGATGTAGCCCTCGTACGGGGTCACGGTGAAGCAGGTGTGGGTGAACTGCGCGACCTGCTGCTGCACCGCCTCGACGACTCGGGGCGCCGAGTTGCCGACGCCCGTGACGGCGATGCCCGAGCCGAGGTCGATGAGAGAGTTACCGTCGGCGTCGACGAGCACGCCGTCGCCGCCGGCGACGACGGCGATGGGCAGGGCCGCGCTCACGCCGGCTGCGACGGCGGCGCTCTTGCGGGCCATGATGGCCTGCGAGGCGGGGCCGGGGATGGCGGTGACGAGCTTGCGCTCCTGCGGCAGCGCGGGGCCGCCCTTGATGGTCTCAGACATTGCTCTCTCCGTTTCGGGTGTGCAGCCGAGTGCTCGGCATCGATGCGAGGAAGGGTGCGCGGCTCTCGAGCCGTCCGCTCCGGTCTCAGCTTAGGAAGGAAAACCAGGCGCAAATCGTGCCATAATGGCGAACAATGCGAGCTTCTTTCGCCAGTATGGCAAATCAGACCACGATCGACCTCGACGCGCTGCTGCGCGACTATCTGCTCGGGCTCGTGCTCATCGCCGGCGGTGGCCGTGAGCCGGGGACGAGGCCCGTGCAGTGGGTGCACGCGAGCGATCTGCTCGACCCCGCTCCCTTCCTCACGCCCCGCACGGTGCTGCTCACGACGGGCGTGCAGTTCGGCGAGTCGCTCGGCAAGGATCGGGCCTCGGCCTACGTGCAGCGGCTGGTCGACGCAGGCACGACCGCCCTCGGCGTCGCGGTGGGGCTGCAGTGGGATCGCATCCCTCCAGCCCTCATCGACGCGTGCGAACGCCTGCAACTGCCGCTCTTCCGCGTGCCCTACGACACCCCCTTCATCGCGATCGTTCGCACGGCGGCACGGCTCATCGAGGCCGAGGCGCACCTCGTCGCCCCCTGGGGCCGGGAGCAGAGCGGGGCGGCGAGCCTGCTCGGCCGACGGCAGAGCCTGGCCGCCGCGGAGCAGGCGATGCGCGCTGCGGTGCTCGAGCTGCTGCTGGCAGGGCAGCGCGAACTCGCCGAGCGCATCGCCGCCACCCTGCTGCCGCGCCTCCCCCGCAGGCAGCTCTCGGTCGTCAGCGTGTCGGCGCCGCTCGACGGCCGGCTGCTCGCCGAGCTGACTCCGCTCGCATTCGAGCACGCAGGCGTGTTCGCAGCCGTCACCGATCAGGCCGTCATCGTGATCGCGGAGCAGGGGGCGGTGCCCGAGTTGCGCCGATTGCTCTCGCGTCACGCCGCTGCCGCCGGCATCTCCGAACGAGGATCGCTCGCCGAGCTCCCCGAGCTGCTCGCACAGGCCGAGCGCGCCGTCGAGCTCGCCCGCTCCCGCACCCCCACCGCCCCGGTCTCCTACCGGCCCGAGATGCATGCGGGTGTGCTTCAGCTGCTGCAGGGCAGCCCCGAGGCTGCAAGGCGAGCGATCGGCCTGCTCGCGCCCCTGCGCCGGCACGACGAACGGCACGGCGACGAGCTGGAGCACAGCCTCGCGGTGTGGCTCTCCCACCACGGGCAGACGAGTCCGGCGGCAGCCGAGCTGGGAGTGCATCGGCACACGCTTCGCACCCGGGTCAACACGGCGGCGAACCTGCTGCAGCGCGACCTCGACCTGCCCGACACCCGGGCCGAACTGTGGGCGGCGCTTCGGCTGAGCTGAGCGGCTCCTCGGACCCGCGCAGGACACCGCCGAGGCGTCACGAGCCGGGCAGCACCACCCGGTAGGGATCCCAACCTCTGGGCTCGTAGGGGTCGCCGTCGAGCAGCACCCCCGCGCCGCCTGCACGAGGATAGCCCGCCACCCCGATGGGCCGGAAGCCGACCGGCAGCGCCGCCTCGGCGGGGAAGGTCACGAGCAATCCGTGATCCTCGCCCCCTGAGAGCATCGCCTCGATAGGCACCCGCTGCCCGGACTGCACCCCGAAACCAGCTTCGAGCAGGGCGCGGTCGAGCTCGATCGAGACCCCGCTCGCGGCGCCCAGCCGGGCCGCGTCGAGCGAGAGTCCGTCGGAGACGTCCATCATCGCAGTGGCTCCGGCCTGCGCCGCGGCGAGCCCCGAGAGAACCGGTGCGGTCGGCGCGAGCTGCGCGCCGATGGCGGCCGGGTGCCGCTCCCGCAGCTCCTGAAGAGTACGGGAGTGAGCGGTGCCGTCCTTCTCCGCCGCCTCCTCGAACAACAACGACAATCCCAGCCCCGCGAGACCGAGTTCGCCGGCGTAGGCGACCGTGTCCCCCGGGCGGGCGCCCGAGCGCAGCACCGCCGGTCTGCCCTGCAGTTCGCCGAAGGCGGTCACCGCCGCAGTGAGCACGGGCGAGGTACCGAGGTCTCCCCCGACCACTCCGCAGCCGCCGCCGAGCTCGCGGCAGGCCGCGTCGAGGCCGCGAGCGATCTCTTCGAGCAGCCCCACGGGTGTATCGCGGGGGCAGGCGAGGGCCACCGTCAGCCCGATCGGGCGCGCGCCCATCGCCGCGACGTCCGAGAGGTTCGTGGCCGCGAGCTTCCAGCCGAGCTCGAACCCGCTGTGCCAGGCGAGCCTGAAGTCCGGTCCCTCGATCATCGTGTCGCTCGTCACCACGAGCTCGCCGTCGACCGCGAGCACGGCGCTGTCGTCGCCTGGGCCGATGCGCGCCGCCGGCGCGGATCCCAGCTGCGCGAGCACACGGCGCAGCACGCCCCCCTCGCCCAGCTCGCCGACCGTCGCGCCGTTCTCTTCCCGCATATTCCCAAGGTAGCGGTGTCGGGCAGCGATAGCATCTAAGCATGCCGCGTCCCGCCATGCATCTCGCCGTCGTCACGGCCGCCGCGCTCGCGTTCGGCCTCGTCGGCTGCGCGGGCGACGTGCCCATGGAGGCGGCTCAGAACGCGAACGACCCCGCCTGCGCCGACGTGATCGTGCGCCTGCCCGACACGGTCGCCGGCCTCGAGCGGCGCACCACCAACGCGCAGTCGACGGGTGCGTGGGGCGACCCCTCGGCGGTCGAACTGCGCTGCGGCGTCGAGCCGAGCGGCCCCACCACCGATCAGTGCGTCAACGTGAACGGCGTCGACTGGATCGTCGACGAATCCAACGCCCCCATCTACCGGTTCGAGGCCTACGGCCGCAGCCCCGGCCTCGAGGTGTACGTCGACAACGAGCGGGTCAGCGGCAGCTCGACGGTGACCGACCTCTCCGCGATCGCGAAGCTGCTGCCGCAGACGCGCGAGTGCATCGCGCTCTCCGATCTCGACTGAGTTCTCATTGCTGGGGCACGGCGTCGCACACGCGACAAGACTCGGTCGCATCACCCACCGGCTGTGCCTTCACGGAAACGCCAGACCGCCGAGATCACACGTTGTCACCGAGATCACACGCTTTTCACAGCGCAGATCGTGTGATCTCGGCGAAAGCGTGTGATCTCGCGTAGAACGCCGGGCAGGCGCGCACGTGGTCGGGGTCGAGAGCGGAGGTATCCGGCTACGCCTGCTCGAGCGCCAGCTCGACGAGCTCGGTGATGAGCTCCGAGTAACCGAGGCCCGACTCCTCCCACAAGCGCGGGTACATCGAGATGGGGGTGAAGCCCGGCAGGGTGTTGATCTCGTTGAGCACCGGACCGTCGGCGGTGAGGAAGAAGTCGATGCGAGCGAGCCCGGCGCATTGGGTCACTTCGAAGGCGAGCACGGCGGCGTCGCGGATCGCCGTG
Organism: Leucobacter soli; assembly: GCA_040393965.1. GTDB lineage: Bacteria > Actinomycetota > Actinomycetes > Actinomycetales > Microbacteriaceae > Leucobacter > Leucobacter soli_C. The sequence goes on along the minus strand of JBEBTD010000013.1, from coordinate 8,088 downwards.
AACTCCGCCTCCGTGACCTCGGCGGGCAGGGCGAGCTCGATGCCCGCCGCCCCGAGGTACTTGGCTTCGAAGTCGTAGAACTCGCGTCCGGTGAACACGATCTCCCCGATGACCGAGCTCGTGCGGGGCGCTTCGTGGCCTCGACCCTGGAGCACGGCGATCTCGACCTCTCGGCCGTGCACGCCCGATTCGACGAGCACGACGCTGTCCTCGGCGAAGGCCACATCGAGGGCGGCGGGCAGTTCGGCGGGCGACGCGACCTTGCTCACCCCGACCGAGGATCCCGCGCGGTTCGGCTTCACGAAGAGCGGGTAGCTGAGCCCCTCGTCGGCGCGCGCGGCGAGCGAGGGGTCGCGCTGCAACTGCGAGCGGGTGAGCGTGTTCCAGGGCGCGACCGCGATGCCGGCATCGGCGAGCACGGTCTTGACCGCGTGCTTGTCCATGCAGAGCGCGGAGCCGAGCACGCCGCTGCCGACGTACGGCAGATCGACGAGGTCGAGCATGCCCTGCACAGTGCCGTCCTCCCCGTAAGCGCCGTGCATCATCGGCAGCACGGCGTCGATGCGGCCCAGGGAGCGCAGCTCGCCCTCGGAGGTGATGACGCTCAGGGTGCGCGTGTCGACGGATGCGGGCCAGAGCACGCGGGTGCCGTTCTCCGGCACCTCTGGCAGCGCGCCGGCCTCGAGACGGTAATCGGCGAGGTCGCCCTCGTCGAGCAGCACGGTGGCGCCGCGCTTGGTGATGCCGACGGCGATCACATCGAAGCGGTCACGGTCGATCGCGCGCAGCACGCCCGCCGCGGTGACGCAGCTGATGCCGTGCTCGCTCGAGCGGCCGCCGAACAGCAGTACGACGGTTCGTTTCTCGGGCCAGTAGTCTTCGGCGCCCATATCCTCAGCTTCCCTTGATCCGCTGCCAGAGGCCCTTGAGGCCGGTTCGCTGGCCGAGGTCGAAGCTCAGCTCCGGTTTCGGCACGTCATCCTCGGTTGCGAGATGCGGCGCGAGGTTGCGCGGCGACATCTTGCCGTTCAGCACCATCTGCACCTGCTCGACGATCGGCATCTTGATGCCGCGCTCGCGCGCGAGCTCGAGCACGGAGGGCACCGAGGTGATGCCCTCGGCCGTCTGCTGCATCTGCTGCTTGGTCTCTTCGAGCGAGAAGCCCTGCCCGATGAGGCGGCCGGCGGTGTTGTTGCGCGAGAGCGGCGACTGGCAGGTGGCGATGAGGTCGCCGAGGCCCGCAAGACCCGAGAGCGTGACCGGGTCGGCGCCCGAGGCGACCGCGAACTCGGTCATCTCGGCGAGCCCGCGCGTGATGATGGCCGCTTTGGTGTTCTCGCCGTAGCCGACGCCGTCGACGATGCCGATCGCAAGGGCGATGAGGTTCTTGAGCACGCCGCCCAGCTCGGTGCCGACCACGTCGGTGTTGATGTAGGTGCGGAAGTAGGGCGCCGAGCAGGCTGTCGCGATGCGCGCGGCGACGTCGAGGTCGGCGCAGGAGGCGACGGCGCCGGTCGGCTGCTCCTTGGCGATCTCGAGGGCGATGTTCGGGCCGGAGACCACGCCGATGCGATGCGGCTCGAGATCGAGCGTGTCGGCGATGACCTCGCTCATGCGCATGGTCGTGCTCTTCTCGACGCCCTTGACGAGGCTCACGAGCACGGCGTTCGGCTCGAGGTGGGGCTCGAGGGCGAGCAGGTTCTCTCGCAAGGTCTGGCTCGGCACGGCGAGGAATACGAACTCTGCGCCGCGCAGGGCGGCAGCGGCATCGCTCGTCGCCCGCAGCGACTTCGGCAGGTTGATACCGGGCAGGTACTGACTGTTGCGCTTGGCGACCTGGATCTCCTGCGCCTGTTCGGGCCTGCGAGCGAGCACGGTGACCTCGCAGCCCGCATCGCAGAGCACCTTCGCGAAGGTCGTGCCCCAGCTGCCGGCGCCGATCATCGCGACCTTTCGCCCGCGGTTGCGCCGCTGGTTCGGAGCCGGAATCGCGATCGCGCCCGTGGAGGGGCTCAAAAGCGGCCCGTTTCGCTCTGCTGGTGCTTCGCGGGATCCCAGAGCTCGGCGGGCGGCTGCTCGCCGCGCAGTCCCGCCAGCAGTAGCGTGATCTCCTGCATGAGCAGCACGGTCGCCTCGTTCACCGTCTTCTGGTCGATCTCGCGATCCTTGAAGCCGGAGAGGTCGAGGGGCTCGCCCACCGCGACCTCGATGGTCTTCCGGGGGATCGGGTGGATGCCCTTGCCGTAGCGCGGCATGAGTCTCTGCGTGCCCCAGTGGGCGGCGGGGATCAGCGGGATGCCCGTCTCGAGCGCGAGCCGCACGGCGCCGCTCTTGCCGCGCATGGGCCACAGCTCGGGATCGCGCGTGAGCGTGCCCTCGGGATAGACGATCACGCCGGCCTCGCGGCGGATCAGCTCGCCCGCGGCCCCCATCGGGTTGCCGTCGGCTGCGGAGCGCGCCGAGCCCTCGCGGCGCACCGGGATCTGGCCCGATCCTCGCAGCAGCCAGCCGAGCACGGGAACCTTGAAGAGGCTCGCCTTCGCCATGAAGCGGGGCAGACGTCCGAGGTGCCAGACCGCGGCCCCCATCGCGATGGGGTCGATCTCGCTGTAATGGTTGGGCGAGAGGATGAACGGGCCGGTCGCCGGCAGCTTCGAATCGGGGGTGAAACGGTACCGAACCATGCACGACCACAGCGGCAGGATCATGGTTGCGAGCACCCAGAAGAAGGTCGGACGACGCTTCTCCGCGGAAGAACGGCTTCGCAGCTTGACGGTCTCGGTCATGCCACCACGCTACCCTTCGAAGACGAAGTCGGCGCCGAGCTGCCGCAGTTTCTCGATGAAGTTCTCATAGCCGCGAGAGATGATGCCGAGGTTCGAGACCTTCGTCTGGCCGCTGGCGGTGAGGCCCGCGATGAGGTAGCTGAAGCCGCCGCGCAGATCGGGCACCTCGATGTCCGCCCCGTGCAGCGGCGTCGGGCCGGTGATCACGGCCGCCTGCTCGAACTCCCGGCGCATGACGCGGCGCCGCTCGTCGGCCAACCCGTCCTTGTAGACGACGATGTCGGCGCCCATCTTGTTGAGCGCGTCGGTGAAGCCGAAGCGGTTCTCGTAGACCGTCTCATGGATGGTCGACACGCCTTCGGCCTGGGTGAGCGCTACGACGAGCGGCTGCTGCCAGTCGGTCATGAAGCCCGGGTGCACGTCGGTCTCGATGGTGACGGGCTTCAGCGGCCCGCCCGGATGCCAGAAGCGGATGCCGTCGTCGTGCACCTCGAAGTCGCCGCCGACCTTGCGGAACACGTTGAGGAAGGTCATCATCTCCTCCTGCTGCGCACCGCCGACGAAGACGTCGCCGCCGGTCGCGAGCGCCGCCGAAGCCCAGCTGGCCGCCTCGTTGCGATCGAAGATGGCCCGGTGGTCGTAGCCGCGGAGCTCGTCCACTCCCTCGATGAAGATGACACGGTTGGGCTCGACGGTGATGATCGCGCCCATCTTCTGCAGGATGCAGATGAGGTCGATGATCTCGGGCTCGATCGCGGCGTTGCGCAGCTCGGTCTGCCCCTCGGCCAGCACCGCCGTGAGCAGCACCTGCTCGGTCGCGCCGACGGAGGGGTAGGGCAGTTCGATGTTGGCGCCCTTCAGGCCGTTCGGCGCGGTAAGGCTGATACCGCTCGGCAGCTTCTCAACGACGGCGCCGAAGCGGCGCAGGGCGTCGAGGTGGAAGTCGATCGGGCGATCGCCGATGCGGCAGCCGCCGAGATCGGGGATGAAGGCCTCGCCGAGACGGTGCAGCAGCGGGCCGCAGAACAGGATGGGGATGCGCGAGGATCCCGCGTGCGCGTCGATGTCGGCGTGGTGGGCGGTATCGACGTTCGAGGGGTCGAGCCGCCATTCGCCGGGCGACTCGCCGCGGGTGATGAGCACGCCGTGCAGGGCGAGCAGCCCTGCCACGACGCGGATGTCGGAGACGTTGGGCACGTTCCGCAGCACGCTCGGCGAGGTGCCGAGCAGGGCAGCGACCATCGCCTTGGGCGCCAGGTTCTTCGCGCCGCGCACCTCGATGCGACCCCTCAGGGGCCGACCGCCGTTGATGAGGATCTCATCGCTCGTCAGCCCCACGCGGGCACCCGCCTTCTGCGCGTCCTTCTTCAGGCCCTCGTCCTTGGCATCTGCGCTGTCGCTCATTCTCGCCTCGAAATCTCGTCTATCGCACCGGCAGTGTGGTGGGCATCCAGGAGGGGCGCTTCTCCTCGAAATCGGTGATCGCCTGCTCGTTCTGCAGCGTCAGCGAGATGTCGTCGAGCCCTTCCAGCAGGCGCCACCTGGTGTAGTCATCGATCTGGAAGCCCACGGTGAGATCCCCGATAGAGACCGTGCGATCCTCGAGGCTGACGGTCAGTCGGGCGCCCGGCTGCGCGTCGAGCGCGGCCCAGATGCGTTCGACATCGGCCTCGTCCACCTGCGCGGCGAGCAGGCCCTGCTTGCCGGAGTTGCCTCGGAAGATGTCGGCGAAGCGGGCCGAGATCACGACCTTGAAGCCGTAGTCGCGCAGCGCCCACACGGCGTGCTCGCGCGAGGAGCCCGTGCCGAAGTCGGGGCCGGCGACAAGGATCTCCGCGCCTTCGTACTGCGGCCGGTTGAGCACGAAGTCGGGATCTTGGCGCCAGTGGTAGAAGAGGGCGTCGTCGAAGCCGGTCTTGGTGACGCGCTTCAGAAAGTTCGCGGGGATGATCTGGTCGGTGTCGACGTTCGATCGCTTCAGCGGCACCGCCAGGCCGGTCAGGGTGGTGAACTTGTCCATGATTACGCCGCCTCTGCTTCCGTCTGGTCGATGCTCGCGCTGCTCGAGGCCTCGGCGTCATGGGTGATGCCCTTGGCCGCGTCGTCCTGCAGATCCCACGGGCTCGAGAGCGTGCCGCGGATCGCGGTCGCCGCCGCGACGAGCGGCGAGACGAGATGGGTGCGGCCGCCCTTGCCCTGGCGCCCCTCGAAGTTGCGGTTCGAGGTCGCCGCGCAGCGCTCGCCGGGAGCGAGCTGATCGGGGTTCATGCCCAGGCACATCGAGCAGCCCGCGAAGCGCCACTCGCCGCCGAATTCCTCGATGATCCTGTCGAGCCCCTCGGCCTCGGCCTCGAGGCGCACGCGCGCCGATCCGGGCACGACCATCAGGCGGACGCCCTCGGCCTTCTTCTTGCCCTTGATGATGCTCGTGAAGGCGCGCAGGTCGTCGAGGCGCGCGTTGGTGCAGGAGCCCATGAAGACGACGTCGACGGGGATCTCCTTCATCGGCGTGCCCGCCTCGAGGCCCATGTATTCCAGGGCCCGTTCGGCGGCGGCGCGCTCGTTCGGATCCGCGATCTCGGCGGGATCCGGCACCCGGTCGCTCAGCAGCACTCCCTGGCCGGGGTTCGTTCCCCAGGTGACGAAGGGCTCGAGCTCGCTCGCGTCGATGAACACCTCTTCGTCGAAGACCGCGCCTTCGTCGGTGGGCAGCGTTTTCCAATACTCGACTGCCGCGTCCCAATCGGCACCCTGCGGGGCGTGGGGGCGGCCCTTCACGTACTCGAAGGTGGTCTCGTCGGGGGCGACCATGCCGGCGCGGGCGCCGGCCTCGATCGACATGTTGCAGATGGTCATGCGGCCGTCCATCGACAGGCCGCGAATGGCGCTGCCGCGGTACTCGAGCACATAGCCCTGACCGCCGCCGGTGCCGATCTTCGCGATGACGGCGAGGATGATGTCCTTCGCGGTCACGCCGGGGCGCAGCTCGCCCTCGACGTTGATCGCCATCGTCTTGAACGGCTTGAGCGGCAGTGTCTGCGTGGCCATGACGTGCTCGACCTCGCTCGTGCCGATGCCGAAGGCGAGCGCGCCGAAGGCGCCGTGGGTCGAGGTGTGGCTGTCGCCGCACACGACCGTGATGCCGGGCATCGTCAGGCCGAGCTGGGGGCCGACGACGTGCACGATGCCCTGCTCCTTGTCGCCGAGCGGGTGGGCGCGCACACCGAACTCCTCGACGTTCTTGCGCAGGGTTTCGATCTGCACCCGGCTCGTGGGCTCCTCGATCTCGCGCGTGATGTTGATCGTGGGCGTGTTGTGATCCTCGGTCGCGATCATCAGATCGACCCGCCGCAGCGGGCGGTCGGCCATGCGCAGCCCGTCGAAGGCCTGCGGGCTCGTCACCTCGTGGATGAGGTGCAGATCGATGTAGATCAGGTCGGGGTCGCCGTTCTCCCCCTTGACCACGGTGTGCGAATCCCACAGCTTCTCAGCCAGCGTGCGGGGTTTGTTGTTCTGCTCGGTCATACCAGTGCTTCTCTGTCTCAGCTTCTCGTTGCGCGAAACGCGCGAATGATTCCGGCCGTGCGTGAACTCCGCGACGGGAGCGGCCGAATCGCTACACCCCGTCGCGGCGAGCAAGAAGCAGGAGCCGCAGACGCATGCTCCGATTCTAGCAGTTCGCGTATTCGACTAGTCGTCACGCGCTCCCAGGTGCAGACGCTGCCCGCTCTCCTTGGCGACGCGGCGCATCTTGATGACGCTCGCGATCGTCGCGACGGCCATCGCGAGCACGATGAAGCCGAGCGACATCCAGATCGAGATCTCGGGTACCGGCACGTGCTCGCCGCCGTTGATGAAGGGCAGCTCGTTCTCGTGCAGCGCGTGCAGGATCAGCTTCACGCCGATGAAGGCGAGGATCGCGGCGATGCCGTACTTGAGGTACTCGAGCTTGTCGAGCAGGCCGCCGAGCAGGAAGTAGAGCTGGCGCAGCCCCATGAGCGCGAAGACGTTGGCGGTGAACACGATGAACGGGCTCTGGGTGATGCCGAAGATCGCGGGGATCGAGTCGAGCGCGAAGAGCAGGTCGGTCGCGCCGAGCGAGATGAGCACGAGCATGAACGGCGTCCACACGCGCTTGCCGTCGACCGTCGTGCGCAACTTGCCGCCGTCGTAGTCGTCGCTGAAGGGGAGCACCTTCTTCACCTGGCGGATGATCCAGCTGTCGCCCTCGTCGTCGTGCGCGCCCGGCTTGACCTGCTGCCAGGCCGTCCAGATGAGCCAGGCGCCGAAGACGAAGAAGATCGCGATGAAGCGTTCGATGATCGCGGCACCGGCGAGGATGAACAGGCCGCGGAAGACGAGGGCGAGCACGATGCCGATCATGAGGGCGCGCTGCTGGTAGGCGTGCGGCACCTTGAAGCTCGCGAGGATCAGCACGAACACGAAGAGGTTGTCGATCGAGAGGCTGTACTCGGTCAGCCAGCCCGCCAGGAACTCGAGGCCGTGCTGCTGATCCCCGAGGAGGAACATGCAGCCCGCGAACACGAGGGCGAGCAGCACGTAGAAGCCGACCCAGAGGCTGGCCTCTCGCATCGATGGCACGTGAGGACGCTTGATGATGAGCAACAGGTCGATGACGAGGATCGCCACGAGGACGATCATCGAACCGATCTCGAACCACAGCGGGAGTACGGGGGTCACAGATTCTCTTCCGGGTAATGTCGCGACCCGAGGCGTCGGGTGGCGAGGATCGCCGAAAGTCTCTTCCCAACCGTGCTCGATCGCAAGGCTGCGCCCGCACCGGCGGAGCCACGTAGCCACGCGTATTGACGATGCGGGCGAAATGGAATACTCCCTTTCGCTCGGAACAGTTTACCGGTTCATGGCGCCGGCGGCTGCACGGCGCGAGACGGGATCAGCCCTTGCGCTCACAGCCGCGCCGAAGTCTGCCGCCACTACGATTTGATCATCTTCCGAACGAAAGGATGGCCGTGGCCGACCGATCCCTTCCCCTCATCGAGCGCAGCACCGCTAAGGGGCCGAGCGCCGCCTCGCGCACACTCGCCGGCTTCATCTTCGCGAGCCGCTGGCTGCAGGCGCCCCTCTACCTGGGTCTCATCATCGCCCAGGCCGTCTACGTGGTGCTCTTCTTCGTCGAGCTCTGGCATCTCGTGGAGCAGGCGATCCTCGAGGGCCACATCAGCGAGACCGATGTGATGCTGAGTGTGCTCGCCCTCATCGACATCGTCATGATCGCGAACCTGCTGATCATGGTGATCATCGGCGGCTACGAGACCTTCGT
>JBEBTD010000012.1:0-23306 GCA_040393965.1 Leucobacter soli | reverse complement strand
TCGCGATGGCTGCCGTCTCCGCCGGCGTGAACGAGAGCTGCTGCGAGTCTATGACGGTCACGTCGAGCGAGGCCGTCGCGAGGGGGTGCTCGAACGGCGTGTTCGCGCGGGTGGTGATGAGCAGGCGCAGGTCGGGCAGCCGGAGCATGGCCTCGAGGAGCTGCCCCTGCGCCTCCTGCGAGACGAGGTGCAGGTCGTCGAGCACGAGCACGACGGGCTCGGGCTGCTCCATGATCGTCGAGATGAACAGCGTCACCGCCTGTTCGACGTTCGCGATGCCGTCCAGCTGGGCGAGCATCCGCCGTCCGGCCTCGCCGGGCAGCGTCGAGCCCAGCGCGAGCAGCACGCGGCCCCAGAACGCCATGGGAGCGTTCGAGCCCTCGCCGAGGCCGACCCAGGCCAGCACCCGATCCTCGTCGAGCGCCATCGCCCAGCTCACCGCGGCCGTGGTCTTGCCGGCGCCGCCCGCGGCGCGCAGCACGACCACGCTCCAGCCCTCCTCGATCCGCCCGACCAGCTGATCGCGCTGCAGGAGCCCGCGCGGGCTTGCAGATGGTGCCCCCGAGGGTTCCCCCGGAATCGGCGGCTCGGGCGCCGCTCCTCTCAAGGGTAAGCGAAACATTGCGGAATGATCCCAACTGACGAACGCGGGTAGGTGGTGTCGGAGGAGCGCGCTAAGCTCGCGGTGTGGCCGGCTCCGACCGGCAGTTAAACCAGACAACCCAGATTCGAAGAGGATGTTGGATCGATGAAGATTCGTAACGTAGTTCCCGCGCTCGCCGCTGCTGCGGCCCTGGCCCTGACGCTGAGCAGCTGCAGCAATACCGAGGGCGAGGGCTCGCACGAGGCGGTCACGGATGCCGCCTCGATCCAGGCTGATGAGGCCGCGGTCGCGCTGCTCCCCGACGAGGTCAAGGAGGCCGGCGTGCTGCGCATCGGCACCGATGCCGAGTACCCGCCCAACGAGTACAAGGACAATGCCGGCAACCCGACCGGTTGGGGCGTCGAGCTCGCCGAGGCCGTCTCGGCGAAGCTCGGGCTCGAGCCCGAGTGGGAGATCCTCGGCTTCGACAGCATCATCCCGCGCATTCAGGAGGGCGCCCTCGACATGGGCTCGTCTTCGTTCACCGATACGGTCGAGCGCCAGAAGTCGGTCGACTTCGTCAACTTCCTGAACGCCGGCACCCAGTGGGCAGCGCCCGTCGGCAGTGACGTCGACCCCGATGACGCGTGCGGCCTGACCATCGCCGTGCAGGCGACGACCGTGCAGGACACCGATGAGCTGCCCGCCAAGAACCAGGCCTGCCTCGACGCGGGCAAGCCGGGTATCGAGGTGCTGCCCTTCGACGGCCAGCCCGAGGCCACGCAGGCGGTCGTCGACGGCCGCGCGGACGCCTTCTCGGCCGACCTCCCCGTGACCGGCGACGCCGTGGCGCAGCTCAGCGACAAGCTGCAGGTCGTCGGCGACGTCTTCGACGCCGCGCCCTACGGCTTCGCTACCCAGAAGGGCAGCGATATGACGAAGGCCGTGCAGGCGGCGCTGCAGTCGCTCATGGACGACGGCACCTACCTCGAGATCCTCACGGGCGCCGGCATCGAGTCGGGCGCGCTCGACTCGGCGACCATCAACGCGGCGACGAACTAAGAGGTCGGTTCCGATGGCGAACCCGAGTTCGGGGGGTGCGGGGCCCGAGGCCTCGCACCCCATCGCCCACGCGGAGCCCGAGGCGATCCAGGCGATCAGACTGAGGCACCCCTGGCGAACAGTGTTCGCCGTGGTGATCCTGCTCATCGCCGCGCTCTTCCTCTACGACACCGCGTTCAACCGGCCCGTCTACAACTGGTCCGAGGTCGGCAAGTACGTCTTCGACACCAGAGTGCTCGTGGCGGCCGGCTACACCCTGCAACTCACCGTGTACTCGATGGTCATCGCCATCGTGCTCGGCGTGACCGTCGCGGTGATGCGGCTGTCGCCCAACCCGGTGTTCCGCTCGGTGGCCTGGTTCTACCTGTGGGTCTTCCGGGGCACCCCGGTCTATGTGCAGCTCGTGTTCTGGGGCATGGTGCCGACGATCTACAAGACGATCGAGCTCGGCATCCCGTTCACCGAGGCGCTCGTATCGATCAACACCAAGGATCTGCTGAGCTACTTCACCCTCGCGATCATCGGCCTCGCCCTCAACGAGGCCGCCTACATGGCGGAGATCGTGCGGGCGGGCCTGCTCTCGGTCGACAAGGGCCAGGACGAGGCCTCCACGGCTCTCGGTCTCGGCTGGTGGCACACGATGAGCCGGGTGATCCTGCCGCAGGCGATGCGCGTGATCATCCCGCCGACCGGCAACGAGGTCATCTCGATGCTCAAGACCACCTCGCTCGTGACAGCGGTGCCGTTCGTGGGCGAGCTGTTCGGCCGCACGCGCGACATCGCGGCGAAGAGCTACCAGCCGGTGCCGATGCTCATCGTGGCGTCGCTCTGGTACCTGCTCGTCACCTCGATCCTCATGGTGGGGCAGTACTACCTCGAGCGGCACTTCGCCAAGGGTGTGGGCAGCCGTCCCGATGTGCAGAAGCCCTCGCTCGATACGGGCGTGGTCAGCGCCGTCGGCCTGTCGTCGGCGACCGAAGCCGGGGGCGGCTACCCGAGGCGCCCTGCGGACGGGGGAGGCGGCGAGAGCATCGTGCCCCCGCATGAACGACCGGGAGGTGGTGGCGCATGAGTCAGACGGACGCTCCCATGGTCAAGGCAGAGGCGGTGTCGAAGTCGTTCGGCTCCAACGAGGTGCTCAAGTCGATCTCGCTCGAGGTGAAGCGCGGCGAGGTGCTCTGCCTCGTCGGGCCTTCGGGCTCGGGCAAGTCGACGTTCCTGCGCTGCATCAACCATCTCGAGACGATCAGCGCCGGCAGGCTCTGGGTCGACGGAGAGCTGGTGGGCTACCACCAGCGCGGCGACAAGATCTACGAGATGCACCCGAAGGACGCGGCCAAGCAGCGGCGCGACATCGGAATGGTGTTCCAGCGCTTCAACCTGTTCCCGCACATGACGGCCCTCGAGAACGTCATGATCGCCCCGATGCTGCTGAAGAAGGGCAGCAAGGCGGCGCTGCAGACGCGCGCGATGGAACTGCTGGCCCGGGTGGGTCTGGCCGAACGGCACGACTACTACCCGGCCCACCTGTCGGGTGGTCAGCAGCAGCGCGTCGCGATCGCCCGTGCGCTCGCGATGGAGCCCAAGCTCATGCTGTTCGACGAGCCCACTTCGGCGCTCGACCCCGAGCTCGTCGGCGAGGTGCTCGACGTGATGAAGGGCCTGGCCGAGAGCGGCATGACCATGATCGTGGTGACCCACGAGATGGGCTTCGCGCGCGAGGTGGCAGACACGCTCGTCTTCATGGACGGCGGCGTGGTCGTCGAGGCCGGCGATCCGACCGAGGTGCTCACCAACCCCCAGCGGGAGCGCACCAAGGCCTTCCTGTCGAAGGTGCTGTAGCGCTCGCGCGATTCTCAGGATCACGGGAACGGGGCTCGGCGGTGATGCCGGGCCCCGTTCCTGTTCTGTTCGGAACGTCGTTCACGCGGCCTTTCGTTTGAGCGCGCGTACGGCGTGCAGCTTGAGTATGGTTCGCGACCGCGGATCGACCACCGCCCGCACGCTGTCCCCGAGCAGGTTGAAGGCGAAGACCGCGAGCACGATCGCGAGGCCGGGCACGATGATCGAGATCGGATTCGATGCGATGTACGGGCGCGCATCGGCGATCATGTTCCCCCAGGTCGGTGTCGGCGGGGCGACGCCGAGTCCGAGGAAGCTGAGCGAGGCGTCCGCGAGAAGCGCCGATGCGTAGACGACGGTGGCTTGCACGAGGATCGCCGGGAATGCGTTCGGCAGAATGTGCCGCAGGATGATCCTCGTGTTCGACGTTCCGCTCACTCTCGCGGCCGTGACGTAACCGCGCTCCACTAGCGCGATCGTGCGGCTGCGCACCACTCGCGCCATCTGCGGCACGAACACGACCGTCAGCGCGATGACCAGGCTGAGAGCGCCCATGTTCGAGCTCAGCGAAACGACCAGGGCGATGGCGAGGACGATCGCCGGGAATGCCATCAGCGCGTCCATGAGGCGCATGAGAACGGCTGAGAGCTTCGCGTAGTAGCCGGAGAGGAGGCCGATCAACGTCCCGAGCACGACCGCGGTGAATGTGACCGATGCGCCGATCGCGAGCGAGACGCGTCCTGCCGATACGACTCGGCTCAGGATATCCCTGCCGTAATCGTCGGTTCCGAGCCAGTGAGCGGCCGAGGGTCCGTCGAGCCTGTTCGCCACGTCCTGCGTGGTCGGCGATTGCAGGAAGAAGGGTGCGAGCAGGCTGATCGCCGCGATCGCGATCAGCACCGCTCCCCAGATGATGACCGATCTGTTGAGTCTCCACAGTCGGCCGAAACCGGATGCCGTCCGCTTCATTTCACCCTCACTCTCGGATCGAGCAGACCGTAGACGATATCGACGAGCAGATTGATCAGCACGAGCAGGAGCGCCGTGCAGAGTGTGACGCCGAGCACGAGGTTGTAGTCCCGCGAGAGGATGCCTCCGTAGAGCAGCCAGCCGATCCCCGGGATGAGGAAGATCGTCTCCAGGATGATCACTCCGCCGAGCAGAGTGCCGAAGTTGTTCGCGATGACCGTGACCGCGGGCAGCAGCGAGTTCGGGAGCAGATGACGGTAGAGCACCTGGCCCTCGTTCGAACCCTTGGCTCGAGCGGTGCGCACGTAGTGGCTCAGCAACTCGCTCGACATGCTCTCGCGCAGGGTGAGCACGAGCAGTGCGACCTGATGCGATACCGCGACCGCCACCGGCAGCGTCAGGAACCACGAAGCGCGTCCGAAGTCGTCGAACGGTGAGACGTAGCCGCTGACCGGGAAGATCGGGAAGGTCACGGCGAAGGCGAGGATGAGGATCAGCGCGAGCCAGAAGTTCGGAATGGAGAGCGCGACGGTCGCGAGCCCGAGCAGACCTCGAGATATCGGAGACGTCGGTCGGGCGACGGTGAGTACTGCGAGCGGGACGGCCAAGAGGACGCCGATCACGGTAGTCGTCAGCGCGAGCACGAGCGTGGGCCCGAGGTGGGCGAGGATCGCCGTGCCGACCTGGGTTCCCTGGGAGAAGGAATAGCCGAGATCTCCCTGGAGGAGATTTCCGAACCAGATCACGTACTGCTCGAGGAGCGGTCGATCGAAGCCCATCGTGGCGTTGAGCTGGGCGATCTGATCGTCCGTGGCATTCGACCCGAGCAGAGAGGCCGCGGGGGAACCGGGTATCGAATGGAGGATGAGGAACAGCGCCGTGCCGACGAACACCAGCACGATGACGAGGTCTCGCAGCCGACGGAGGACGAGCCAAAGAATCTGCATCGATTCTCCTCTGGGATGGTCGGGGGCGCCCGCGTGCGGACGCCCCCGAGGGCGGTCTTGCTTAGGAGTTCAGCACTTTGGCGTTCCAGAGGATCTGGCTCCAGTCGTTCGGGAACTCGAGGGACTTGCTGTAGACGCCGAGATCGCTCACGGCTCCCAGGTGCACAACGGGCATGTCCTCGTAGACGAGCGCCTGCAACCGGTCGATCACAGCGGTCGCCTCCTCCTGCGTGGCGGCCCCCATGTAGTCCTCGATGAGCGCATCCTTCTCGGCAGACTCGTAGCCGGCCCGCCACCCCGGGGTGAGCCAGAGGATCTGGGCGGGAGAGGTGACCGAGCCGACGAAGAACGTCATGCTCAGATCCCAGGAGGCGGGATCGCTCGTCTGCGTGCCGGTCATCGTCGGGTAGTCGTAGACCGCCACTTCGGCGCCGATGCCGATCTTCTCGAGCTCGGACTGGATCATCACGGCCCACTGGTAGAACTGGGGATAGGTCTGCGTGGTCGAGATCTTGATGGTGCTGCCCTCGGTGACTCCCGCCTCTGCGAAGAGCTCCTTCGCGCGATCGGGATCATAGGCGGAAAAGGCGTCCTTCCCCGCATCGGAGAACATCGGAGCGTTCGACGGAGTCACCATCGAGGGGGAGAGCGGGCTCCACAGCCACTCCGGGCCCCCGGTCGCCCGAGCGAAGACCTCAGGATCGATCAGCAGGTTCAGCGCCTGCCTCGCCTGCTCGTTCGCGAAGACCGAGACGTCCTTGTTGTTCAGGTAGATGGTGTTGATGCTCGCAGTCGCACCGGCCTCGACCGTGAGGTTGGGATCGGCGGCCGCGGCCTCGACATCGTCTGCGTTGATCGTCTGGGCCCAGTTCCACTGACCGGTCTTCAGACCGTTCAGCCGCTGGGTCGCGTCCGCCACATAGACGAAGTCGATCTCATCGGCATAGGCGTGCTTCGCCCCGGCGAAGCCGCCGAGATCCTCGGAGCGCGAGCTGTACTCCTCGTAGCGCACCAGATCGACGCGCTGACCGGCTGTGAGCTTCTCGAGCTTGTACGGGCCCGTGCCGATGATCTGCTCCGCCGTCAGCGGCTCCTCTCCCGCGGCCTCCGCGACCTCCGCAGGCAGCATGATCGCGGCCTGGACGAAGAACGCCAGGTCGCCGATGAGTGAGAATCGGGGCTCGGTGAGCACGATCTCGACGGTGAGGGAGTCTACCGACGTGATCGAGGAGATCACCGGAGCGGCTGCCTTCCCGGAGGGGGAGACGAGCGACCAGCGCTCGAGACTCGCCACGACATCCTCGGCTTCGAAATCGGAACCATCGTGGAAGAGGATTCCCTCGCGAAGCGAGATCGTATATGTGAGCAGGTCATCGGATACCTCGTAACTCTCCGCGAGCATCGGCTGCGGGGTGTAGCTCTCGTCGAGGGCGAAGAGGCCCTCGAAGATGTTCTGTCCGACCAAGTAGGTCAGCTGGCTGCCCGAGATGCCGGAGTCGAGGGTCTGAGGGTCGCCGGTGAGCGCGGCGGTGATCACGCCACCGCTCGCGGCAGCCGGATCCTCCGAGGGCGCTGAGCCTTCGGATGAGCAGCCTGCGAGCAGGAGCGTTGATGCAGTCGCCAACGCGGCGAGTCTCGCCGCGTTCCTGCTTCTCGATGACGTGCCGATGTGCCTCATGCGCTTCTCCGTTGCTCTCGTGGGGAACTCCCGCAGCGGCTCTGCCGCGGGTGGTGTGGTGAGTGGTAATCCGGGCGAGGCGGGGCCGCATCGCCCGGTCGGCGTCGAGGCTGGAGCCGCGACCCATTCAGCATGGGAGCAAGCGAAAGCCCTTCACAACCGGGGGAAGGGCTTCCTTCCACTATCTGGCAAAACACGGTTCGGGCCTGATCCGGGGCGGACAGGGGCTCTCGAATCATCGTCCGAGCGCTTCCGCGAGTGCGTCGAGTGCGAAGTCCACATCCTCTTCGCTGTTGTAGAAATGGAACCCCACCCTGAACCGCTCCGGTGTCACGAGGGCACGGATGCCGCGTCCACCGAAGACTCTTCTCACGGCTTCGTGGGAGGGGAGGCGGGATACGACGATGTGGGACTCCCCGCCGCTCAGGTCTTCAGCGCCCAGCTCCCGCAGCCCTTCGCCGAAGCGCCGGCCGAGACCGCGCACATGCGCGTCGACGATCGCCGGATCGAGTTGCAGCATGAGCGCGAGTGCGGGCACCGCGCCGAGTGCGGCGAACCAAGACGGCGAGCCGTTCGCGCTCGCGATGTCGAACTGGGTGCCGAAGGGATCGCCGAAGTTGCCGCGTTGAGCAGGATTGGCGGCCCAACCGGGGCTGGGCGGCCGCAGCTCCTCGCCGCGATCGGGTCGCACGAGAAGCCAGGCGATCCCGCGAGGGGCGAGCAGCCACTTGTACCCGTGCACGACGACGAAATCCGGGCGAACCTCCGCGAGCCGGAGCCGCAGCGCCCCGAGCGCTTGCGTGACGTTCACGAGCAGACGCGCGCCGACCTCGTCGCAGCTTCGCCTGAGCGCGAAGAGATCGACGGGCCGCCCTGATCCGGTGTGCACATGACTGACGGACACCAGGGTCGTCCGCTCGGTGAGCGCGGCCAGCAGATCTTCGGTTCGCGACTCGCTGCGGCGCGGTGCCAGACGCACCCGCAGATCCGCGTCTGCCCTCGACGTCCACGGCAGCAGCGAACTCTGGAACTCGTCCTCGAGCGCGAGCACCTCGCCCCTCCGATGAGCCTGAGCGACCGTCGCCACCCCCTCCGCCGTCGAGGAGACGGTGGCGACGCGCCAGTCCGGGAGGCCGGCGAGCTCCGCGATCATCCCGCGGGTGCTCTCCGCTCGTGCGTGCCAGTCCTGCCAGTCGAAGCCGCCCGAGAGCCACTCGTCGAGCGCTCGTCGCATCGCAGCGACGACCGGCGCCGCGCCCGGCGGGCTCCCGGGCGTATCGAGCCACACTGTGCGTTCGAGTGCCGGAAAGCCGGAGCGGAAGGACGCGTGCGAAAGGGTCATCGAATGGCGATCCCCTCGATCTCGACCATAAGCGCCGGCTGCGCGAGTGCTGCGACCTTCGCAGCCGAGTGGGCGGGGAACACGCCGGAGGGGAACCAGCGAGCGTACACCTCGTTCCGGGCTCTGGCGAATTCGCCGAAGTCCGCGTCCGCGTGCAGGAAGGTCAGCAGCTTCACCAGCTGGGAGGCGTGCACGCCCTCGGCGGCGAGCAGCGCCTCGATGTTCTCGAAGGTCTGCACGGTCTGCTCGTACACTCCTGGGCCGACCAGGCGGCCGCCGCGGTCAACGCCCACCTGTCCGGAGACGTGCACCGTCTCGGAGCCGGCCGGAACGAATGCGAGCTGACTGTAGGCTCCGATCGGGGTCACCTCGCCGGCAGGGTCGCTGAACCTCACCACGATGGAACCCCGAAGCTCTCGAACGCGGTGACGTCCTCGCGGTAGACCCCGAAGTCGATGCCGAGCCGCGACTCGCCGTGGCGCACCCTCGCCTCGCCCCGCACGGCCAAGAGGTGGAGCGGGTCGGACGGGATCTCCTGCCAGCGCAGCTCGGCGCTCCCGGCGAGGAGCTCCCGGCTCTCGGTGAATCGCCAGGGGATCTCCACCAGACGGGAGACGTCGAAGCCATCGCCCTCGGCGCTCGGGATCAGCTTGAGCGTGAAATGCTGCTCGAACCAGTTCGGCGCAGGGGCCCCGGATCCGGTACCGGGATCGAAGCGGACGTCTGCCCGGAGCAAGCAGTGCCCCGAGGCGAGATCGATGCCGAGCGCGGCTGTTCCGCCCTCTCGCGCGAACGAGGCGCGCCTGACCTGCTTCTTGGGAAGGCCGAAGAGCTCTCGCCCGAGGATCCCGTGGTTGAGCCCTTCGACGTAGGTGCAGAGCGCGTAGGCGCCCTCGACGTCCTCGCGTGCGCAGCGCACCGATACCCCGGCCTGCCAGTAGGCCGGCCGTGTCTCGACTCCGCCGGACTTCGAGAGGAAAGCGGCGTTCTTGAACAGTGCCATCCAGACGCCCACCTCCGGCTCCTCGCCGAGACGCAGCGGAGCCGGAAGCACACGGCGGAGCATCTCGGGATCCGTGGGGTAGACGATCGTCATCCATTCGACGTCGACCTCTTCGCGGCCCACGGCGAAGAGCGGGGCGAAGGCGGGCATCGCCGAAGCCTGGGGGATCGTGGTCATCGCTGCTCCTGGGAGTGGTTCGGTTCTTCGGGAAGGTCGAGTGCGCGCCGCATCGCCCGGATGATCCCGGAGGCGCCGGGGATCAGGGCCTCCGCGAGCGACGGGGCCGCCGGTATGCGGGAGTCCGGGGTGCCGATGCGAACCGGCGGGGCTGCGAGCCTTGCGCCCGAGCCGACGACCTGGGCGACGATCTCCGCTCCGAGCCCCGCGAAGGTATGGGCCTCGTGCACCACGAGCAGACGGCCCGTCTTGCGAACCGATTCGAGGATCAGCCCGATGTCGAGCGGGCGCATCCAGCGGATGTCGATCACTTCGCACGAGGAGCCGGCCTCCGCGATCGCGTCGGCGGCCTCGAGCACCCGGTGCTGCATGGATCCCCAGGTGACGACGGTGAGATCCTCGCCCTCGCGCCGTATCGCGCCCGTGCCGATCCGCTGCCCGGATGCCGGCCCGTGGAGCCTCACCTCGGACTTGAGGCCGTGGTAGAGCGTGCGGTTCTCGATGACGATCGTCGGATCGTTCGATGCGATCGACTGATGCAGCAGATCGTAGGCGTCCTGCGGAGTCGCGGGCATGCACACCTGCAGGCCGGGCACATGGGCGAAGAAGACCTCGAGGCTCTGGGAGTGCTGCGCGCAGGCGCCCGGGGCGGAGCCCTGCTGGGTGCGTATCGTCAGTGGTGCGCTCAGCTCGCCGCGGGAGAGGTATCTCACGTTCGCGGCCTGATTCACGATCTGGTCGAGGGCCACGAGGCTGAAGTCGGCCCACATGATCTCGACGACGGGCCGGAACCCGAACATCGAGGCGCCGATCGCTCCGCCGAGGATCGCCGATTCGGAGATCGGGGTGTCGAACACCCTCTCCCCGAAGGTCTTCTCAAGCCCCTTGGTGACGCCGAACACGCCGCCCGGAAGAGCGACGTCCTCGCCGAAGACGAGCACCCGCTCGTCCGCCTCCAGCGCTTCTCGAAGGGCGGTGTTCACCGCCGAGGCGTAGCTCAGCTGCCGTTCTGCCGCGGCGGTGGTTGCGTTACTCATACAGGTGCTCTCCGTTGTTCTTCGGGTCGGCCATCGGATCGGCGAGCGCCGCCGCCGAGGCGGCCTCGATCTCCTGCGCCACCCGATCCGAGACGAGGGCGATCGCAGAGGCGGGTACGCCGAGGCCGAGCATGCGCTCGGTGATGACGCGCAGCGGCTCGCGCTCCAGGTCGTTGTCGACCTCCCCGGCCGGGCGATAGTGCTGGGCATCGCCGATGTAGTGGCCGACGATCCGAGCCGTGATCGCCTCGAGCAGCACGGGCCCGTTTCCTCGGAGCAGTTCGCGCTTCGCGAGTGTGACGGCCTGTCGCATCGCCTCCGGATCGTTCCCGTCGACGCGTGCGCCGGAGAACCCGTAGATCTGAGCCCGCTTGAAGAGGCGATCGTCGCGCACCATGAGCGCGGTCGGAGTCATCTCCGAGTACGAGTTGTTCTCGACGAGGAAGAGCACCGGGAGTCGTCGGATCGCCGCGAAGTTCATCGCCTCGTGCACTGCGCCCTGGTTCAGCGCCCCGTCGCCGAAGGAGGCCACGCTGATCCGGTTCGACCCGGCGAAGGAGGCCGCGAGGGCCGAGCCGGTCGCGATCGGTGCGGCGGCCCCGACGATGGAGTTCTCTCCGTAGAATCCGTACGCCGGCGCGGTGAAGTACGCCGATCCGCCTCTGCCTCCGCTGATGCCGCTGGCGCGGCCGAGCAGCTCGGCGAGGATCGCCTTCGGCGGCACCCCCATCGCGACCGCCCAGCCGTGACCGCGATAGGTCGGGAACACCGCGTCGATGCGCGGATCCAGCGCGGCGGCGGCCCCGACGTACACGGCTTCCTGGCCGTTGCAGAGATGCACGGAGCCGATGATGTCGCCCGTGCCGCGGAGCCTCGCGACCTCCTCTTCCAGCAGTCGGATGCGGAGCATCGACTCGTAGTGCTCGAGAAGCCGGTCGAGTATGCCCTCAGGCAGATGCTCGCCTCCGGCTTTCGAAGCCGCCAGTGTGCTGAGCGTTGACATTTATGACACTCCTCTCATCGCCACCCACTCGCCGGAGCGCTGCAGGTGCCGTGTCGCCTCAGCCGCTGTCTTGCGCACCTGAGAGCTGTATTGGACGAAGCCCCTCCTGAACCTGTCGGTCGGAACGGAGATCGCGTAGGCGCCGACCACCTCGTCATTGCGGTCGAAGAACGGCGCCGACACGCAGGAGACCCCTTTCGAGAACTCGTCCACATCGGTCGAGTGCCCCGTGCTGCGAACCTTCTCGAGCTCCGCGAACAGCGTCTCCCGGTCGAGGATCGTTCGTTCGGTGAGCTTCGGAAGCGGATCCGGCGGAATGATCATGCAGACCTCTGAGCGGCTGAGATGTGCGAGGATCGCCTTGCTCGACGCTCTCGCGTGGAGGTTGTCCCCGTAGCCCGGGCTGAGGCTCGTCACGCCGAGTGGCTGCTCGCCCGACAGGGTCTCCTGCACCACGATGTTCTGGTGGTACCAGCCCGAGATGAAGGTGGTCTCCCGCGTCGTGCGGTTCATCTGCCAGAGGAGCGCGGAGAGCATCGGATCCGGCTGCATGCGATTCAGTACGGACTTGCTCAGGCCGACCGCGCGCTGGCCGATCGCATACGTGCCGTTGGGGAGCCGCACCACATAGCCCTGGGCGTGGAGCGTGCGCAGCAGGTTGTAGCACGTGCCGATCTTGAGATCGAGTGCACGGGCGAGCGACTTCGTCGTCGCGATCCCGTCTGCGGCGACGATCGCCTCGAGCAGCTGCAGCCCCCTAGATAACGTTTGCAGCGTGGTCTGGCCATGTTGAGGCGACAGCATCGTTCTCCCCTCCCAACTCGAGAAGCGTGTGCACCAGGATCGTGCACGCGCGGAGGAGCTCGGCCTCCTCGACGTGCTCGTTGGGGCTATGCGCGAGTGCCATCTCCCCTGGCCCGAACACTACTGTCGGAACCTGCCGTTCGCCGAAGAACGCCGCGTCGGAGCCCGCAGTCAGCCCGATGATCCGGTCGGGGCCGCCCGCGAGGCTCGCCGAGCGGAGCATCGTTCGCACGAGGTCGTGCGAACGCGGGGTCTCCCATGAACTCCATGACGACTCCCAGACGATCTCGGTGGGAAACGGCCACCGCTCCAGTTCGTCGATGCCGCGGATGAGCATCTCGATCGACTCGCGCAGCTCGGAGACGGCCTCGCCCGGGAGTATCCCGATTCGCCCCGCCATCTCGGCGGCATCGGGGATCGCCGCCCGCCATTGGCCGGCTTGCACGGTTCCGACCGCGAACGGTGCGGCGCTCGGCACGGTCGCGTAGAGCGGGCTGCGGAAGCCGTTGTTCTTGTCGGAGGCGAGGTCGCTCATCGCCCGGTGGATGGCGAGGAGATGGTTGAACGCGTCCCGGCCCTTCCAGGGAGAGGAGGTGTGCGCGGAGATGCCCCGCACGCGCACCTTGAAGAACTGCAGGCCCGTGCTGGTCGCGGCGACGGCGCATTCCGTCGGCTCGAGTACGATCGCCATGTCCGGGGGGCCCGACTCGTTCGCCACCCTCGTGCCGACCCCCGTGAGCTCCTCGCCGACGACCAACTGCAGCACGACGTTCACCCGGAGCTCGAGCGCGCTCCGCTTGAGCGCCAGCAGGGCGAGCATCGCGGCGCCGACGCCGCCCTTCGTGTCGACGGCGCCGCGGCCGTACACCCGGCGATCCTTGATCACGCCGGAGAACGGGGGAGCCTCGGTCCACGCCGCGAGATCGCCGGGAGGGACGACATCGATGTGCCCATTGATGACGACCTCGGGCCGCCCCGGCGCATCGCCGAGGCGGACGATCACGTTCGCCCGCTTATCGGTGTTCGGCTCGTCAGTGAGATCCTCGTGCTCAGAGCTCGACAGCCGCTGCACCCGCACGTCGAAGCCGTGCTCGTCGAACCACGCCTCCAGATACGCGAGCAGCTCGCCCTCCTGACCGGACACCGTCGGTGCCCGGATCAGCTCGGCGACGGTGTGCACAAGCTCACCGGCGAGCGGTGCCACCAGGGCTCTCGCCTGTTCCTGAATCCTCATCGATTCCTCCTCGACGTCGCGATCGTGCGTGACTGCTGCGACCAACGATGGCGATCGACGGTATCGAGGGACAAGGGAGAGGGGGCGGAATTTCAACTATGTGGAGAATCGGGATCGGCCGCCTTGCGTCCGCCCGGCCCGCCCGATCGAATTGCACCGTCGATAGCGCTTCAAGGAGGATCGCGACCATGCACGACGGCACACTGCACTCGCGCCACGCTCAGGTACTGCCGGAGTGGCTCGCGCTGTACTACGAGGATCCGCTCGAACTCGTCTCAGGCGAGGGGAGACGGGTGCTCGCATCCGACGGGGAGGAGTACCTCGATTTCTTCGGCGGGCTGCTCGCGACGATGATCGGACATTCCATCCCCGAGATCGTCGACGCCGTCAGGAGCCAGGCGGGAAGGATGTTCCACTCCTCCACCCTGTACCTCATCCGGAAGCAGGTGGAGCTCGCCGAGCGCATCGCCGCGAGGGCTCCGATCGACGATCCCCGGGTCTTCTTCGTCAACTCGGGCACCGAGGCGGTCGAGGCCGCGATGCTGCTCGCGAGCAGCGCCAGATCCTCGAACGCTTTCCTCGCGCTTCGCGGCAGCTACCACGGACGCTCATTCGCGACGGCGGCCGCCACGGGCATCGCGGCCTGGCGGCCGACGCATTACAGCCCGGTGCAGGTCGCGTTCCTGCAGAACGGGCACAAGCCGACGAGCGCGCATCCCGATCTCTCGGACGAGGAGTTCACCCGACTCGCCGTGGCGGAACTCCGTGAGACGCTCGCCGCGGTCGACTCCGCACCGGGCTTCGCAGGCTTCCTCGCCGAGCCGATCCTCGGCGCCGGTGGATTCCTCTCGCCGCCGCCCGGTTACTTCCGCGCCCTGCACGCGGTGCTTCGCGAGGAGGGGATCCCCTTCATCGCAGACGAGGTGCAGTCCGCCTGGGGGCGCACCGGTCGATCCTTCTTCGCCATCGAGGCGGAGGGGGTGAAGCCGCAGGCGATCACCTTCGCGAAGGGCCTCGCGAACGGACTGAGCATCGGGGGCGTCGTCGCAGAGGCCCCGCTCATGAACTCCATCGCCCGCAACTCGATCTCGACCGCCGGCGGCAACCCGATCTCCATGGCCGCGGGACTCGCGGTGCTCGACTATATCGGCGATCATGATCTGCAGCGCAATGCCGATGTGCGGGGCGAGGAGCTGCGGGACGGCCTGCGGCGTATCGCGGCCGACTGCGCCATGATCGGCGACGTGCGCGGTCTCGGTCTCATGAACGGGGTGGAGCTCGTGCATCCGGTGCACGGGAGCCCTGCCCCTGAGGCGACCCTGCTCGCGCTCGAGGCTGCTCGGCGCCGTGGACTCCTCATCGGTCGCGGCGGGCTCGGCGGCAACGTGCTCAGGATCACCCCGCCGATGACGGTCACCGGCGCCGAGATCCGGGAAGCCCTGGAGAAGCTCGAGGCGGCGCTCCGCGACGTGGAGCGGCATTACCTCGGCGCCGAATCCGGAGGTGCCTCGTGACTCTCGCCTTCGAGCTCAAGGACTTCAGCGTCTACCTCGAGTCGCCCTCGGGCCGGGTCTGCCTCGTCGATGCGATCAGCATCGACGTTCGCCGCGGAGAGACCGTCTGCGTGGTCGGCGAATCCGGCAGCGGGAAGAGCGTCGCCCTCCTCTCGTCGATCAGGCTGCTCGAATACACCGCGCCCGTCACCTTCGAGGGCGAAGTGCTGCTCGGCGAGCAGAACCTGCTCGACCTCGGTCAGCGGGAGATGACCCGGATTCGCGGCAACCGGATCGGGGTGATCTTCCAGGAGGCGATGGATGCGCTCAATCCAACGCAGACGATTCGGAGCCAGCTCGTGGAGGCGCATCGGCTCAACGTCGGAGCCGGCCGCCACGGGAGCCCTGGCGGGACGGACCCGCTCCGCAAGGCGATCTCGCTGCTCGAGGAGGTCGGCATCCATGAGCCTGAGACCGTGCTCAAGAGCTATCCGCACCAGCTCTCCGGAGGCATGCAGCAGCGGGTGATGATCGCGATGGCCCTGATGGGGGATCCGGAGGTGCTCATCGCCGACGAGCCGACCACCGCGCTCGATGTGACGATTCAGGCGGACATCCTGCGATTGCTCCAGCGCATCCAGCGGGAGCGGAGCATGGCGTGCATCTTCGTCACGCATGACATGGCCGTGGCCGCGACGATCGCGAGTCGCATCTTCGTGCTGTACGCCGGTCAGGTCATCGAGAGCGGCCCCGCGCGGAGCATACTCACCACGCCGAAGCACGCCTATACCAAGGCGCTGCTCGAGTGCATCCCCAAGGCGAACACGAGATTCGAGGGCCGGATGCCCACGATCAGGGGCGCCGTCCCTGCACCGGGATCCTGGCCATCAGGCGAGCGCTTCTCGCCGAGGAACCCCCTCGCGTCCGATCGGAGCTTCTCCGAACCTCCGCCCGTCAGCTACTCGGAGGGGGGAGCGCATATGGTGCGGAGCTGGACACCCGTCGAGACGTGGACGCCGGAGCTCACCGCGAAGCTCACCGGCGTCCAGCCGGTGAGCGAGCAGCAGCTTTCGCGCGCCGTCCCCTCCGCCGAGCCGGTCATCGAGCTCACGGACGTGTCGAAGACCTACGGGAGGCGGTCATCGCGTGCGGTGAAGCGGGCCGCCGTGGAGCGCGAGAGGGAGCGCGCGCCGCGACGTGCGGTGGACGGCCTCGACCTCACCATCTTCGGCAACGAGCTGTTCGGCATCGTCGGAGAGAGCGGCTCGGGCAAGAGCACGCTCGCGAAGTTGATTCTCGACCTCGAGCGCCCCGATCCCGGCTCGGCGATCACGATCCAGGGGAGGGACATCACCCGAAACCGGTCTCGGGCCGACGAGCTCGCCTTCCGCGAGAACATCCAGATGGTGTTTCAGAACCCGCTCGACACGCTGAACCCTCGGCGCTCGATCGAGCAGTCGATCTGCGAGCCCCTCGTCAATCTGCAGGGCATGGAGCAGTCGAGCGCCCGCGTCCGGGCGAAGGAGCTTATCGATGCGGTCGGGCTGCCGTCATCGTACCTGGGCAAGCACCCCAACGACCTCTCGGGCGGGCAGCGCCAGCGCATCGCGATCGCTCGGGCGCTCGCCCCGCATCCGCGCATCATCGTCGCGGATGAGCCGACCAGCGCGCTGGACGTATCGGTGCAAGCGCAGATCATCAATCTCCTGCTCGATCTCCAGCTCGAGTTCGACCTCACGCTCGTCATGATCACCCACAATCTCAGTCTGATCACCTCGATCGCGGATCGAATCGGAGTGATGTATCGCGGTGAACTCGTCGAGACGCTCGACGGCGAACGGCTCCTGAGCGGAGAGTTCGCCCACCCCTATACGCGGAGACTGCTGGAGGCGAACCCGGCTCCGGAACTCCTCGAACGAAAGGCCTGACGATGATCGAAATCGACCTCTCAGACAAGCGCGTGCTCGTCACGGGCGCCGCATCGGGGATCGGGCTCGCGGTCTCACGGCTCTTCGCACGAGCCGGAGCGACCGTCGTGCTCGCCGATCTGGATGCGGCCCCGCTCGAGGCGATCGCGCGCGAGCTCGACGCATCGGGTCATGCTTGCGCCGTAGAGGAGCTGAACGTCACGAGCAGTGCGCAGGTCGAGGAAGCGATTCGGAGGCATCGGCCCGACGTGCTGGTGACCTCTGCCGGCATCCTCACTGCGGGCTCGCTCCACGAGGTCGAGGACGAGGCGTGGGAGCGGCAGTTCGCCGTCAACGTCTTTGGCACCGCGAACTGCTGCCGGGCGTTCATCCGCGAGCGGCTGCGC
This sequence comes from Leucobacter soli, assembly GCA_040393965.1. GTDB lineage: Bacteria > Actinomycetota > Actinomycetes > Actinomycetales > Microbacteriaceae > Leucobacter > Leucobacter soli_C. The sequence goes on along the minus strand of JBEBTD010000012.1, from coordinate 5,818 downwards.
TCCGGTTCGGAGGGGGCGATCGTCTGTCTCGCATCCGTCGGCGGGATCATCGGAGATCCCGGCTATGCCGCGTACTGCGCCTCGAAGGGGGCGGTGATCAACCTGGTGCGCCAGCTCGCCGTCGATTACGCGAAGAGCGGGATCCGGGTGAACGCCGTCGCCCCCGGATTCACGAAGACCGCGATGTCCGGCGTGCATGACGAGCATCGTGCGGCGATCTTCACCGAGGCGATTCCACGCGGACAGTGGGCGACTCCTGAGGAGATCGCGGATGGGGTGCTGTTCCTCTCGAGCGACCTCGCCAGCCATGTGCACGGGCAGACGCTCGCGATCGACGGCGGCCGTCTCGCCGGGAACCCCTATCCGCGCCTCCACGCTCCGATCGAGGCCTGAGATGGGAGGCAGTCCAGGCAGGAGGGTGCTCGTCACCGGGGCGGCTCGCGGTATCGGCAGGGATATCGTCAAGACCCTCGGCGGGGCCGGGTACCGTGTGGCGGTGGCGGACATCAGCCTCGACGCGCACCTGGAGTTTCTGGAGGACGGCCACCAGGACTCGGTCGTCGACGACCTCGCCCGCAAGGGGATCGAGGTCAGAGGGTACGAAGCCGACGTCTCCGATGCCGATGCCCTCGGCGCGATCGCCGCCGAACTGGAAGGCTGCTGGGGCGGCATCGACGGAGTCGTCTGCAATGCCGGCGGCGGATCGGGCCCCCTCGACGGCAATCGAGCGGGCAGCATCGATCTCGAGGAGCTGCGCCTCGTGCTCGATCGGAATCTCATCGGCACGATCAACACGGTGCAGGCCGTGCTGCCGCTCATGATCTCGAACGGCGGCGGATCCGTCGTGACGATGTCCTCTCAGAACGGTCTCGACCCGACTCCGGACGGCCGGTATGCGCATTACGGCATCGCGAAGGCCGCCGTCGCGCACTACACGCGCTATCTCGCCCGCGATATCGGGCGCTACGGCATACGTGCAAACTGCCTCGCTCCCGGGCCGATCGTCACCGGCCGGATCAAGAGGAGAATGGCGGAGAGCGCCGAGGTGCACGAGGGCTTCTCGAACGCTCTGCGGCGTCTGGGCGACCCTCAGGATGTGAGCGGCGTGGTGCGGTTCCTCCTCAGCGAGGCCGCGGGCTTCGTGACGGGCGAGGTCATCCGTGTCGACGGCGGCCTGAGCTGACGACTCCGCATCCCCGTATCCCTGCGCTCGTCGCTAGCGGGACTCGAAGCCCTGCGCCCGCAGCGACTCCCGCATGGTGTGGCGGCCGTGGAGGCCCGCGAGCGAACCGAGGCGCGAGACGATCGTGCGCGCCCAGCTGCGGTTCGGAACGCCCTGGGACTCGAAGTAGTCGCGGTAGTCGTGCTCGTACTGCGCGACGGCACCCCGCCAGCGCTCGGCGTCGTACCGTTCGCGATGCAGTACGCCCTCGAGCGGCAGCCGTGGCTTGACGCCGGTGCCCTCGGCGGGATCCGGCACGCCGATCGCCATGCCCACCATCGCGAAGGCGTGACGCGGCAGCCCGAGCTCCTCGGCGACGGCTGCGGGGTTGTTGCGGATGCCGCCGACGAACACCCCGCCGAGTCCGATCGACTCGGCCGCGAGCAGTGCGTTCTGCGCGGCGATGCCCACGTCGATCGCGCCGATCAGGGTCATCTCGAGGTAGCCCAGCGTCTCGGGCTCGACGCCGTGCGAGCGGATCAGCAGGTCATTGCGCGAGAGATCGGCGATCCATGCGAGGAACACCGGCGCGCTCTCGATGTACGGGTGGCCTCCAAGCATCTCCGAGAGTCGCTTGCGGCGATCCTCGTCGCGAACCGCGACGACCGACCAGGCCTGCAGATTCGACGAGGTCGAGGCGCGCTGCGCTGCGCCGACGATCGCCTCGAGCTGCGCCTCGCTCACCGGCGCATCGAGAAACCTGCGCACCGAGCGGTGCTGAAACTGCCGCTCGATGACCGGAGAAGTCGAGGGGTGGCCGCCAGTCGTCACGCGTTCACGCCGAGGTCGCGCTTGATCTTGGTCGTCGAGATGCCCTCGGTGCGGTCGAGGTAGACGACGTCGCAGTAGTCGGTGAGGATCTCGAAGCGGGGGTCGCCCTCCCAGTCGCCGCCCATCACAACCACGTCGATCTCGTACTTCTGCACGTCTCGGATCTTCTGATCCCACGACTCCTCGGGGATGACGAGGTCGACGTAGCGCACCGACTCGAGCATCTTCTTGCGAGTCTCGTAGTCGTGATAGGTCTTCTTGCCCTTGCCCGCGTTGAACTCCTCGGTGCTGAGCGCGACGACGAGGTAGTCGCCCTGCGCGCGTGCGCGCTGCAGCAGGCGGATGTGCCCCCAGTGCAGCAGGTCGTAGGTGCCGTAGGTCAGGACGCGTCTCATGCCGGGGCTCCGATCAGCAGGGCGATGCCGGCGACGGCCGAGACGGCCGCGATGACCAGGGCGATCGCGATCAGCACCGCGTGCACGCGGTAGAACTTGGTGGTCGCGCCCGATTCGTCGCGAGCGCGGGGGTCGGCGGCCACGCGCTTGAAGAACTGCGGCCAAACGATCGCGTTGAAGAGCGCGTTCAGGAGCAGCAGGATGCCTGCGAGAACTGTCATGCCCCAAGCCTACGACGGGATGCTGTGCCGAGACCCGGCACCGCGCCGGGCGCGAGGCGTCACCCGGAACGCTCCGATCCCGCGTGGGGGTCGCGATCTTCGCCCTGCTCGGTGCATGCTTGAAGCAGCAACCGGGCGAGCCGACCCGGCGGGCATCTGATGAAGGAGACGGCAATGTCCGAACAAGAAACGATCATCGTCGACGACCGCAAGGCCGTCGACCTGCTGCGCACCGTCATGGGCGTCGGCGGCCTCGTCGCCCTCGTGGTCGGTCTGCTGATCCTCTTCAACCCGGTGCAGTCGGGTGCGGCCATGATGACGGTCGTCGCCGTCGTGCTGGGGGTCTACCTCGTGATCGCGGGCGTCGTCTTCATCGGCGCCATGATCTTCTCGAAGCAGATGTCGACCGGCCGCCGGATCGGCAACGCCGTGCTCGGCCTGCTCTACCTGATCGCGGGCATCATCGTCTTCGGCAACCTCTCCAACACCGCCGCGGTGCTGGCGGCGTTCCTGTCGATCTTCATCGGCATCATGTGGATCTTCGAGGGGGCGATGGCGTTCGCCGCGGTCAAGACGAGCCCGGCGAAGGCGCTCACGGTGATCTACGGCATCGTCAGCGTGATCGCCGGCATCGTGCTGATCTTCTCGCCCGTGCTCGGCGCGGTCACGCTGTGGATGATCCTCGGCGCCTCGATGGCGGCGATGGGCCTCGTGCAGATCGTGCGCGCGTTCCAGATGAAGCCCAAGAAGTAGCGGATCCCTTCCACGGCCCCGGTGCTCGCCTCGGCGAGGCCGGGGTCGTGCGCGTTCCGGGCCCCCGGGGGAGCTCCATTAGGTTCAGCGCATCGCCTCGAGCGCTTCGGCCGTGATCATCTCGTCGCCGAGCGCGAGCTCGATGTACTTGCGCAGCACGATGAGCGCGGCCGAGCCGGCATCGAACTGCACGGCGACGAAGGGGCTGCTCCTGATCAGCCGCAGCGCCTCGGACGCGGGCATGATTGCGCCCTTCGCCTGATCGGCGCGGCCTTTCGGGTGCGCGAGGCGCAGCTCGTGCATCGAGGTGAAGAGCGGCAGCAGCGGCTGGCCCGTGGTCGAGCGAACGGTTCGCACCCGCGTCGACTTCTTCTTCTGCGTGCCGGTCACGTCGGCGATGAGGAAGCCGTCGCGCAGCGCGGTGAGGAACGCCGAGAGCCGCTCGTAGTCGGGTTCCGCCTGCAGGGCGAGGATCGCCTCGCGCACCTGCGTGTTCGCGTAGTCGGCGGTGAGCCCCTCGGGAATCTGCGCTTCGGCCATGCGTGCAAGCCTAGCGGGGCGGGGCGGAGCGGGACGGGCGGGAACGGGCGGGGCCTCAGTAGCCGCAGCCGGCTGAGCCGCCTCAGTCGTCGAGGCCGCGGGCGTGCAGCGCTGCGCCCACGTTCTTCGAGTGGGCGATCATGCGCAGCACGAACGGCACGAGCAGGGCGCGCGGGCTGCGGTCGAGGCCGCGGGCGCGAGCCGCCTCCCGGGTCTCGGCCGCCAGCTCGTAGGCGAGCGGCAGCGAGCGGAACGCGAGCGAGAACGCGAGCGCCACCCGCTCGGGTGCGACGCCGAGCGGCTCGAGCGGGCGCAACGCCCAGATGATCGTGTCGAGCATGTCGTCTGCGGCGGTGCTCGCCGTGACCGCGCTCGCCGCGAGGATCAGCGCGAACAGCCCCGCGACGATCGTGACGCCGTGCACCCAGTCCCGCTGCCAGGTCTGGAAGGCGAGCAGCAGCAGGCCGATGAGGGCGAAGCCGCGCGCCAGCCGCAGGAACTCGTGAGCGCGCAGACCGGCGACGAGGCAGAGCCCGATGCCGAGCGCGAGGGCACCGGCGCCCACCGCCCAGTTGCGGAAGACGACGATCAGGATGCCGAGGGCGAAGAGGCCGAGCAGCTTCGCTCCGGGCCGCATGCGGTGCAGCGGGGTGCGGCCCGGCCGGTAGGCCCCGGGCGCCTGGATCATCACGGCGAGGCCTCGATGCTCGCGCGGTACCAGTCGACGGCCGCCGCCGGGCTCGAGTCGGTCTCCGCAGCGCTGTCGTGGGCGACCGCCCCGTCGGCCATCACGATCACCCGGTCGCAGCGCGCGGCGAGGTCGAGATCGTGGGTGGCGACGATGAGCTGCTGGGACAGGCTGAGCAGCAGCTCCGCGACGATACGGCTGTTGCGAAGATCGAGCAGGGTGGTGGGCTCGTCGGCGACGAGGATCCGCGGGCGCGCCGCCAGCACGGAGGCGATGGCGAGCATCTGGCGCTGGCCGCCCGAAAGCGTGTGCACGCTCTGATCGGCGAGTGCGTCGAGGCCGAGGTCGGCGAGCGCCCGGTGGGCCGCGGCGAGCCGCTGCCGCTTCTCGGGGTGGGAGCGGCGAAGCGAGAGCGCGACGTCCTCGATGGCGGTCGGCATCACGAGCTGCGCACTGGGATCGGTGAAGACGAAGCCGACGATGCGTCGCACTGCGCCGCCGTCGCGGACGGTGTCGTGCGAGGAACAGGCGCCCGGATCCTCGTCGTCCACCATCACGCGAACCTTGCCCGCGCTCGGCTCGATCAGCCCGTTGAGCATGCGCGCGAGCGTCGACTTGCCGGAGCCGTTCGCTCCGACGAGGGCGATGCGGTGCTCGGGGAGGCGAAGCGTGACGGGGTGCAGTACCCGCTGCTCGCCGCTCGCGGTCGGGGCGACGAACTCCGCGCGGTCTAGCTCGATCACTCCGCCGACTCTACCGGCTGCGCCGTGCGCTTGCGGGGCAGCAGTTCGGGGAACGCCCGGGCGGCAGCGGCCGCGACGATCGCGGTGAGCACGATCTTGACGGTGTCGAGGGGTACGAAGCCGAGGTTGAAGACGAAGGCGGCGCCGAGGGTCATGTCGGTGCGCCAGGCGAGGCCCAGCACGCCGAGGGTGTAGACGAACACCGCGTTGCCGATGAACGCCGCGACGAAGACGAGCGCGGTGTGCAGGGCGACGCTCCTGCGGGGAAGCCGCTCCACGATGAAGCCGGTGAGCCACGCCGCGAGGGGCATGCCGGCGAGGTAGCCGACGGTCGGGCCGGCGAAGGGCGCGAGACCGGCCGCGCCGCCTGCGAACACCGGCAGGCCGATCGCGCCGATCGCGAGGTAGAGCAGCACCGCCAGCAGGCCTCGGCTCGCGCCGAGCACGGCGCCCGCGAGCAGCACGGCGAAGGTCTGCAGCGTGAT
>JBEBTD010000011.1:0-23720 GCA_040393965.1 Leucobacter soli | reverse complement strand
GCTCCAGGGTGAAGCGGATCGCGTGCTCGGTGGTCGTGTAGTCGGAGAGGCGATCTCTTGGCTCGCGTCGATCGCCCATGACGGCGGGAAGAGGCTCAGGTGCGGTGAAGTGGACGAGTGCGCGCCCGCGGTACTTGAGCGTCGGCATGCCCTAGCTCATCGTCTCCTCGGCCTCGGGAGCGAGGCGCATGACGAGCGCTCCGATCCGTTCGAGCTCGGCCCGTCGCTCCGCGTCGAAACCGCAGATCTGGACGGCGCTCGGCATCCTCGCAGCGGCGCTCGTCGGCGTGATCACCGTGATGACTCAGTTGATGCTGCGCTCGTTCCATTCGCTTACGAACCACTTCGATACGTTGTTCGCGAGTCTGCGCAGCGAGCTCAAGGCCGATATCTCCGGGCTGCGCACCGAGATGGTCCTGCGCTTCGAGCAGGTCGATCGTCGCTTCGTCCATCTCGAAACCAAGGTCGAGAACCTCGAACGCGATGTGCAGGCGATCAGCAAGCGAGTGTTCCCCGAGTAGCGCCGGGGCCAACCCCGGAACGCCGAGAAAGCGCTCCGCCTGCCCGTGCTCAGCGCAGCGTGAAGCCGGTGCCGAGCGCGTCGTGCGGATCGAGCACGAAGCGGTGCTCGCCGGTGCGGTGCGCGGTGCCCGACACCTCCGGAATCACGGTCGCGCGCCCGTCGAGTCGAGGCTCGCCGGGCAGCCATCGCGCCTCGAACACCGTGTCGACGATGGAGCGGTGCTCGAGCGTCTCGTCGGCTCCGAGGGTGCCATCGTCGGCGAGCAGCGCGATCCTCGCCCCCGTGCCGGATCCGCAGGGGCTGCGGTCGACCTCGCCGTCCGCGAACACCGTGATGTTGCGCTGGCGGGCCCCGTTCTCGTGGGGTTGGAGCTCGTCGAAGAGGATCGTGCCGTATACGCCGGACAGCCGCGGATCCTCGGCGTGCTGCGCCTCGGGGGAGTCGTTGAGCGCCCACTTGATCTCGCGTCCGAGAGCGATCAGCTCGTTGTACTGCGCCGGTTCCACTGCGAGGTCCAGATCGGCGGCGCGAACCGAGGCGTAGATGGCGCCGCTGAAACTGAGATCCGCGAGCACCTCGCCGCGCGATGTCTGCACGGCTACGCGCCGAGCGATCACGTGCGAGGGCACATTGCGGAAGGTCGCGCGCACGAGCTCGCCGCCGCGGCGCTCCACGAGCGCGGCCACGCGGCCCGAGGGCACGTCGATGCGCACCTCGGTGACGCCGTCGGGGTTCGACTCCACGAGCCCGGTGTCGGTCGCCCACACGCCGAGCGCGATCGTGCCGTGCCCGCAGGCGGTCGAGAAGCCGTCCTTGTGCCAGAAGAGCACGCCGAAGTGGGCGGCCGCCTCGCCCTCCGGCACGGCGTCGGGGGGCGTGATGAAGCCGCCGTACATGTCGGCGTGGCCTCGGGGCTCGTTGCACAGCAGCGCCCGCATCGTGTCGGCGCCGGCTTCGTCGGCGATAGCGCCGAGGCGGCGCTCCCCGACCGTCGCGCCGTCGGGTACGGGGGAGCCCTCGTGCACGATGCGGAACGGCTCGCCCGCGGTGTGGTAGTCGGTGGTGCAGATCCAGGTCTCGGCTGGGCTCATGGAGATCCTCGTCTCGAATCGAAGGCGGACGGAGTGTTGCGATGTGACATGGCACGAGGTGCCGGGAAAAGGGGCGAGGCTTCGCCCCGCCCCTGATCCGCTATTTCGAGCCGGGCAGCACCAGGCTCATGGTGGTGGTGAACTCGTCCTCGATCTCCTCGTCGCGCTTGTAGCTCGCGAGGCTCACGACGATGGCGGCGAGCGTCGAGAGGACGAAGCCGGGCAGTAGCTCGTAGAGCTCGAAGACGCCGCCCGAGAGCGAGCTCCAGATGAACACCGTGGCGGTGCCGACGACCATCGCCGAGAGCGCTCCCCAGTTGGTGAGCTTGCGCCAGTACAGGCTGAGCAGCACGACCGGCCCGAAGGCGGCGCCGAAACCGGCCCAGGCGAAGCTGACGAGTCCCAGGATCGAGTCGTTCGGGCTGACCGCGAGCAGGGCCGCGACGACCGCGACGGCGAGCACGCAGGCCCGGCCGAGCAGTACCAGCGTCTTCTCACTGGGCGGGGTCTTGCGCAGCACCTTGTAGATGTCCTCGACGAGTGCCGAGGAGCAGACGATGAGCTGGCTGGAGAAGGTGCTCATGATCGCGGCGAGCACCGCGGCGAGCACGAGACCCGCGACGAGCGGGTGCAGCAGGGCCTGCGACATCATGAGCACGACCGTCTCGGGGTTCGAGAGATCGATGTTGTTCTTCGACACGTAGGCGATGCCGACGAGGCCCGAGAACACCGCGCCCGTGAGCGAGATGACCTGCCAGGTCACTCCGATGCGACGCGCGCTCTTCGCCTCCTGCGGAGCGCGCAGCGCCATGAAGCGCACCACGATGTGGGGCTGGCCGAAATAGCCGAGACCCCAGGCGAGGCCGGAGAGCACGCCGATGATCGTCACCGAGGTCAGGCCGGTGCCGCCGAAGAGGTTGAAGTGGTCGGGGTGCAGCTCCTGTACGAGCGACATGGCCTCGCCGAAGCCGCCGACCGCGACGAGCGCCGCGACCGGCACCACGATGAGGGCGATGACCATCATGAGGCCCTGCACCACATCGGTGAGGGAGGCGCCGAGGAAGCCGCCGAACAGGGTGTAGCCGAGCGTCACCACGGTGACGAGCACCATGCCCCAGACGTAGTCGCCGTTGAAGGCGCTCTCGAAGAAGACGCCGCCGGCGACCATGCCCGACGAGACGTACAGGGTGAAGAACACCAGAATGATGACGCTCGAGACGATGCGCAGCGAACGGGTCTTGTCGCGGGTGCGGTTCTCGAAGAAGCTCGGCAGCGTGATCGAGTTCTTCGACACCTCGGTGTAGGCGCGCAGGCGCGGCGCGACGACCAGCCAGTTCAGGTAGGCGCCGAGCGTCAGGCCGATCGCGATCCATGCCTCGATCAGACCGGCGAGGTAGATCGCGCCGGGCAGACCCATGATGAGCCAGCCCGACATGTCGGAGGCGCCTGCGCTGAGCGCAGCCACCCAGGGCGGCAGGCCCCGGCCGGCGAGCATGTAGCCCTCATGACCGGAGGTGCGGCGGTAGGCGAGGTAGCCGATGAGCAGCATCGCGGCGAAGTACACGCCGAGAGCGATGTAGAGCCATATCTGGTCGGACATCTTCGTCCCCTTTCAGGAGAGTGCGGCGACTGTGCCGCATCTGCGGCCCAGCATAGCGAAGGGCCGGGTGCCGTTCCCGGCGCTCCCGGCCCTTCGGAGCGGTTAGATCAAGCCCTCGCTGAGCTTGTTGGGGGTGCCGAAGCGATGGGCCGTGATCGAGACGGCCTGCTCGTGCAGGTGGGGCAGCATCTCGACCCGACCGGCCGAGACGACCTCGCCGCCGTAGACGGCGACATCGGGCTTGCCGTCCGTCGCGGCGTACACCGCAGCGACTGCCCTCTCGCGCGACGGCCCGGCGACGATGCGCACGCGGGCGCTCGCCTCGGGGCCCTGCTTCGCGGCGAGACCCTTGAGGCGGTTCGTCCAGCCGGTCTCGTCGTCGAAGTGCACCTTCACGCCGGCGCCGTTCAGGGCGGCGACGATCGGCTGCGGCAGCGCGGTCGGGGTGCTGAGCTGGGGCTTGGCGCCCGCGGCGAGGCCAGCCGCGACGGCGCGCACGACATGGGTGAGCGGGGCGTCCTCGGTTGCGCGGATGTGCACCTGCACCGGCAGATAGCGCAGCAGATTGCGCTCGATGCCGAGCTGCGAGGCGTCACGGGCGATGCCGAACTCCTCGTCCCAGGCTTCGGCGTCGGAGCCGAGCGCGGCGCGCAGCCACTCGAGATCGTCGCCTGAGACGCCGGCCTGCTGCGCGCCGGCGAGCAGCTGTGCCGCGGGCTGGCGCGGGGCGCGCAGCTCGGCCGAGACGGGGGCATCGGCCCAGTCCACGAGTCCATGCAAGTAGCTCGGGCCACCGGCCTTCGTGCCCGCGCCGATCGCCGACTTCTTCCAGCCGCCGAACGACTGTCGCCGCACGATCGCGCCGGTGATGCCTCGGTTGATGTAGGCGTTGCCGGCCTGGATGCGGTGCAGCCAGAGGTCGATCTCGCCGCGGTCGAGGGAGTGCAGGCCGCTCGTGAGGCCGTAGTCGATCTCGTTGACCATGTCGATCGCCTCGTCGAGGGTCTTCGCGGTCATGATGCCGAGGATCGGGCCGAAGTACTCGGTCATGTGGTACTCGCTGCCGCGCTGCACGCCGTCGCGCACGCCCGGGCTCCAGAGCTTGTTCTCGCCGTTCTTGTCGACGGCGAGCGGGCTGTCGCTCTCGAGCGGCTCGGGCCTGACGAGCCAGCTCTCGCCGGCGCCCAAGGTGGTGAGGCCGCGCAGCAGCTTGCCCGAGGGCGCCGTGATGATGGTGCCCATCTGGGTCTCGAGGTGCTCGGGTGTGCCGACCTTGAGCGACTTCACCGCGTCGACGAGCTGGCCGCGGAAGCGCTTCGAGGTGGCCACCGAGCCGACGAGGATCACGAGCGACGAGGCCGAGCACTTCTGGCCGGCGTGGCCGAAGGCCGAGAGCGCCACGTCCTTGGCAGCGAGGTCGAGGTCGGCGTTCGGGGTGACGATGATCGCGTTCTTGCCGCTGGTCTCGGCGAGGATCGGCAGATCCTTGCGGAGCTCGCGGAACGAGACGGCTGTCTCGTAGGCACCGGTCAGGATGAGGCGGTCGACGCGAGGGTCGGCGACGAGCTTCGAGCCGAGTTCGCGATCGCCGAACTGCACGAGCTGCAGCACGTCGCGGGGCACGCCGGCCTCCCACAGCGCCTCGACCATGACCGCGCCGGAGCGGGCCGAGTTCGAAGCGGGCTTGATGATGACCGAGGCACCGGAAGCGAGGCCCGCGAGGGCGCCGCCGGCCGGGATCGCGGTGGGGAAGTTCCACGGCGGGATCACGGCGATGAGCTTCTGGGGAAGCGGCTTCGCGCCGTCGACCTGCTCGAGCAGCTGGCCGAGCATCGCGTAGTAGTTGGCGAAGTCGATGGCCTCGCTGACCTCCGGGTCGCCCTGGTCGAGGGTCTTGCCGCACTCGGATCCCATCACTTCGAGCAGCTCCGCGCGCTTGGCCTCGAGGCGCTCGCCGGCGCGGTAGAGGATGCGGGCGCGCTCGTCGGCGCCGAGCGCCTGCCAGCCGTCGGCGGCCGCGACGCCGCGTGCGATGACGGTCTCGAGCTCCTCGGCGCTGTCGATGCGGGCGTCGGCGACGAGCTGCACGCCCAGCTGCGACTCGACCATGCGATCCGCGATCTCACGGCCCCAGACGCGGTTGCCCGGCAGGTCGGGGTCGGTGTCGGGAACGTTCTCGAACTCGCCGGTGCGGCCGGCTGCCACGCGGGCCTCGACCCGGGCGTCGGCGCCCTCGCCGTCGTAGTCGCGACGATCCTGCAGGCGGTTCGGCTCCGGCACGCGGTAGGACTCGAGCGAGCCGTCGCCCGTGATCTCCCGGAGGGCCTCGAGCGAGGCGAGGAAGCGCTGCTTCTCGCGCTCGAACAGCGCCGTGCTGTCGTTGAGCTCGAACACGGCCGACATGAAGTTCTCCTGGCTCGCTCCCTCTTCGAGACGGCGGATCAGGTAGGCGATGGCGACGTCGAACTCCTGCGGGTGCACGACGGGCACGTAGAGCAGCAGGTGGCCGACCTCGCGCTTGACGGCCTCGGCCTGGCCGGTCGCCATGCCGAGCAGCATCTCGAACTCGATGCCGTTCTGCGCGCCGCGGGCCTTGGCGAGCAGCCAGGCGAGGGCGACGTCGAAGAGATTGTGGCCGGCGACGCCGATGCGCACGTTCTTGACACGCTCGGGGTGCAGTGCGAAGTCGAGCACGGCCTTGTAGCTCGTGTCGCTGTCCTGCTTGGTGCCCCAGGTGGCGGCGGGCCAGCCGTGGATCGCCGCGTCGACGAGCTCCATCGGCAGGTTCGCGCCCTTCACGACGCGCACCTTGATCGAGGCCCCGCCGTCGGCGACGCGCTTCGCGGCCCACTCCTGCAGATCCATCATCGCGCCGAGGGCGTCGGGCAGGTAGGCCTGCAGCACGATGCCGGCCTCGAGGCCCTTGAACTCGGGGCGGTCGAGGATGCCCTTGAACACCGCGAGGGTGAGGTCGAGATCCTTGTACTCCTCCATGTCGAGGTTGATGAACTTCTTGGGCGAGGCAGCGTTTGCCCGTTCGAAGAGTGGGACCAGCTGCTGTTCGATGTGCTCGACGGCTTCGTCGAACGCCCAGTGGTTGTGCGGGGCGACGGTGGAGGAGACCTTGATCGATACGTAGTCGACGTCGGGGCGGGCGAGGAGTTTGTGGGTGCCCGCGAGGCGACGCTCCGCCTCGTGCTGACCGAGGATCGCCTCGCCGAGCAGATTGATGTTGAGGCTGACGTCGCTCTTCTTGATCTTGGCGATGGCCGGGCCGAGCTTGGCGTCGGTCGCGTCGATGATGAGGTGGCTGACCATCTGGCGCAGCACCTTGCGCGCGATCGGGACGACGATGCCGGGCAGCGGCTTCGCGAAGGCTCCGCCGAGGCCGATGGCGCCGCGCATGGGCGCGGGGAGGAACTGGGGGGTGAGCGGGACGAGCTGCTTCAGCTTGCTCGCTGCGGCGTCGAGATCCTCGGGACGAACGACGCCGTCGACGAAGCCGACGGTGAAATCGAGGCCGTTCGGGTCTTTCAGCACTCCGGCGAGGCGTTCGGCCGAGGCGTCGACCGGGAACTCGGCCGCCTCTGCGAGCCAGCGACGTACGAGCTCGATGGCGTCGTCTGCGAGCTGCTGCGGTCGGACTGCGGTGTCTGGGGTGCTGGTCACGGCTGGCCTTTCGGTGTTCTGGGACGAGGATCGCGCTCGCCGCCGTTCGAGCGGGTGTCGCTGGGCAGGGGCCGATCCGTGTGGCTGATGCAAGTGTGCAGCCGGACAAGTGTGAAGTAAAGCAAATGTTTCTTCCCGATAATATGAAGGAGAACTGAATCTTTGGAGGCCCTCCCATGCTCGAGATGAAACGCCTGCGCCTGCTCTGGGAACTCAGCGCCCGTGGCACCGTCGCCGCGGTCGCGGAAGCGCTCAACTACAGCCCGTCCGCCGTGTCTCAGCAGCTCGCCTTGCTCGAGCGCGAGGCGGGGGTTCCCCTCCTGCGCAAGGCGGGACGCACGCTCGAACTCACCGCCGCAGGGGAGGCGCTCGTCGCCGACGCCGAGCAACTGCTCGCCGGGCTCGAACGGGCCGAAGCCTCTCTGCATCGCAGCCACCCCGAGGTCACCGGCACGCTGCGCGTCTCCATCTTCCAGACCGCCCTGCTCGCCATGATGCCCCGGACGCTGCGGCGCCTTCGAGCCGAGCATCCGCTGCTGCGCGTGGAGATGGTGCAGCACGAGCCCGAGACCGCGCTCCACGAGACCTGGGCCCGCGGCTTCGACCTCGTCGTCGCGGAGCAGTACCCGGGGCACGCCGCCGCCCATTTCACCGGCCTCGACCGGGAACCGCTCACGGGCGACCCCATCAGCCTCGCCCTGCCGCCGCTCGGTGCGGGGGATACCGCCTTCGACGACGCCTCGAGCCTCGCCGACGCCGCTTCGCTGCCCTGGGTGATGGAGCCCCACGGCGCCGCCTCGCGGCACTGGGCCGAGCAGGCGTGCCGCAGCGCAGGCTTCGAGCCCGATGTGCGCTACGAGACCGCTGACCTGCAGGCGCACGTGCGCCTCATCGAGACCGGCAACGCGGTCGCCCTGCTGCCGGGCCTCGTGCACATCGGCGCCTCGCACCGGCTCCGCCTCGTCGAACTGCCCGGGAGGCCGCACCGTTCCATCTTCACCGCCGCCCGCATCTCGAGCGCCGGGCACCCCGCACTCGTCGCGGTGCGTCGGGCGCTGCAGATCGAGGCCGCCGCCCTCGTGCGGGAGTGAGGCGCGCTCCTCCTATTCCTCTCCTTCCTCTTCCGTTCCTTACTCGTCTTCATCCTGCTTCTTCCCGCCGCCCTGTCGCCGGTTGCTGTGCCCCCGCCTCCCTGGCCCCGTCTGCCGCCCCCTCCGGCAGCCCCGACCCCTATCGCGGATTGGCAGTTGTGGCGACTTCGCCGGCGCACAGGTCGCCGCAACTGCCAAGCTGCGGGGCAGGCCGAGAGAGACGGGATCGGCCCGGCAGCCGAGAGGGAGGCGGCCCGGCTAGGATTGGGGGAGTGAACAGGGGCAACGCGCCCCACGAGTGTGCGGCGCTCACGCGCCTGAAAGGAACGGGCATGCCCACCGGCAAGGTCAGGTTCTACGACGAGGAAAAGGGCTTCGGCTTCATCCAGGGCGATGACGGCGAGCAGGTCTTCCTGCACGCCTCCGTGCTGCCCGATGACGTCGAGGTCACGGCCGGCACCCGGCTCGAGTACGGCGTCGCCGATGGTCGACGCGGCCCGCAGGCGCTCTCTGTGCGCGTGCTCGATACGCCGCGCGCGGCCAAGCGCGACCGCAAGTCCGCGGACGAGATGGCGATCATCATCGAAGATCTCGTGAAGCTGCTCGACGGCATCGGCGGCAGGCTGAAGCACGGCCAGTACCCCGAGCGTTCTGCGTCGCGCAAGCTCGCGACGATGCTGCGCCGCGTGGCGGACGATTTCGATGTCTGAGCCGCAGCCCGAAGGGGCGGTCGAGGGCGTCGAGGCGATCGCCGAAGACGTCGTCATCGAGGCGGGCGCTGGCGAGGATCACGCGGCGCCGGCGGAGCCCGACGCAGGGCAGAGCGCTGCTGCGCAGGAGCCCGGCTCAGAGCAGGGCGAGGCGGCGCCGGAGCCCGAGACGGCTTCGATCCAGGCCCGGCTCGAGCCCGACGAGGTGCTGCTCGCCTCGCGCGACATCGCGCGCGCCGCGCTCGCGGAGATCACCGATGCGCAGACCATCGGCGCCGATGAGGGGCACGAGCTGCACGAGGCGCACGTGCTCACCCTCTTCTTCGAGTGCCGCCTGCCCGGCTACCCGGGCTGGCGCTGGGCTGCGACCCTCGCTCGCGTCGACGAGGAGTCGCCGGTCAACGTGCTCGAGGTGGAGCTGCTGCCCGGGGAGGGCGCGGTCATCGCGCCCGAGTGGGTGCCTTGGTCGGTTCGACTGGCCCAGTACCGCGAGGTGCAGGCGCGTCAGGCTGCGGACGAGGCGGCCGCCGCCGAGGCCGCTGCGGCCGAGCTCAGCGACGAGGACGAGGTCGATCCCGAGGACGATCTGCTCGAGAACGACTTCAGCGACTTCGAGGACGAGATCGACGGCGTCGATGTCGATGGAGACGAAGACGACTCGGACGAGGACGACGACACCGACGACGATGATGAGTCGGACGAGGACGACGACACTGACGACGACGACGAGGACGAGGGCGACGACACTGACGACGACGAGGACGAGGACGGCTTCGCCGATCTCGACGAGCACGACCTGCACGACCATCCCCTCGACGAGGTCGACTTCGAGCACGAGGACGACGAGGAAGACGACGCCGACTCCGACGAAGAGGAATAGGGCGATTCGCGCTTGAGGCTGCACAAGCTGCGGCGGCCGACCCGCCCGGGCCGCCCGGCCCGGGCACTCAGTCAAGGCGCAGACGGACAGTAGCCGCCCCTGGCAGAGACCGAAAGGGGCGGTAAGCGACCGGATGCGAGCTCAGAGGCGTTCGAGCACGTAGTCGATCGAGGCGGTCAGCGCGCGCACGTCGGCGGGCTCGATCGCGGTGAAGGTCGCGATGCGCAGCTGGTTGCGGCCGAGCTTGCGGTAGGGCTCCGTGTCGACCACGCCGTTCGCGCGCAGCGCCTTCGAGATCGCGGCGGCGTCGATCGAATCGTCGAAGTCGATCGTGACGACCACGTTCGAGCGGTGGGCGGGGTCGGCGACGAACGGGGTCGCGATCGCGCTGCGCTCGGCCCAGTCGTAGAGCGCCCCGGCGCTCTCGGCGGTGCGGGCGGCGGCCCATGAGAGGCCGCCCTGCGAGTTGATCCAGCGCACCTGCTCGTCCATCAGCGCGAGCGTCGCGAGCGCGGGGGTGTTGAGCGTCTGGTTCTGGCGCGAGTTGGCCACCGCGCCTGCGAGGCTGAGCGTCTCGGGGATGTAGCGATCCGAGGCGGCGATGCGCTCGATGCGTTCGATCGCCGCCGGCGAGACGAGTGCGAACCACAGGCCGCCGTCGCTCGCGAAGTTCTTCTGCGGGGAGAAGTAGTAGACGTCGGTCTCGCTCGCCTCGAAGTCGAGGCCGCCGGCGCCGCTCGTCGCGTCGACCACGGTGAGCGCGCCCTTGTCGCCGTGCACGCGGCGCACTTCGCTCATCACGCCGGTCGAGGTCTCGTTGTGCGGGTAGGCGTAGACGTCGAAGCCCTCGGCGGGTGCGGCCTCGCTGCGCGATCCGGCCGTCGCCTCGCGGATCTCGGGGGTCTCGAGCCACGGAGCCGCGGCAGCCGCCTTGCCGAACTTCGCGCCGAACTCGCCGAAGGCGAGGTGCTGGCTGCGGCGCTCGATGAGCGAGTGCACGGCGGCATCCCAGAACGAGGTCGCCCCGCCGTTGGCGAGCAGGATCTCGTAGCCCTCTGGCGCCCGGAAGAGCTCGGAGAGCCCCTCCCGCAGGCTGCCGACGAGGTTCTTCACCGGGGCCTGCCTGTGCGAGGTGCCGATGACCGAGGGCTGCAGCGAGGCGAGGAAGTCGAGCTGCTCCCCGCGAACCTTCGAGGGGCCGCAGCCGAATCGTCCGTCGGCGGGCAGCAGGTCAGCGGGAATGGTGATATCGGCCATGCTGACTATCTTAGAACGGCACGAGGATCGCGATTCGCCGCGCCTCCCGCCCGCCTGCGCCCGGCGCGCTCGGAGCGCGCCGATCCTCGTCCCGTCTTGTCCGGCGGGTATCCGAATGGAATAGGCTGGTGCGAGGACTATCAGCGGAGGTGCAAGTGACCGATCTCATCGACACGACCGAAATGTACCTGCGCACGATTCTCGAGCTCGAAGAAGAGGGAATCGTGCCCCTGCGGGCTCGCATCTCGGAGCGTCTCGGTCACTCGGGGCCGACGGTTTCGCAGACCATCGCGCGCATGGAGCGCGACGGTCTCGTGATCGTGAGCAACGACCGCCACCTCGAGCTCACCGAGGAGGGCCGCGCCAAGTCCGTGCGCGTCATGCGCAAGCACCGGCTCTCGGAGCGCCTGCTCGCCGACGTGATCGGCCTGGAGTGGGAGTACGTTCACGAAGAGGCATGTCGCTGGGAGCACGTCATGAGCGAGCAGGTCGAGCGCAAGCTGCTCGGCATGCTCGGCAACCCGGTCGAGTCGCCGTACGGCAACCCGATTCCCGGCCTCGAAGAGCTCGGCGTGCGGCCGACCGCTCCGTTTCAGAGCGGTGTCGTGAGCGCCATCACCCTGTTCGACGACGGCAGCGAGCGTGTGCGCGCCCGGGTGCGCAGGCTCGCCGAGCCCGCGCAGGTCGACCCCGAGCAGCTGCGCCTCTTCGACCAGGCCGGCCTGCGTCCCGGAGCGGTCGCGGAGTTCGTCTACCTCGAAGGCGGCATCGTGCGCATCGAGGTTCAGGCCGCCGAGGGCTCGGACGCGGTGCCGATCGAGCTGCCCTCCGAGATCGCCGCCCACATCTTCGTCTCGCGGTAGCTCCGGCCGCCGCGCACGGGCTCCCGCAGCCCGCCGCGCGCACGCGGCCGGTTCCGTCCGTCATGCCTGCGCGCGATCCTCGCCCCCAATTACCCGCCCCTACGTCGATGGGCGCCCCGTGCGACCCACTGATGGAGTTGATAGATCGAATCGAGGACTCGCGATGACGCGTGTGACACCCCAGGCCCACATCCGGGCGGTAGCAGAGGCCGTCGAGGCCCGCAGCTACAACGAGCCCGAGTTCCTGCAGGCCATGCACGAGGTGCTCGACACGTTGGAGCCGGTGCTCGCCGAGCACCCGGAGTACATCGACGCAGGCATCCTCGAGCGGCTCGTCGAGCCGGAGCGGCAGATCATCTTCCGCGTGCCCTGGCTCGACGACCAGAACCGAGTGCACGTGAACCGCGGCTTCCGGGTGCAGTTCAACTCGGCGCTCGGCCCCTTCAAGGGCGGCCTGCGCTTCCATCCGAGCGTCACGCTCTCGGTGGTCAAGTTTCTCGGCTTCGAGCAGATCTTCAAGAACGCGCTCACCCGCCAGCGCATCGGCGGCGGCAAGGGCGGCAGCGACTTCGACCCCCGCGGCAGGAGCGACTCCGAGGTGATGCGCTTCTGCCAGAGCTTCATGACCGAGCTGTACCGCTATATCGGCGAGCAGACGGACGTGCCCGCGGGCGACATCGGCGTGGGCGGGCGCGAGATCGGCTACCTCTTCGGGCAGTACCGGCGGCTGGCCGGTCGGCACGAGTCGGGTGTGCTCACCGGCAAGGGCAAGGGCTGGGGAGGCGCCGAGGTGCGCACCGAGGCGACCGGCTACGGAGCGGTGTTCTTCGCCCAGGAGATGCTGCGCCGCACGGGCGAGGAGATCGAGGGCCGGCGAGCGGTCGTGTCGGGTTCGGGCAACGTCGCCATCTATGCGATCGAGAAGATCGCCCAGCTCGGCGGGATCGCGATGACGGCCTCCGACTCCTCCGGCTACGTGGTGGACGAGCACGGCATCGACGTGGAGCTGCTCAAGCAGATCAAGGAGGTCGAGCGCGGCCGCATCAGCGAGTACGCCGAGCGCCGCCCGGGCGCGCGGTTCGTGGCAGACGGCTCGGTCTGGCACGTGCCCGCAGAGCTCGCCTTCCCTTGCGCCACCCAGAACGAGCTCGACGTGGCAAGTGCGCGAGCCCTGCTCGACGGTGGCGTGCGCGCCGTCGCCGAAGGGGCGAACATGCCCACGACCCCCGAGGCCGTGCACCTGCTGCAGCAGTCGGGTGTGCTGTTCGGGCCGGGCAAGGCGGCCAACTCGGGCGGCGTCGCGACCTCGGCGCTCGAGATGAGCCAGAACGCCGCCCGGGAGCGCTGGGACTTCGAGCAGAGCGAGCACCGGCTGCAGGCGATCATGCGCGATGTTCACGATGCCTCCTATGAGGCGTCGGAGCGCTACGGCCGCCCGGGCGACTACGTGCTCGGGGCGAACACCTCGAGCTTCGTCACGGTCGCCCAGGCGATGCTCGAGCAGGGCCTCGTCTAGGGGATGTCTGTCACACCCTGGCTCTCCGGCTGCCGAGACGACCGCCGGTCGGGGCTTCAACCGAGCCCCGTCCGAGGCCGTGACAATTTCGTTACATTCGGTTAGGCTGGTCAGAACTTCGGCCCGAAGGGCTGACCGCCCGAGGCCTGAAACGGCCGACAGGCCGAAGCATCGCTCAGAACGTAAGGCTAGTTGCACGTGACTCAGACCCCCGGTACAGCACAGACTCCCGGCACTGAGGCGACGGCTCGCGGCGCCCACTCGCGCGCCGGCCGTCGCTCGATGAAGCGCTCCCTCCGAGCCGCAGGCGCGATCGCGGTGACCGCCGGCATGGTCGGCGTCTTCGCTATGCCCGCCTACGCCACCTCTGTCGAGACGCTGAAGCAGCCCTCGGCGGCCTACGCCCAGGCGCTCACGACCGCCGCGGCCGAGATCGCGGTGCCCTCCGCGCTTCCCACTGCCGAGGAGGAGCCGCTGCCCGTCGTCGTCGCGCCCGTGGTCGAGAGCTCGGCCGGCAGCGCCGGCGGCTCGGCCGGGTATGCGGCAGACGTGCCCGCCGGCGTCGGAGCGCAGGGCATCGTGGCAGCTGCCTACGCTCAGCTCGGCGTGGGTCAGGACTGCACCGATCTCGTGCAGAACTCGCTTGCCGCCGTCGGACTCGCGACCCGTCGCGATCAGGGCGGCTACGATCACGGCCCCTGGAGCCTCGCGAGCGTGGGCGTGCCGGTCACCAACGGCGAGTGGGCTCCCGGCGACATCCTCGGATGGCCCGGTTACCCCCACGTGGCCATCTACGTCGGCGACGGCCTCGCCGTGCACGGCGGCATGGGCGGCTCGACCGTGGTCGCCTCGGCCACCGGCTACTTCGGCACTCCCACCTACGTGGTGCGCCCCGCCTGATCCTCGATTCTCTCGGGTGCAAGCTCCGATCGAGACTGCGGCCACGCGCGCCGGGAGATCCTCGCAACCTTCAAGTCTCACTTGAAGGAAATCGCTCTACATCGAGCTATCGGGGTGGGTGTTCGTTCCGATTTTCCGCAGAATTCCGCCGATTCACGTGGATCATCGCGAACCGTGTGACATTTTCGTTATCTTCGGTTAGGCTGGTCGGAGTTTTTCGATCCCTCACGGATCGACCCCTCCTGCAAGCGAACGATTGGCCAACACCCTCGTGACTCAGACCTCCGGCTCGGCATCGACTCCCGGTACCGAGGTGGCCCTCAAAGCCGCCGCACCGCGTACGCGTCCTCTCAAGCAGACCCTCCGAGCCGCCGGCGCCGCCGCGGTGAGCGCCGCACTCGTCGGCGTCTTCGCGCTCCCCGCCTACGCCTCCTCGTCCGAGCAGCTGCCCGACGCCGAAGTGGCCCAGGCCCAGCTGCTGACCACGGTCTCGAGCAGCACCATCGCCATCCCCGAGCAGCTTCCGAGCGCCGAGGAGAAGCCGGTGGAGATCGTCGTGCCGGTCGTCGCCGCCGCGGAGGAAGCCGTGTCGAGCGGCTACAGCGTCGACATCCCGGCCGGGGCGGGCGCGCAGGGCATCGTCGCAGCGGCCTACGCGCAGCTCGGGGTCAGCCAGGACTGCACCGACCTCGTGCAGAACTCGCTCTCAGGCATCGGCCTCGTCGCCTCGCGTCTCAACGGCGGCCCCGATCTCGGCACGAGCGTCGGCACCTGGGCGAGCTTCGGCTACCAGGTCACCGACGGCGCTTACGCCCCCGGCGACATCCTGATCTGGCCCGGCTTCCACGTAGCGATCTACGTCGGCAACGGCATGGCGGTCCACGGTGGCTGGACCAACGGCGGTGCGCACGCCGAGTCGACGGTCGCCACGAGCGCCTTCGCGACCGGCACCCCGAGCGCCGTCGTCCGCGTCGCATAGGCTCGCGAAGACTTCCCCGAGAAGGGCGTCGCCTGGTGCGGCGCCCTTTTCGCTACACTTCTATAGTCCGCCTCAGTAGCTCAGTGGATAGAGCACCGCTCTCCTAAAGCGGGTGTCGTAGGTTCGATTCCTATCTGGGGCACTTCACGTACGCCCTCGGGCTTCTCGCCGCTCACTCGCGCGACGTCGCCCGTGTCGACTAGCGTCGAGGTGTGACGAAAGCGGAGACGGGCCAGCGGAACCCGAGCGGCGGTGTCCTCCGGCGCACCCTGGTCGACCCGGTGCTGTGGGCGCTCGTCGCCCTCACGGTTCCCGCAGCCGTATGGGGTGTGCTGCGCACAGCCGCGAGTCCCGACGACCACGGCTTCCTCACCGCCTTCCTGATGATGGGCTCCGCGACGATCCCTGCCGCCTGGTCGGTGCTGAACGTGATCTGGCGCGAGCCCGCGACCGCCGCCATCCTGATCGCACTGCTCCGAACCGTAATCGTGCCGCTCCTCGTGCCCTGGCCGCCAGCCATCGCCGCCGCGATCACCGTGCACCTTCCCGCGGTGCGAGCGAGCATCGAATCGACAAGGAGAGAGGACGGGTGGCGATATTTCTTCGGGGCCGACGACGGCTCGCTGCTGCTGCAGTCGCTCGGGCTCGGTGGAATGGCTGGCCTGCTGTTCGCGATGATCGCCGCGCTCGGTCTCAGCGTCTTCGTCGTGCTGCCGGTGCTCGCCTGGTTCAGACCGGTGGAGGCGGCGAAGAGCAACATGCTCGAGACCGAGTCCGCCGAGGATCGCGCCGCGGCGACGGCGAGCATCCGCATGCTCGCGGTGATCGTGATGATGACGTTCGGCATCCCGACGCTCATCGTCGTGGGCTCGCAGGAGGCCTACGCGAGGGATCCGCTCGAGGCGCTCGGCAATGCACTGCGGTTCTTCGTCGATCCGGGCTTCTACTACGGCGATCTGATGTGGGCTCTGGGCCTGCTCGCGATCCCCTTCGGAATCTTCCTGCTGTTCCGCCTGAAGGCCGTGCAGCGGCCGGATGTCGCTCGTCGGGCCCGGTTCGGAGTGAATGCGCGCGACGATCACGACGCCTGGCTCGAGGAACGGCGGACGGTGGAACCGAGCGACTCGACTCGGAGTGAGACAGGGGAGCACCGCACTGGCGGTGACGTGCCGAGCAGGGGCGACAGCGATGCGCGCGACGGGGGCATGCGCGACGAGGATCGCGGCCCGACGCCCTCCGAGCGGGATCGCTAGGTGCCGAGCGGCGGCTCGATGAGCAGACCCGCGCGCTCGCGCAGGTACTGCTCGAGCGTCTGCGCGCCCTCCAGGCTCGTCCCGGCGCGCCAGCGTACGCGGAGCTCTCCGCCTGCGAGGCCGATCGGAGCATCGGGGCCGAGCGCCCGCAGCGAGGCCTCGTCGATCGGGAGAGGAGCGGCGTCGAAGTTCACCGCTGCGCCGGCCGGGTAGCCGCCGTGCAGCGCCGCAGCTGCGAGGTCGAGACGCTCTTCGCGCGAGAGCGACTGGTAGCCGACACGGCCGCGCTCGGCGGCGCGAGTGGCGCGCCCGGCGGCCCAGAGCCTGCCATCGGTGCCGAGCAGCAGTGCGCCGAGGCGCCAGACCTCGCCGATCGGGCGCATGGTGGCGGGTTTCGGAAGCACGAG
The DNA here is from genome assembly GCA_040393965.1 of Leucobacter soli. Lineage (GTDB taxonomy): Bacteria > Actinomycetota > Actinomycetes > Actinomycetales > Microbacteriaceae > Leucobacter > Leucobacter soli_C. The sequence goes on along the minus strand of JBEBTD010000011.1, from coordinate 6,981 downwards.
CAGGCGGCGGCCGGCGGGCACGAACTCGGCGAGCCTCTCGGGTTCGACGCCGGCGGTGCGCAGCGCATCGACGGTCTCGGCGCAGGCGCGCGCGGCGCGATCCTCGTACCGAAGACCGCCGTCCGAGCCGCTGCCTGCCCCTTCGATCGTCACCCAGCCAGTGTAGGGCGGGTGCGGGGTCGTGCGCCGCTCTACGCGTGAATGTCGGCCGTCCGGCCTAAGCTGAAGGGGTGACGAACAACGGAGCGATCGAGACCTTCGAGATCGAGCGCAAGTACGAGGTGGCCGACGACGCCGTGCTGCCGTCCGCCGCGGTCTTCGCCGAGGCGGGGCTGCGGCTCGGCGAGCCCGAGGCCCACGAGTTGCGCGCGAGCTACTTCGACACGCCTGACGCCGGCCTCGCCTCGCAGCGGGTCGCCCTGCGGCGGCGCGTCGGCGGCAAGGACGAGGGCTGGCATCTCAAGGCCAAGGGCGACGACGGCGCGCGCGAGCTGCTGTGGCCGCCGGCCGAGACGATGCCGGAGGGGCTTCGCGGCGAGCTCGAGGCCCGCCTGGGGGCGGGAGAGGTTCGGCGCATCGGCGCGATCGCGAGCCTCCGCACTGCGCGCACGACCGCGATGCTCTTCGACGCGAGCGGCGCCCCCGTGATCGAACTCGCCGACGATCGGGTCGACGCGATCAACGAGCTGAGCGGGCGCCGCCAGAAGTGGCGCGAATGGGAGGCCGAGCTGGTGCCCGGTGCCGATGCCGCGCTGCTCGACGCGGTCGAGCCGTTGCTCGTGGCGGCCGGTGCGGCACGGGTGCGCGGCACCTCGAAGATCCAGCGAACGATGCAGGCGGAGGGCGCGGCATGAGCGACAAGAACCAGAAGCAGCCGGTCTCGCCCGAGGCCCGGCGCAAGCAGATCATCGTCGGCCTCGTCATGGGCCTCATCGTCGGCGTCGTCATCAGCGCCCTCACGCAGTTCTGGCTCTGGCTGCCCGCCGGTCTAGCCCTCGGCCTCGCCACGGGTGCCATCATGAAGCCTCCTGCCGACTAGCGCGGACGGCGGCCCGCGTCCCGACCCCACTTCCACCGATACATCCACACACTCACACGCAACGAGGCGGAGCATGCAACCCACCATCTTCGAGAAGCACCCACCGGCCGATTCGATCGTCGAGCGCTCGCTCGCGCAGACCAAGCTCGGCTGCTACTGGATCGAGAGCATCGAGGCGACGGCCGCGCGCTACCCGGCGCTCCGAGGATCGCGCCAGGCCGACGACGTCGTGGTCGGCGGCGGCTACGCGGGCCTGTGGACGGCGATCAAGCTGAAGACCGAGCATCCCGAGCGGCGCGTCGTGCTGCTGGAGGCGAAGCGCGTCGGCTGGGCGGCGTCGGGCCGCAACGGCGGCTTCTGCGAGGCGAGCATCACGCACGGCGAGCCCAATGCCGAGGCGCGCTGGCCCGACGAGGTCGACGTGCTGCGCCGCCTCGGCTACGAGAACCTCGACGCGATCGAGGCGTTCATCGCCGAGCACGGGCTCGACGTCGACTTCGAGCGCACCGGCCAGCTCTCGGTCGCGAACGAGCCCTACCAGGTGGAGTGGGTCGGAGAGAGCCCCGACCCGCACGTGCAGGCGCTCGACGCCGAGGCCGTGCAGGCGCGCATCGCCTCGCCGACTTTCCTCGCCGGCGAATTCTCGCCCCGCGAGAACGCGAACGTGCACCCCGCCAAGCTCGCCGCCGAACTCGCGCGCCACGCGAGCGGGATCGGCGTCGAGATCTACGAGCAGACCCGAGTGCTGCGCCTCGAGGGCCGATCCGACGAACCGCTGATGTTCGAGACCGAGCACGGCACGGTGACCGCCGAGCGCGCGGCCCTGTGCACCAACGTCTTCCCCTCGCTGCTCAAGCGCTACGCTTTCCACACCGTGCCGGTCTACGACTACGTGCTCATGACCGAGCCGCTGAGCGACGAACAGCTCGCATCGATCGGCTGGCAGGGCCGCGAGGGCCTCGCCGACATGGCGAACCAGTTCCACTACTCGCGCCTCACGAGCGACAACCGCATCCTCTGGGGCGGCTACGACGCCGTCTACTTCGCGGGCGGGCGCATCAAGCCCGATCATGAAGACCGCATGGAGAGCCACCGCAAGCTCGCCAGCCACTTCTTCACCACCTTCCCCCAGCTGGCAGGGCTGAAGTTCACGCACCGCTGGGCCGGCGTCATCGACACCTCGACCCGCTTCTGCGCCTTCTGGGGGCAGGCCCACGAGGGGCGCGTGCAGTACGTCGCGGGCTTCACCGGGCTCGGCGTCGGGGCCACCCACTTCGCCGCCGACGTGATCGTCGACCGCCTCGAAGGGCGCACGACCGAGCGCACCGAGCTCGAGATGGTGAAGCAGATGCCGTTGCCGTTCCCGCCCGAGCCGCTCGCGAGCATCGGCATCAACCTGACGCGATGGTCGCTCGACCGCGCCGATCACAACGACGGCAAGCGAAACATGCTGCTCAAGACTCTCGACGCCCTCGGCCTCGGCTTCGACTCCTAGTGGGCGAGCCCCGGGCGCCCCGATGGTGCGTCATCGGGCGGGCGGGCGGCGAGGGAGACGAGGATCGTCTCGGGGCGGTCGATGTCTTCGCCGACGGCCGCCGCTCGGCCGAGATTCCGATCCCCGAGGGCGGGCTGGCCGAGTTCATCGCCGCACGTGAAACCGGCCCGGGGGAGGAGCGCGGAACCGCAGACGGGAGAGCGGCGGCGGGAAGCCATGCACCGCGCTGGGTCTGGCACGACACCGCCGCCCGCTACCCGGCGCTGCTGGCCGAAGGTGTGCGCGTCGGGCGCTGCCACGATCTCCGGCTGTGCCACCAGATCCTGCGCTTCCTCTCGCTCGTGCCCCACGGGGCCGATCGCCTCGACGACGAGCGCTGGAACGCGCCGCCAGAGATCGTCGAGGCCGGGGAGCCGCAGCACGGAGACGACGGAGCGCCGGCGCTCTTCGAACTCGAGACCGAGGCCTCCCCGCGGGCCGCCGCCGAACCGCGCGGCGTGCCCGATACCCTCGCCGACGCCCTGCTCGAATTCGACCGCCAGCGGAGCCTGGTCGGCGCGCTCGAGCAGTCCGGAAGACTCGCCCTGCTGCTCGCCGCCGAATCGGCGGGGGCCCTCGTCGCCGCCGAACTCACCGCGGCGGGCGTGCCGTGGGACGAACTCGAGCACGACCGCATTCTCACCGAGGCGCTCGGGTCCAGGCCCCCGACCGGCGCGAAGCCGAGCGAAATGCTCGCCCTCGGCGAAGAGGTGCGCCGCGAGCTAGGCGACTCCGGCGCGAATCTCGACTCCCCGCCGAAGCTGCTGCGGGCGCTCCGAGCCGCGGGCATCGAGGCGACCTCGACCTCGCGCTGGGAGCTCGCCGAGTACGAGCATCCGGCGATCGCGCCGCTGCTGCGGTACAAGAAACTGGCCCGACTGCTCTCGGCGAACGGATGGGCCTGGCTCGAAGAATGGGTGAGCGGAGGCCGGTACCGACCCGTCTACATTCCGGGCGGCGTCGTCACCGGCCGATGGGCGTCGAGCGGCGGAGGCGCGCTGCAGATCCCCCGGCAGTTGCGCCCGGCCCTGCGTGCCGACCCGGGGTGGGTGCTCGTCTCCGCCGACGTCTCGCAACTCGAGCCCCGAGTGCTCGCCGCCATGTCGGGCGACCGGGCGATGGCCGCGGCGGGGCGCGGCAGCGATCTGTACGCGGGTCTCGTCGAGCGCGGGGTCGTCGAGACCAGACAGGAGGCGAAGATCGCGATGCTCGGCGCCATGTACGGCTCCACCACCGGCGAGAGCGGGCGGCTCGTGCCCCGCCTGCGGCGCGCGTTCCCCGCGGCGATGGGTCTCGTCGACGCGGCAGCGTCCACGGGGGAGCAGGGCGGGGTCGTCTCGACCTGGCTCGGCCGATGCTCGCCTCCGCCCGGCCGTGAATGGCGCGAGATCCAGGCGGCGGCGACGCTGCCCGGGGCCAGCCGACGCGATGAGGAGCTCGCGCGCCGGATCGCCCGGGAGCGAGGGCGCTTCACTCGCAACTTCGTGGTGCAGGGCACGGCGGCCGAGTGGGCCCTTGCGTGGATGGCGGAGCTGCGCGGCCGGCTGGCCGCGTTCGAACCGGTCTCCGCGGCGTCGGCCGCGGGCGCCTCGGGGCCGCTCTTCGCCCGCCGCCCCCACCTCGCCTTCTTCCTACATGACGAGGTCATCGTGCACGCGCCGCAGCGGTATGCGGAAGAGGTCGAGGCCGCGGTGCGCGCCTCGGCGGAGGCGGCCGGCCGCACGCTCTTCGGCGAGAGCCCCGTCGACTTCCCCCTCGACCTGCGAAGCGCCGAGCGGGCGACCAAGGACTAGGGTGTGTCTGTCGCATCCTAGGGCGAGGACGCGCACGATCCTCTAGTATTCGGTGCAGAGGCCCGCCCGCCGCGCTGCGGCACCGGGCCGAGATGAATACAGGAGAAGGCCATGGATCAGCTACTGCCCCAGGGATCGAACGGCGTCGTGCACGGACGCGGCGCGATCGTGCCGCTCGAGCCGGTGCCCGCCGACGAGATCGACTACGGCGCCCCGCGCCAGGGCTCGCTCGAGCTCGGCACGATCGGCGGTTGCGAGGCCGGCATCTGGGAGCTGCGCGACGGCGCCGTGCTCGACACCGAGGTCGACGAGCTGTTCGTTGTGATCTCGGGCGGCGCGACCATCAAACTGCTCGACGAAGGGCGCAGCGTCGAGGTGAAGACGGGCGACGTCATGCGGCTCACCGCCGGCACCCGCACCCGCTGGATCGTGAAGGATCACATCCGCAAGGTGTATCTCGCGGCCGAATAGCCCAACTCCCTCTGGAGGAGATTGCAGCTTCGGAGGTCGTTTCGTGCGAGGATCGCCCTCCCGAAGCGCGATCTCCTCCCGAAGCGCAGGCGCATCCCGGCGGGGAACCGCTTGGATGCACCCCTCTCGCTCCCCGCACCGGCGGCCGGCGAGACGATAAAGTCTTCTGCAGTGTCCACACTCCCCGAAGGAGCGCAATGAGTATGTCCTGGAAGCAGCACGGCGACGGCAAGACGGTCGCCCCCGATGCGATCGTCCTTCCCGAGGAGCGTCTGAGCTGGCCGAAAACCATCGGCTTCGGCGCCCAGCACGTCGTCGCGATGTTCGGCGCGACCTTCCTCGTGCCGCTCATCACCGGATTCCCGCCCACCGCGACCCTCTTCTTCTCGGGTCTCGGCACGCTGCTCTTCCTGCTCCTCACCGGCAACCGGCTGCCCAGCTACCTGGGATCCTCGTTCGCGTTCATCGCGCCGATCATGGCTGCGCTCGCGGGCGGCCCGGAGGGCGATCTGGGCCGCGCCTCCTTCGGCATCCTCGCCATCGGCGTGCTCATGGCGATCGTCGGCATCATCGTGCAGCGCTTCGGCACCGGCTGGATCAACGCCCTCATGCCGCCCGTCGTCATGGGCGCGATCGTCGCGCTCATCGGCTTCAACCTGGCACCCGCGGTCAAGAACAACTGGAACGCGACCGAGCACTCGGGCTGGGTCGCGCTCATCACGATCGTCGCGGTGCTGCTCATCACCGTGATCTTCCGCGGCCTGATCGGGCGCCTCTCCATCGTGCTCGGCATGGTCGTCGGCTACGTCGCCGCGATCCCCATGGGCGAGGTCGACTTCACCGCGGTGAAGGAGGCCGCGTGGATCGGCCTGCCCGATTTCCACCTGCCCGGCAACCCCTTCGCCGACCCCTCGCTGTGGGGTCTGCTGCCCATGTTCCTGCCCGTCGTCTTCGTGCTCATCGCCGAGAACGTGGGCCACGTGAAGAGCGTCGGCCTCATGATCGACCGCGACCTCGACCCCGTCACCGGGCGCGCGCTGCTCGCCGACGGCATCTCGACCGTGCTCGCCGGCTTCGGCGGCGGCTCGGGCACCACGACCTACGGCGAGAACATCGGCGTGATGGCCGCGACCCGCGTCTACTCGACCGCCGCCTACTGGGTGGCCGGCGTCATCGCGATGCTGCTCGGCTTCTCGCCCAAGGTCGGCGCCGTCATCTTCTCCGTGCCCGCGGGGGTGCTCGCCGGCGTGACCGTCGCGCTCTACGGCCTCATCGGCCTCATCGGCGTGAAGATCTGGATCGACAACAAGGTCGACTTCTCGAAGCCGATCAACCAGTTCACGGCCGCGGTCGCGCTGATCGTCGGCATCGCCGACTTCGGCCTGGTCGTCGGCGGCGAGGCCAACCCGATCGTCTTCAACGGCATCGCGCTCGGCACGCTGGCCGCGATCCTCGTGTACCACCTCATGAACCTCGTCTCCAAGGCGCGCGGCATCGGTCAGACCGTGACGCCGATCGAGCCCGTCACGGGCTCGGTCAAGGTACCCGTCGAGTAGCCGATCCCTCGCGGCGCGCCGCGCGATTTCACCGAAATCCGCGGCGCGGCGCTTAGGGTGACGGTGTGTGGAGTGTGGAGCGGCGCCGACGTCAGGGCGCGAATATGCCAGGGGCCGACGGGCCCGGTAGCAGCGGTGCGCCCGCCACGGAGGGCTCGCTCGCCGCGAAGCCGGAACCCGACGACCGCATCGCGGAAGAGCAGCGAGCGGCGGGCGGGCAGCACGAACCCGAACCGCCGCGCACCTCGGGCCCCGTGCCGGTCGATGCCTTCGCCTCCGAGCACGCCGCCTGGCGGGAAGAGCTCGCGGCCATCGGCGGACCCAGCCCGCTGATCCACTTCGACGACGAGCCGATGAACCGCATCGAGCTCTCCACCACCCACCCCGGCGGGATGCCCCAGTTCATCACGGGGCAGAAGATCCTGCTCTCCGCGCTGATCCGCGACGACGTCGCCCTGCGCCACGCGCGCATGGCCGCGGGCCGCGTCACCGACAAGGCGACCGAGATGCGCACCGTGCGCGGCCTCGAGACCGTGCACCTCGGCATCGGCATCGCGAAGTGGCACTTCGAGGGCGAGGACTTCTGCG
>JBEBTD010000010.1:0-26899 GCA_040393965.1 Leucobacter soli | reverse complement strand
ACGAGATTCGCGGCGCGAGGGGGCCGAGGTCAGTTCAAGTCCCCCCTCGCGCACGCGAACGATATGACCCCTGATCCGGGATGAAATTCTCCGGATCGGGGGTCTTTCGCATCGGTAACGGGTCTCGGCCTTGGCGAAGCTCAGCGCCCTGCAGGAGCTCACCCGCGAGCCCGAGAACGACGTCTACGCCCTGCTACCGGTCAGGGCGAGGCCACCGCCAAGACCGATCATCAGACCGCCGCCGATCGCACGGATCCCGCTGAGTCTGCGGGGAGACTTCGCGAACCAGGCCCCAGCGCTTCCGGCGAGGATCGCCCAGACCGCATCGCAGATAAACCCGATCGTGACGAACACGAGTCCGAGCACCATCATCTGCAATGGGATCGCTCCCGCCCGGAAACTCACGAACTGCGGGAGCACCGCGACGAAGAACACGATCGTCTTCGGGTTGGTCACGCCCACGATGAAGCCCTGCCGAAGCATCACCGAGGGCGTCAGCGATGGCCGAGTCGGCTCGGTGCCGTCTGCCACGCCGTCCTTGCGACGGCGGATCGCCTGCACGCCGAGATAGATCAGGTAGGCGGCGCCGAGCAGTTTGATGCTCGTGAACAGCATGACCGACTGCGCGACGATCGCGCCGAGCCCGAATGCGACCGCTGCGACCAGCGGAAGCGCTCCGAGCCCGTTCCCGAGCACGCTCATCAGGCCGCCCCATCGACCGTAGGAAAGCGAACGGCCGATCACGAAGAGCACGCTGGGCCCGGGAATCACGATCAGGATCACCGATGCCAAGGCAAAGGCGGCAAGTGCTTCGAGCGAGGGCATGAGGCCAAGCCTACCCAGCGGCCCCGGCGCATCTGTCTACCACCCCGGTTGCGACGCGCCCCGGCCCCGGCCGGCTCATGCGCGGGTGAGCGAGTTCACGAGCAGGCTCGTGTGCGTGTCGCGCACGCCGGGCACAGCGCGGATGCGCTCCAATGCGTCGTCGAACGCCTCCAACGACCGCGCTCGGAGATGCACGATGAGATCCCACGCACCCAGCGTGGAGTGCAGCTGTTCCGCCTCCGGGATGCCGCGCACGGCGCGGATGATGTCCTGCCCCTGGGCGGGGTCGCTGGCGACGAAGACGACACCGCGAATCGCATCGCGCGCCACCTCATCGCTGACCTGGATGGTGAACGCCTCGATCACACCCGTCTCCACCAGGCGATCGATCCGCGCGTTGACAGTGGAACGGTTCACGCCCAGTTCGCGTGCGAGCACGGCTACCGGAGTGCGACTGTTGAAGCGCAGCCAGGAGATGAGTCGTCTGTCCAGATCATCGATCACGCAAATAGCTTAAACTCCGCCCGCAGAACGCCAGAAACCTGGCCATCCTCCTGCTTCTCTGCCGATTGTGGCACCACATTGACCATCCCTACAGTGAATCCTGCCTGCGGAAAAGTCACCCGAGCGCACCCGACTCCGCCCACGGCGCTACGCTGAGAGGAATCTGTTGACGCATATCGAACTGCCTCCGAATCGCAGACAGGTGCTCGCCGCAGCCGGACTCATCTTCATCGGATCAGCCGGTATTCAAGTGTCTTCGGCGATCTCCTCGACGCTGTTCTCCGCCTACGGCACCCTCGGCGTCAGAGCGCTGCGCAGCGCCATCGCCGCAGTCGTGCTGCTGCTCGTTATCCGTCCCAGAGTGCGGGGCCGGAGTCGATCCGAGTGGGTCGGCATCGCCGTGTACGGCGCGGCGATGGCGCTGATGAACGTCAGCCTATATGAGGCGATCCAGCGTCTCCCGCTCGGCGTCGCCGTCACGCTGGAGTTCCTCGGCCCGTGCGCGGTCGCGCTGCTGGCGTCGCGCAGAGTCAAGGAGGGCCTGTGCGCGCTCCTATCGCTGGGCGGTGTCGCACTCATCTCCGCGGGCCCGACCGGATACTTCGACCTCCTCGGATACCTCGCGGGGATCCTCGCCGCGACATTCTTCGGCCTCTACACGCTGTTCGCGGTGAGGGTCGGGAAGAGCGGGAGCGGGCTCGACGGGCTCGCGCTTTCCGTCACGGCCAGCGCGATCCTCACCAGCCCGCTCGCCGCAGCTCACGCCGGTCACGTCACGGCGCCCCATTGGGTGCTCCTCTCCCTCGCCGCGCTGGTCGGCGTTGCGATCCCGTACTCCGTGGACACGATTGCCGGGCGCATCACCTCGGCCCGCATCATCGGCACGCTCTTCGCCATCGACCCCGCCATGGGCGCACTCGTCGGGTTCCTCATGCTCGGCGAGACGATCGCACCGACAGCCCTGGTCGGGATCCTCGTCGTCATGCTCGCCGGCGCGCTCCTGGTGTGGAGCTCTTCGCGAACTTCGCGACGGGGCGACGAGTCGCCCTCACTGCGCTGATAAAGGCGCGGCTCCCCCTCCGAGATCGGGAGCTCTGGGGCGATCCGCAGCTTGCGATCGCGAACGAGAAGCGACGAGGCCCTGGGAGTCTCTGCTCTCCCCGTTTCAGCGCTCTCCCGTGCGCCCGCGGGTCGTGGGTGGCAGAGTGAAGAGATGACGAATCTCGATCAGCGCCCCGTGCTCTCCGTGCTCGACTCCGGCCGACCCTGCACCTCGGTCGAAGTGCTCGACCCTCGCCCCGTGCCGCTCGGCGGGCTGCGGGCCATGACCGTGTACCGCACGCTGCCGCAACGGCGGCGCTCGCTGGTGGGCGCCTGGTGCTTCCTCGACCATTACGGCCCCGACGATGTGTCGGAGACTGGCGGCATGCGCGTGCCCCGCCACCCTCATACCGGGCTCGCCACGGTCTCCTGGCTCTTCGCCGGCCGCATCGACCACCTCGACTCCGGAGGCAACGCCGCGACGGTGATCCCGGGCGAACTGAACCTCATGATCGCCGGTCGAGGCATCACCCATCAGGAGATCAGCACCGCCGAGACCACCTCCCTGCACGGCGTGCAGCTCTGGTACGCCCTGCCCGGGCACACTCGGCGCAGCGAGAACCGCTTCGCGCACTACGCGCCCGAGCCCGTCGTGCGCGAGGGATTCTCGGCACGGGTGTTCATCGGCGAGCTGCTCGGCTCGGTCTCCCCCGTCGACACGCTCACCCCCGATCTGCTCGGCGCCGAACTGCTGCTGGATCCCGGCGCCTCCATCAGACTGGAAGTGCGTCCGGACTTCGAGCACGCCGTGCTCGCCGAGAGCGCGGGCATCGTGGTGAACTCGACGCCGGCCCCGCACCGCTCGCTGGTCTATGCGCCGCTCGGCGCCGACACCCTCGAGATCTCCGCCGGCGCGGCGGGGGCCCGGGTGATCCTGCTCGGCGGCGTGCCGCTCGGCGAATCGATCGTGATGTGGTGGAACTTCGTCGGCCGTGACCACGACGAGATCGTCGAGTACCGTCGCCGCTACCAGGCCGAGATGGGCTTCGAGCCCGCGCACCCCGAAGATGCCGGGAAGCCGGCGCTGTTCGGCGTGTTCCCCGATGGTCAGCCAGCACCGCTGCCCGCTCCCCCGCTTCCCATCTCTCGGTTACTGCCGCGGGGGTGACTCGCGCGCCCCTCCCGGGGTTAGGCTGAGGGCATGTCAGCCGATGCCTCCCTCGCCTCGCTCGCCCCGCTCGAGGCTCCGCTGCGGCGCGTGCTCGTGGTGGTCGCCCACCCGGACGACGCCGAATACGGCACCTCCGCCGCGGTCGCGCAATGGGTGGAGCAGGGCGTCGAGGTCGGTTACCTGCTGCTCACCTCGGGCGAGGCCGGCATGCAGCGCCCGCCCGAGGAAGCGGGGCCGCTCCGCCGGGAGGAGCAACGGGCGGCCTGCGCGGCGGTCGGCGTCGAGCATCTCGCGATCCTCAATTTCCCCGACGGCATGCTCGAGTACGGTCTCGAACTGCGCCGCGCCATCGCTCGGGAGATCCGGAGGTTCCGCCCCGACACCGTCGTGAGCGGCACCGGTGAGCTGATCGTTCCCTGGGGCTTCGACCACGCGGATCACCGCGCCGCCGGCCTCGCGACGATCGACGCGGTTCGCGATGCCGACAACCGCTGGGTGTTTCCCGAGCTGCTGCGGGAGGAGGAGCTCGAGCCGTGGGGAGCGAGCCGCATGCTGCTGACCGGAGGCCGTCCGAGCCATTTCGTACCGGTCGACGAGCAGGCCGAACGCCGCGCCATCGCCTCACTCGCCGCGCACCGCGCCTACCTCTCCGACCTCCCCTGGCATCCGGCCCCCGAAGAGCTCGTCGGCGGTGTGCTCCGCGAGCACGGCAGGCTCGCCGGCGTGCCGCGCGCCGTGGGCTTCGCCCTGCACACGCTTCGCGGCTGATGAGGAGGGAATCCGGCGGATCCTCGATCGCGCGGCTCAGTCGCGGTAGACGGGGAAACGGCGATGCTCGCCGTAGTCCCGCTCGTCGAGCGTGCGCAGCACCTCCATGTCGTCATCGGAGATCGTGAAGTCGAGCTGCGCATTCTGGCGCATGTGCTCAGGCCGCTCGGTCTTCGGCAGAGGCTGCGTGCCGAGCTGCAGGGCGTAGCGGACGCACAGCTGCGGCACGCTCGCGCCGTACCTCTCCGCGATCTCGGTGATCCTCGGCCTCCCGAGCAGCTTGCCGTGCGCGATCGGCGAGTAGGCCTGCACGAGGATCCCCCGCCGCTCGCAGTACTCGAGCAGTTCAACGGGCGTGTTCCCCGCATGCAGCAGGATCTGGTTCACCTGAGGCACGACACGGCACAAGCCGAGGATGCCCTCGAGGTCGCGCTGCAGGAAGTTCGAGACGCCGATCGCCCGGATCTTCCCGGCCTCGTACGCATCCTCCAGGGCCCGCCAGGCGGCGCGATTGCCCTCGAAGTAGTCGCCGCCGCGGAAGTCCGCCCACGGCTGCGGGCTGTGGATCAGCATGAGGTCGATAACGCCGATATCGAGCTTCGCGATCGACTCCTCGATAGCCGCCGAGGCACCCTCGTAGTCCTTTATCTCGGCGGCGAGCTTGGTCGAGACGAACAGCTCCTCCCGAGGCACCTCGCTCGTGCGCACGCCCTCTCCGACTCCCCGCTCGTTGCCGTACGCCTGCGCGGTGTCGATGTTGCGGTAGCCGATCGAGACGGCGGCGCGAACCGCCTCGGCCGCACGGCCGTCGGCGATGAACCAGGTGCCGAGCCCGAGCTTGGGAACCGTCACCCCGTTCGACAGGGTGTAGCTCTCGTTCAGATCCATGCGCGGCTCCTTCTCGCTCCGCGGCTCGCTCGTTATCGCACGATGTAGCGGTCGAGGCGTCGCTCGTTCTCCCTCGTCACGGCGCCCTGCCCGCCGAGGACGACGATGCGCTTCGGCCTCAGCTGCTCCAGCGCCCGCTGCGTCTGCGACGGAACGGCATTCGGCTGCACGAGCAGCAGCGGCGCGCGCTGCCTGGTGGCCGCGGGCCCGGCCGCGAGGGCGTCGGGGAAGTCGGTGCCCGAAGCTATGTAGACGGTCTCGGCCTCGGGATACTTCGACAGCGCCGTCTTCGCCGCCGTGTCGTAACGGTTCGCGCCGTCGCGGCGCTCGACCTTCGGCTTCGCCGAGGCGGCGGCCGCAGCCTGCGTCGCGACCGCGGCCGAGACCGATCCGGTGCCGCCGAGCACCACGATGCGATTCGGCTTCAGCTTGGCGAGCGCGCTCTTCGTCGCGACCGGGAGTTCGTCGGATGCGGTCAGCAGCAGAGGCGCGCCGTCCGCGCCCGCCACGGGCACGCCAGCGAGCGCGTCGGGGAAGTTCTCGCCGCTCGCCAGGTAGACCGTCTTGGCCGCGGGGAATGCCTTGAGTGCGATCCGGGCGGCCGTGTCGTAGCGATCCTCGCCGCCGATGCGCTCGACCTCGATGCCCCGCGCCCTGAGCGCCTCCACCACGGCGTCGCCCACGGCGCCGGTCTTGCCGAGCACGACCGCGCGCTTCGGCCTCAGCTCGTCGAGGGCCTTCAGGGTCGCGCTCGGTATCGATGCCTGCTGGGTCAGCAGCAGCGGCGCGTTCGCGCGGGCCGCCGCGGGCCCGCCCGCAAGCGAATCGGGGAAGTCGAGCCCGTTCGCGAGGTACACGATCTGCGCGCCGTTCGGGTAGTCCGCGAGAGCGGCAGAACGCGTCGTCTCGTACCGGTTGCCTCCCTCGTGCCGCAGCACCATCTCGGTCAACGGCTTGTCGAGATAGGCGGCGACGCGGTCGCGCATCTCGGGCAGACGGCCGTAGAAGGCCTGACCGGGGCAGGCGGTGCCGGTGCCGACGTCGCGGTGCCCGGCGACCGTGGGGATCGTGCGGCCCGTGCCATCTCCACCCGGCACCCTGATGCTGCCGTGCGCGTCCAGGATGCCGTACTTGTCGAACATCCAGGCGATCGCCCGCGCGGTTGCGTCCTGCGCCGCGGCGGAGGGCGCCTCGGCGGTGTAGGTGCCGATCACCGAGATGCCGAACGTCTCCGCATTCGCCCCGTAGGCCTGCGCTCCGCGCAGGGCGCGGACGAGCGATCCGTGACGGCCCTCCCAGACGTTGCCGAAGCGATCGACGAGCAACTGGTAGCCGATGTCGTCCCAACCGAGGCGGACGTGGTACTCGTAGAAGGAGCGGATGAGCCCGGGCACCTGGGCCTCGCTGTAGGTGTTCGGCCCGCCGTGAGCGGTGTGGTGCACGATGGCGCCTTGATACCTGACTCCCTCCGCGACGTATCCCTTGCGCAGCTGCTCGTTCGGGCCCCAGGCCGCACGCGGCCTGATGTTCAGGCCGAAGTCGGCTCCGGTGTCGGCCGTCGCGCTCGCCGTAGCGGCGACCGCGGACTGCACTGTGACCTCGCGCACGGAGTCCCCCTCCGGGTCGAGTACGTTCTCGACCGGGTCGCCGCCACGTGGATCGATGACGTTCAGGGTGAAGGCGCCCTGCTGGGCGGGATCCGCATAGCGCGCCACGACCTCGACGGCGGCGGCGTCCGTCACCGACATCGGTTCGGTCGCTCCGATGCGCGCTGCCGCCTCCTCCAGCTCGAAGGGGAACCATTCGGTCCACGCGCCGTCGATGAGCGAGCGCAATTCCACGCTGGCCGGCGCCGCGGTCGTCTCCGGCCAGCTCAGGCCGATGACAGCGATATCGGAGTTCAGCTCGACTCGTGCCGCCTCGGCCGTGAACTCCGACTCGAGAGCAGGCTCCTTGGCGAGGGTGTCCTCGCTCACGTTCTCCCCGATAGCCGCGCCCTCCGCATCGGACGCCTCGGGAGCAGCCGTCTCGGGGGTCGCCGCCTCTGGGGTCGCCGCCTCGGCCGCGACGGCCACTCCTGCGGCCAGCTCCCGCTCGGGATCCTGCACCGGCTGCAGCTCGAGCTCGGTGGTGGTCGTGGGCTCCGGATCCGGCAGCGCGAACTCCCCCGAATCGCCCGTCTCGGCCATCGCCGGGGCTGCCGCGAGCATGCCTGCGAGCAGGCTCGCGCCGATCAGGGCGGCGAAACCGGGGAGCGGGTGGCGGGGCATGCGCACATCCAATGCATTCGAGGGCTGGGCGGCCTCGGCTCCGCCGGGGCGGAGGAGGAGCGGCCGCGTACCGGTTCAGTATCGCACGGGGTGCGCGAGGCCCCTTCGCATGCTCGGATCTAGCCGAGCCGGTGGTGTCGGGCGATCGAGGCGACAGCTCGCTCGAACACCGTCCTCGAGACCCCCGTCGACTCCCGTCGCATGCCGTTCTCGGTGACGCGGAGCACCCGCTCGGGCGAGAGGAAGCTCTCGCGCCCCTTCGAATCCCACGGGCCCGAACCGATCGAGACGAAACCCCGGTGCGGCTTCGTGCTCAAGTAGCAGGCGGCCCAAGCCCTGCCGTCGTCGAGGCGGGCGATGATGAGCACCGGGCGATCCTTGCCCCGTCCATCGTTCTCGACGTAGGGCACCCACGTCCATACGACCTCGCCGGGATCCGGCTCTCCGTCGAGTCTCGGCGCATACTCCGGCCGCAGGGCATGCAGCTCCGCAGCCGTCAGATCGCGCGTGGCCGCCGAGCCGAACTGTCCCGGGCTGCCATCGGGATCCGGCGCGTAGCCCGCCTTGGAGAAACCGCGCCGGGATCCTCGTCCGTCGGGACCGACCCGGTCGCCGCGCCGCGCCCCCGCGGCGCCCTTCGTGCGGACGGAGCGGTCGAGGGCGGCGACGAGTCCCGCGAGCACCGCCCGCAGCGCCCCGCCGCCGCGGCTCACGCCGCGCCCTCGGCCTGGGTCAGCGCGTTCAGTCGCGACATGCAGCGCAGGTACTTCTTGCGGTATCCCCCGTCGAGCATGCCGCCGCCGAAGACGGAGGTGAGGGGCAGGCCCGTCGCCCGGATCGGGATCTGCGCGTCGTAGACGCGATCGATGAAGGCGACGAAGCGGAGCGCGGCCGACTGGTCGGTGAGTTCGTGCACGTCGCGAAGGCCGATGACGCGCACCCCGTCGAGCATGCCGATGTAGCTCGACGGATGCACCGTGGCGAGATGGGAGATCAGCTCGTCGAAGGAGTCGTCGGTCATGCGATCCCCCGAGGCGACCACGTCGGCGAGCGTGAAGAGGTAGGCGTCCTCGCTCAGGCTCACCGCGTCGCCGTCGAGATCGCGTTGACGGTAGTCGACGCCGTCGATACGGATGGTGACGAAGCGGTCGGCCATCGCCTGGATCTCGCGCATGAAATCGGAAGCGGCGAAGCGCCCCTCGCCCAGCGCGTTCGGCGGAGTGTTCGAGGTCGCGACGATGCGGGAGCCGGTCGAGGTGAGGTCGCCGATCAGACGGGTCATCAGCATGGTGTCGCCCGGGTCGTCGAGCTCGAACTCGTCGATGCAGATCAGACGGGCTCCCTGCAGCACACCGAGCGCGCCCGCATAGCCGAGCGCACCGACGAGCGCCGTGTACTCGATGAAGGTGCCGAAGTACTTGCGGCCCGCAGTGGCGTGCCATGTGGCGGCCAGCAGGTGAGTCTTGCCCACGCCGAAGCCGCCGTCGAGGTAGACACCGGGCTTGTTCACCGTGTTCGGCCGGGGCTCGGCCGCGGGCTTCTTTCGGCCCAGCCCGAAGAAGCCTCCTCGGGCGATGGGCGCCTCGGGCTCGGCGAAGAGCCGGAGCGTGTCCCGCGCCTCCGCCTGCGAGGGATAGGCCTCATCGGGACGGTAGGAATCGAAGCTGGCGCCGTCGAACTGGCGCGGCGGCACGAGCGTGGCGACCAGTTCCGCGCCCGAGATGGCGGGATGGCGATCGACCAGACGGGCGGCGGTGTGCTGGGCGGTGTGTGACATCGTGAGCCAGTCTAGTGCGTCGCCTTGCGCCGCCGCCCGCGGGCAACGACGAGGATCGCGTCGCGATAGCTGCGCACCCCGCGGCGCATTCGACCTGTCTCAGAGCCCGTCGACGAACCTCCCGGTCTCCGCTTTCCAGCCCGCGGGATCGGCGTTCCACAGCTTCACGTGCTCTCCGACCATGGGATGCAGGCGCACGAGGCGGGGCCGCAGCTGCGCGACGCGCAGCGATCCTCGCCACGGCACGAAGGTGTCGTCGGCGCTCGCGTGGATCAGCGTGGGCACCCGGATCATGGACGCGAGACGACGCGGCGTGAGGGCGGCGAGATCGGTGCCGCGGGCCGCCTCGAGCGCGGGCGCGGGACGGCCGAGGCGCAGCATGAGCAGGCCGAGCTCCGCGACGAAGCGCGGCAGATGCGCCCTCCGGGCGTGCGCGCGCAGCGTGTCGGGCCAGTCGAGGGCCGGCGAGTCGAGCACCATGCCGTCGACGATCGAGGCGTTGCGCCCGCCTCCCGCGGCCAATACGGCAGCCGTGCCTCCCATCGACCAGCCGACGAGCGTCACCCGCCTCGCCCCCTGCGCCCGAACCCAGCCGAGCGCGGCATCCACGTCGAGCTGTTCGGCGAGCCCCAACCCGTAACGCCCGTTCCTGCCCTTCGGAGCGCCGATGTCGTTTCGATACGTCATCACGAGACTGGTCACGCCCCGCTCCGCGAACACCTCCACCCCGCGCAGGGTCTCCTGCGGCAGCGCGCCCCGTCCGTGCACGTGCACCGCCCACCGGCCGGCCACGGGATGCGCCGGGCGGATCACCCAGCCCCAGCCGACGCCTCCCGGAAGCGGCAGAGCGACGCGGGTGCTCTCGTAGCCCAGTTGCTCCGGTTCCGTGTACCACCAGCCCGTGATGCGGCCGAGCGCACCGACCCGCAGCTCTCCCCGTTCGACGCTCATCACCTCGCGGGCCACGCGCACGCCGGTGCGGGTGCGCACTCTGTCGACCACCGGGCCGAGCCTCGCATGCCCGGCGAGATGCTGCGTGAGCCGGTCGGGAGCGTCGAAGATGAAGGAGTAGCTGCCCTCGAGGTCGACGTCGGGCCCCTGCAGCCAGACCCGCTGACCGCCCCGGGCGGAGCCGGAAGCCTCGAGCGCCAGCACGCAGATCCCGTGCTCCGGCCTCGGCGCGGGGGTCAGCACGCGGGCCGCGAAGGTTCGCGCGAGCATCAGCGAGGCCCCGGCCGCGACGACCGCACCGACTCCGATGGCGGAGCCGAGCGGAGGCGAGCCGCCCCGATCACTGCGTCCAGCCATAGCATCCCCGTTCCGCTCGACGGCAATCACCGCCCGCCCGGCGTGGCAACACGAGAAGCCACCACTTGAACTCTAGTCTCAGCCATGTGAACGCAGCTGTGAAGAGCGACGACGAGGCATTCGAGGCCGCGTCGGCTCGTCTGCTCAGCGCCGCGTTCCGCAGCGAACTGCAGGTGCGCGAGATCCCCGCGCCGGAGCGCATCGCCCCGAGATCGCTCGCGCTCGCCGCCGGGGTCTTCCAGGGCAGCACGCACCCGGCAGACGACGGGGATTCGCCCTACGGAGCCGGCCGCCTGATCCTGCTGCACGACCCCGCCTCGGCCGACGAGTGGGGCGCACCGTTCCGCATCGTCTGCTTCGCGCAGGCACCGCTCGAGATGGAGATCGGCATCGACCCGTTCATCGCGGATGTCGCCTGGTCATGGCTCACCGATGCCCTCGAGTCGCGAGGCGCGGCCTACGACTACGCCTCGGGCACCGCGACCAAGACCCTCTCCACCGGTTTCGGCACGCTCGCCGAGCAGGGCGATGCCGCCCAGATCGAGATCCGGGCGTCGTGGACGCCGCTCGACGATCGTTTCGACGCGCACGCCGAGGCCTGGAGCGAGCTGCTCTGCCTGCTCGCCGGCCTGCCGCATCACGAGGGCGTGGCGTCGCTCGGAACCAGACGGGCCCGGCGCAACGGGCTCGGCGCATAGCGAATGGGTGCATAGCGGAGTGGTGGAACAGCACGAACTCGAGGCGAGCTGGTCGCTCGTCACGAGCACCGAGCAGCTCAAGCGCGCCGCCGAGGCGCTTTACGAAGGGCACGGCCCTGCAGGCGTCGACGCCGAGCGCGCCTCGGGTTTCCGCTACGGCGCCGATGCCTACCTGGTGCAGGTGCACCGTCGCGGCGCCGGCACGTTCCTCTTCGATCCGACCAAGGTGGACGATTTCACTCCGCTCGAGCAGGCCATTCGCGACGAGCAGTGGATCCTGCACGCCGCGAGCCAGGATCTCGCCTGCCTCGACGAGCTGGGCCTGAGACCCGAGCGCCTCTTCGACACCGAGCTCGCCTCGCGCCTGCTCGGCTTCGAGCGCGTGGGGCTCGGCAGCATCGTCGAGCAGCTGCTCGGCATCCGCCTCCACAAGGCTCACTCCGCGGCGGACTGGTCCACTCGACCGCTGCCGCTGCCCTGGCTCGAGTACGCCGCGCTCGATGTCGCCCTGCTGCCCGATCTTCGCGACGCGGTCGAGGCGGAACTCGAAGCCCAGGGCAAGGCCGAGATCGCCGAGCAGGAGTTCGAGGCCGTACGCACCAAGCAGCCGAAGCCGGCCGCCGAAGAGCCATGGCGCAGGCTCGCCGGCGGCAACCGTCTGCGCACACCGCGCGAGCTCGCCCTCGCTCGCGAGCTCTGGAACGCGCGCGACGCTCTCGCCAGGCAGCGCGACGTCGCCCCGGGCAGGCTGCTCCCCGACGCCTCGCTGATCGTCGCGGCAAAAGCCAATCCGCGCTCGCGCGGCGAGCTCGCCGGAAACAAGGAATTCAGGGGCCGCGCCAGCCGCAGCGACATCGACACCTGGTGGAAGGCCGTCGTGCGAGGCAAGACCGCCGAACCGCCGGGAGCGCGACCCCGTGAGACCGGCGGCATCCCCCATCACCGCAACTGGCCCCAGCGTTTCCCGGAGGCGGCGGCCCGTCTCGCCGCGGCGCGCGAGGCTCTGGCGGCCGAGGCCGAGCGGCAGCGCATGCCGCTCGAGAACCTGCTCACCCCCGACACGCTTCGCCGGCTGGCCTGGGATCCGCCCGTCCCGGCCGACGAGCCGAGCATCGCCGAACGCCTGCGCGAGCTCGGGGCCCGCGACTGGCAATGTGTGATTACCGCACCGATTCTGACCCGTGTTTTTGTAGAAGTCGCATAACTGC
Organism: Leucobacter soli; assembly: GCA_040393965.1. Classification (GTDB taxonomy): domain Bacteria; phylum Actinomycetota; class Actinomycetes; order Actinomycetales; family Microbacteriaceae; genus Leucobacter; species Leucobacter soli_C. Next base: position 14,441 of record JBEBTD010000010.1, on the reverse strand, counting down.
TTACGCTCGCTCCCCGGCCCGCTCAGGCGATCCCGCACGGCTCCGCGGCGCCTCCCGACATTCCTTCCTAGGATGGGAACCGATACCACTCCCCACTCGAAAGGCAAGGTGGCCGTAATGAGAGAAGTCGTCTTCGTAGACGGGGTGCGAACCCCGTTCGGACGCGCCGGTGAAAAGGGCATGTACTGGGGCACTCGCGCCGATGATCTCGCGGTCAAGGCGCTGCAGGGCCTCCTCGAGCGCAACCCGGCCCTGCCGCTCGATCGCGTCGACGACGTCGGCATCGCCGCCACCACGCAGCAGGGCGATCAGGGCCTGACCCTCGGGCGATCGGTCGCGATCCTCGCCGGGCTCCCCCTCACGGTGCCCGGCTACGCGCTCGACCGAATGTGCGCGGGCGCCATGACGACGACCGCGATGATGAGCGGCGCGATCGGCGCCGACCAGTACGACATCGCGATCGCCGGCGGCGTCGAGCACATGGGCAGGCATCCGATCGGCATCGGCGCGGATCCCAACCCCCGCTTCGTGGCCGAGAAGCTCGTCAGCCCCGATGCGCTCAACATGGGCATCACGGCCGAGCGCCTGCACGACCGGTTCCCGGAGCTCACGAAGGAGCGCGCCGACCGCTTCGGGATGCGCAGTCAGCAGAAGGCGCAGCTCGCATACGAGCAGGGACAGTTCCAGCCCGATCTCATCCCCGTCGCGACCCGCAACGCCGACGGCTGGGGGCTCGCGACCGAGGACGAGGGCCGGCGGCCCGAGACCACGATGGAAGGCCTCGCCGGTCTCAAGACGCCGTTCCGCCCGCACGGGCGCGTGACGGCGGGCACCGCATCGCCCCTCACAGATGGCGCCACCATGGCGCTGCTCGCGGGCGGGGATACGGCCCGGGAACTCGGTCTCCAGCGCAAGATGCGACTCGTCGGCTTCGCCTTCGCAGGCGTCGAGCCCGAGGTCATGGGCCTCGGGCCGGTTCCGTCGACCGAGAAAGCGCTGAAGCGCGCGGGCCTCACCATCGACGACATCGGCCTGTTCGAACTGAACGAGGCGTTCGCGGTGCAGGTGCTGTCGTTCCTCGACGCCTTCGGCATCGACGACGAGGATCCCCGCGTCAACCCGTGGGGCGGCGCGATCGCCCTCGGGCACCCGCTCGCCGCGAGCGGCGTGCGCCTCATGATCCAGCTCGCCAGGCAGTTCGAGCAGCGCCCCGACGTGCGCTACGGCCTCACCGCCATGTGCGTCGGCCTGGGCCAGGGCGGCACGATGATCTGGGAGAATCCCCACTTCGACGGCAAGAAGGGCAAGTAAGACGACATGACCGACTACAGCAAGATCGACTTCTCGCCGCTGCTCGCGGCCGCCGAGGGCGAGGTCGTCACTCACTCCTATGTGCGCGATGTCGCGCTGCCCTCGGGCGGCACGATGGCGCTCATCACCCTCGATAACGGCGAGGATCACACCCGCCCGAACACGCTCGGCCCGCTCACCCTGAGCGAGCTGAACGAGGTGCTCGACGCGCTGAAGGAGCGGGCCGCTGCCGGCGAGATCAGTGCCGTCGGCATCACCGGCAAGCCCTTCATCTTCGCCGCCGGCGCCGATCTCTCGAAGGTATCGACCCTCGCGAACCGCGACAACGCCCGCCTCATGGTGCAGTACGGCCACTGGGTGCTCGGCAAGCTGAACAAGCTCGGAGTACCCTCGTTCGCCTTCGTGAACGGCCTCGCACTCGGCGGCGCGATGGAGATCGCGTTGAACTGCGACTACCGCACACTCGACTCCTCGGCCGCGGCGCTCGCCTTTCCCGAGGTCTTCCTCGGGATCATCCCGGGCTGGGGCGGCGCGACGCTCGTGCCGAACCTCATCGGCATCGAGAAGGCGATCGACATCATCGTCTCGAATCCGCTGAAGAACAACCGCATGCTGAAGCCTCAGCAGGCCTACGAGCTGGGGCTCTTCGACGAGTTGATCGACTCGGTCGCGTTCCTCGAGCACTCGGTGCGCTGGGCGGATCGCGTACTCACCGGCCAGGTCAAGGTGGATCGTCCGCACGCCCCGGGAAAGATGGAGCGCCTCACGAAGTGGCCGATCGCCATCAAGATCGCCCGTGACACGCTCAAGGGCAAGATCGGCACCGCTGCCCAGGCGCCGTTCGCGGCGCTCGAGCTGCTGAGCGCCGCAAAGGACGGCGACATCGAGCGCGGCTTCGAGCGCGAGGACGAGATCATGACCGATCTCATCTCGGGAGACCAGTTCCACGCCTCGATCTACGCCTTCGACCTCGTGCAGAAGCGCGCCAAGCGTCCGGCGGGCGCCCCCGACAAGTCGCTCGCGCAGAAGGTGCAGAAGGTCGGCATCATCGGTGCCGGACTCATGGCCAGCCAGTTCGCGCTGCTCTTCGCCCGCAAGCTGCGGGTACCGGTGCTCATCACCGACATCGATCAGGAGCGCGTCGACAAGGGTATCGCTTACATCTACGGCGAGATCGACAAGATGCTCGAGAAGGGTCGGCTCACGCCGGACGACGCCAATCAGGTGCGCGCCCTGGTGAGCGGCACGACCGACAAGTCGCTCTACGCCGACTGCGACTGGGTCATCGAGGCCGTGTTCGAGGAGCTCGGCGTGAAGCAGCAGGTCTTCGCCGAGATCGAGCCGATCATCTCGGAAACCGCGATCATCGCGACGAACACCTCCTCGCTCTCGGTCGAGCAGATCGGCGCGAAGCTCGCGCATCCCGAGCGCCTCGTCGGCTTCCACTTCTTCAATCCGGTCGCGGTCATGCCGCTCATCGAGGTCGTGAAGGTGCCGAAGACGAGCGACGCGGCGCTGGCCACCGCGATGGATGTCGCGAAGAAGCTCGGCAAGACAGCGGTCATCACCGCGGATCGTCCTGGCTTCGTGGTCAACCGCCTGCTGGCGAAGGTCTTCGGCGAGGCGGCCCGTGCCCTCGACGCCGGCACGCCTATCGCGACCATCGAGCGCGCCTACTCCCCCATCGGCCTGCCGATGGGCCCCTTCGAGCTCATCGACCTGGTGGGTTGGAAGGTCGCCGCGCATGTGCAGGACACGATGGTGGGGGCGTTCCCCGAGCGCTTCTACGCTTCTGAGAACCTGCACAAGGCCGCCGAGCTCGAGAAGGTCGTCGAGAAGAACAAGGCAGGCAAGGTCGAGGATCTCAGCAAGGAGGCCAAGAAGGCGCTGCGGCTCGGCAAGTCACCGGTCGATGAGGCCGAGATCCTGCGCCGCGTCGAGGAGGGGCTCGCGAACGAGATCAAGATCATGCTCGACGAAGGCGTTGTCGCGGCGGCCGAGGACATCGACCTCTGCATGATCCTGGGCGCCGGCTGGCCGTTCCAGTGCGGCGGTGCGACCCCGTACCTCGATCGTGTCGGAGCGAGCGAGCGAGCCTTCGGCGACACGTTCCACCACCCGCCGATCGCGGGACCCGTCGAGTAAAGGCTCGAATCGGATAGGCGAAGCGCCCCCGGCCTCTTGGCCGGGGGCGCTTTCCAGTGGGCGGGCCGCCCGTTCGCGGATCGGAAATCGTGCGCACGATGAACGCCGAGGGCCCGGCGGATCGTCTCCGCCGGGCCCTCGGACATACCGCTCGTCAGACGAGCGAGCGCAGCACGTACTGCAGGATGCCGCCGTTGCGGTAGTAGTCGGCTTCGCCCGGCGTGTCGATGCGGACGACCGCGTCGAACTCGACGACCGAGCCGTCCTGCTTCGTGGCGGTGACCTTGACGGTCTTGGGGGTGACGCCCTCGTTGAGCTGGGTCACGCCCGAGATGTCGAAGGTCTCGGTGCCGTCGAGGCCGAGGCTGTCGGCGCTCTCGCCGGCGGGGAACTGCAGCGGGAGCACGCCCATGCCGATCAGGTTCGAGCGGTGAATGCGCTCGAAGCTCTCGGTGATGACCGCTTTGACGCCCAGGAGGCTGGTGCCCTTGGCGGCCCAGTCGCGCGACGAGCCGGAGCCGTACTCCTTGCCGCCGAGCACCACGAGCGGGATGCCCGCGGCCTGGTAGTTCTGGCAGGCGTCGTAGACGTAGGCCTGCGGCGCGCCCGGCTGGGTGAAGTCGCGGGTGAAGCCGCCCTCGACGCCGGCGCCGCCGTTCTCGGACGCGAGCAGCTGGTTGCGGATGCGGATGTTCGCGAAGGTGCCGCGGATCATGACCTCGTGGTTGCCTCGGCGCGAGCCGTAGGTGTTGAAGTCCTTCGGCGAGACGCCGTTGGCGACCAGATACTGGCCGGCCGGGGTCTCGGCCTTGAAGCTGCCTGCGGGGCTGATGTGGTCGGTCGTGACCGAGTCGCCGAGTTTCAGCAGCACACGGGCTCCGGAAATGTCGCTGACGGGCTGCGGATCGCGCGGCATGCCGTCGAAGTAGGGGGCCTTCCGCACGTAGGTCGACTTCTCGTCCCACTCGAAGATGTTGCCGTCGGGGGTGGGCAGCGAGTTCCAGTGCTTGTCGCCGTCGAAGACGGTGGCGTACTTGGAGTTGAACATGTCGCTGTCGATCGAGTCATCGGCGATCTTCTGCACCTCGACCGGATCGGGCCAGATGTCGCGCAGGAAGACGTCGTTGCCGTCGCCGTCCTGACCGAGGGGCTCGTTCTCGAAGTCGAAGTCCATGCTGCCCGCGAGCGAGTAGGCCACGACGAGCGGGGGGCTCGCGAGGTAGTTCATCTTGATGTCGGGGTTGATACGACCCTCGAAGTTGCGGTTGCCCGAGAGCACCGCCGTCACGGCGAGATCGTGCTCGTTGACCGCCTTCGAGATCTCCTCGTTGAGCGGGCCCGAGTTGCCGATGCAGGTCATGCAGCCGTAACCGACGAGGTAGAAGCCGAGCGCCTCGAGGTCGGTGCGCAGGCCCGACTTCTCGTAGTAGTCGGTGACGACCTTCGAGCCCGGCGCGAGCGTGGTCTTGACCCACGGCTTCGCCTTGAGGCCCCTCGCGACGGCGTTGCGCGCGAGCACGCCCGCGGCGAGCATCACCGAGGGGTTCGAGGTGTTGGTGCACGAGGTGATCGAGGCGAGGGTCACCGCGCCGTGGTCGATCTCGAACTCGCGGCCCTGCTGATCCTTGACCTTCGCCGGATTCGCGGCCTGCGCGTAGTTGAGCAGATCCTTCTCGAACTGGGTCTTGGCGCTCGTCAGCTCGATGCGATCCTGGGGGCGCTTCGGGCCGGCGATGGAGGCGACCACGGTGCCGAGGTCGAGCTCGAGGTACTCGCTGAACTCGGGCTCGCTGGACGGATCGTGCCACATGCCCTGCGCCTGGGTGTAGGCCTTGATAAGAGCGATCTGCTCCTCGCTGCGGCCGGTGAGGCGCAGATAGTCGAGGGTCACATCGTCGACGGGGAACATGGCGGCGGTCGAGCCGAACTCGGGGCTCATGTTGCCGATGGTCGCGCGGTTGGCGAGCGGCACCGAGCCGACGCCCTCGCCGTAGAACTCGACGAACTTGCCGACCACGCCGTGCTGGCGCAGCATCTGGGTGATGGTCAGCACGACGTCGGTCGCGGTCACGCCCGCGGGGATCTGGCCCGAGAGCTTGAAGCCGACGACGCGCGGGATGAGCATCGAGATGGGCTGGCCGAGCATCGCGGCCTCGGCCTCGATGCCGCCGACGCCCCAGCCGAGCACGCCGAGACCGTTCTGCATGGTCGTGTGCGAGTCGGTGCCGACGCAGGTGTCGGGGTAGGCGGTGAGGACGCCGTCGACCTCGCGGGTGAAGGTGACCCGAGCCAGGTACTCGATGTTCACCTGGTGGACGATGCCGGTGCCCGGGGGGACGACCTTGAACTCGTCGAAGGCGCCCTGGCCCCAGCGGAGGAACTGGTAGCGCTCGCCGTTGCGCTGGTACTCGATCTCGACGTTCTTCTCGAAGGCGTCGGCCGTGCCGTAGACGTCGCTGATGACGGAGTGGTCGATGACCATCTCGGCCGGCGCGAGCGGGTTGATCTTGTCGGGGCTGCCGCCGAGTTCGACGACGGCCTCGCGCATAGTGGCGAGGTCGACGACGCAGGGCACGCCAGTGAAGTCCTGCATGATCACGCGCGCGGGCGTGAACTGGATCTCGGTGTCGGGCTCCGCATTCGGATCCCAACCGCCGAGGGCCTCGATGTGCTGCTTGGTCACGTTCGCACCGTCCTCGGTGCGCAGCAGGTTCTCAAGCAGAACCTTCAGGCTGTAGGGCAGCCGCTTCGCTCCCTCGACCTTGTTGATGTCGAACACCCGGAACGCCTTGCCGTCCACCTCGAGAGTGCCCTGCGCGCCGAAACTATTGAGTGATGCCATGACCGCTCCATCCGAAATTTATCTCGATATCGAGACAATTCTACACCCGGAAGGAGATTCGGCTCGCGCGGTCGAGCCCCCCGGCGCGCCTCCGCCCGGCGTGTCATTCATCCGATGAAGGAGCCGAGCCGCTCTCTCCGTCCGGCGAAGCGCCGCCCTCGGCGCGATCCCGCTCCCGGGCGTCGACGAGCGAGCCGACCTTCGAGAGCACGAGCCACGTGAAGAGCACCGCCAGGGCGAAGAGCGGCACGCCCATCACGAGCCGGGCGATGCCGAGCGCCTCCGTGCTCCCCGAGAAGAAGAGAGGAAGCTGCACCGCGAGCCGCGCAGCGAAGACCGCGATCCAGAGCACCGTGGTCAGCTGGGCCGCGTGCCGCAGTTCGGGTACCCGACGCCAGGCCGTGAGCGACCCTCGGAGGAAGCCGAGCAACAGCCCGATGAGCGGCCAGCCGATCAGCAGGGAGACCGTGTGCGCGAGAATCCACGCGGCGTTGATGAAGAAGCCCGGCACGAAATAGCTGCTGCCCTCGCCCGAGAGCATCACCGCCGCGACGCACACCGCGACGCCCAAGACGCCCGAGAGCGCCGCGGTGAGCGGCTCCTTGCGCAGCAGGCGCCACAGCACGGCGGCTCCGGCCAGCAGCAGCGGAGCGATCGCGGAGAGCCGCGCATCGCGGGTGATGACGAATACGCCGAGGTACACCGTCGCGGGCAGCAGCGACTCGACGATCCCCCGCCAGCCGCCGATCGCTTCGAGCACGCCGCGCGCGCTCACCGCATCGCCGGAGAGCCCGGCCTCCACCACGCGTCCGAGACCGCCGAAGCGCTGCGGCTCCTGCTCCCCCGCGACGCCGCTCCCGTCGCCTCCGGGCTCGGCGTCGGGATCGGGATCGGGTATCGGCCGAGACGGCTCGGTCACGCGCCGGTCGTCCCCTGCTGAGCCTGGCCCTGACTCGGGTTCTGAGCCACTCCGGCGGGCACCTGCAGCGGCAGCAGCTCGCTGGGCGGCATCGGCTGGTCGCCGCGCACCACGACCATGTCTCGGAAGAGTCCGAGCACGCGGTCACGCTCCTGCTCGTCCTCGGCGCCCTTGCCCATGATCACTCCCCGCAGCATCCATCGCGGCCCGTCGACCGCGACGAAGCGCACCCTGCGCTCCCCGCCGCCCTGCTCGGCAGGCACCGCCGTCGTCGCGACGAGCTCGGGCCCGAGCGGGCCGTCCGACTCATCGAGCCGGGCGCCCTGGGCGGTGAGCTGCTGCGCGATGTCGCCCCGCACGCGGTGCCACAGACCCGTCGACTTCGGGGCGGAGAACGCCTGCACCTGCAGCACCGAGCCCGCGTAATCGAGCGTGATCGCGACGACCCGCTTCGCCCGCTCGTCGACCTCGAGCCGCAACTGCAGCCCCTCGCGCGGCGCTACCTTGATGCCGCCGAAGTCGACATACGGCCGGATGGTGGGCACCTCGGAGAGATCGAAGGGGCCGGCGGTCGCCCGATCTTCAGGGGCCGACTTCGACTCGTCGATCTCGGGCCCCTGCTCGGTCTGCGCGAGCTCGAGCTCGTCTGATGCGCTCTTCGCCTCGTCAGTCATATTGCTTCGCTTCTTTCGTTCGCCGCCCGGCGCCCGGTGCGCCAGAGCCCTGCGTCGTCTCTCGGTAAATCTTAGGCGCGATCCCTGACCCCGGTGGAACCGAATCCGCCCTCTCCGCGCTCGCTCGTCGGCAGTTCGTCGACGAGCACGAAACGCGCCCGGGAGACCGGCGTCACGATCAGCTGGGCGATCCGGTCGCCCACCGCGATCTCGAACGGGTCGCGCGGGTCGAGGTTGATGAGCGGCACCTTGATCTCACCGCGGTATCCCGCATCGATGGTGCCGGGCGAGTTCACGATCGAGATGCCGTGCTTCACGGCGAGCCCGCTGCGCGGCACGACGAACGCGGCGTAGCCGTCGGGCAGGGCGAAGCGGATGCCGGTCGAGACGAGCGCGCGCTCGCCGGGCCGTAGCACGAGCGCCTCTGCGCTCCGCAGGTCGGCGCCCGCGTCGCCCGCCTGCGCGTAGACGGGAAGCTGGTCGGCTGCGCCCACGATGGGCAGATCGATCACATCACTCACCCCGCCAGGCTAGCGGATGCCGGCACAAGCACGCGGGGCACAGGCCGAACGCTCAGCATCGCCCCGTGCGGCTCGGAATAATAGGAGCATGCGCAACGAATCCCCGGCGGGCCACCGCGAACGCCTCTGGCCCTCCCCCTGGCTGCTCATCGCCCTGCTCCTGCTGCTGCCGGCGGTCACAATGGTCGTCATACCGATCAACGCCTCGGTCGCCGTTCCGACGGCCGTCGCCGTGTATCTCATCATCACCGGCACGCTGACGCTGATGTCGCCCGTGATCGAGCTCTCCGGAGGCGAGCTCCGCGCGGGCAGCGCGAGGATTCCCGTCTCCGCGCTCGGAGAGGTCGAGCTGCTCGGCGACGCGGCGCTGCGACGGGTGCTCGGCCCCGAGGCGGACGCTCGCGCCTATCTCGTCGTTCGCGGCTACATCCACCGCGGCCTGCGCATCGAGATCGTCGACGCCGAGGATCCCACGCCATACTGGCTGCTCACCAGCCGGCGACCGCAGACCCTCGCCGCGGCGATCGAAGCGGCGAAGGCCGAAGCGAAGGCATAGCGGCAAGGGGAATGCCGACGCGAGCGCTTCGGTGGCGTCAGCGCCTCGTGTGTTAAAACGCGATGCGTTCTAACCCGAACACTCCCGACGCGGTGGCGTCGGCGCGGAATGCGTTAGAACGCGATGCGTTCTAACCCGAGCATTCCTCGCGCGGTGGCGCGAGCGCGGAATGTGCTAAAAAGCCTTGCTTTTTAGCCTGAACATTCCGCGCACACCGGGCCGAGCTTCGACTCGTGGTCGAGCTGCGAACGGTGGCGCACCAGGAAGCAGCTGACGCACGTGAACTCGTCGTCCTGCTGCGGGAGCACGACGACGTCGAGTTCGACATCGGAGAGATCGGCGCCCGCGAGTTCGAAGCCAGGGTTGTCGGCGTCTTCGGAGTCGATGGAAGACGCGCCCTTGGCGGGCACCCGCTCCTTCAGAGCCTCGATCGACTCGGACTCGTCCTCGGACTTACGGGGGGCGTCGTAATCGGTAGCCATGCTCTCCTACGCTCTTCGTTCGAATACTCACAAACCGCGGCCATAGTTTGCCCCACGAAGCACCCCCGGCGCAAACCCGTTAACCGTGAGTTTGCTGAGCGAGCCGTCCCCGGCACCGCGGGCGGCGCTATTTTCGCAACCGCCCGCCTCAATGTGGCGCTGGAGGCGCCGATCGTGGCACGCTGGTGTCGATCGTCGAGAGGAACGACTAATGGATGAACTGCGTGTGGTGCGGCGCGAGGATCAGTCGCTGATCGTCGCGAACGACGCCGGCGAAGAGTACAGACTGATCGTCGACAGCAGCGTGCTCGCGGAGCTGCGCCACCTCGCGAGGCAGGCCGGTGGGCGGGCCCGTGTCAACCCGCGCGAGATCCAGTCGCTCGTGCGCGCGGGCAAGTCCCATGACGAGATCTCGAGACTGACCGGCGCCGACGAGAGCGACATCGAGCGCTACGAGGAGCCCGTGCTCGCCGAGCGGCGATTCATTCTCCAAAGCGCGCAGGGCGTGGCTGTGCGCACGAGCCCCGCGGAGGACGGCGAGGAACAATTCGGCGCCGTCATCGCCGAGCGGCTCATCGGCCTCAGCGCGACGGGCGTCGAGTGGACGTCGTGGCGCGACGAGGAGGCCGGCTGGATGATCGGCCTCGACTTCGACTCCCACGACGTCTCCCACCATGCGGTCTGGTCATTCGAGCATCGCAAGGGAGTGCTCTCGCCGGTCACCCCCGACGCCGTGACGCTCTCGAAGCAGGGCGACGTAGGCGAGCGGCTGATCCCGAAGCTCCGAGCGGTCGACGCAGCCGACAGCCGCGATCGCTTCGACTCCGGCGCTTTCGACCACGAACAACTCCTCTCGGTCGAAGACGAGCAGCCGGAGTCCGATCCCGAGGTCGACGACGACACCGTACCCGCCGGCTCGCTGAGCGCCGCCACGGAGGCCGCCCTGCGGGCGGGGCACCCCTCGACCGGCTCGATCCCCGTGGTGAACCACGACGACGAGTTCGCACGGCGTCGCGAGATCGATCAACGGGCCATCAGTACGCCCGAGGACGAGCGACCCGATCTCGGCCAGACCGCCGACCTACTCGATGCGCTCCGCCGGCGCCGAGGCGCTCGCGAGGAGCCGCACCCCGGCGACGAGCGCGCCGACCGCGACGATGAGGCGGCTCCCCCGCAGCCCGTGCGGCTTCGAGGCGTCGATCAGCCGGTCGAGGCCTCCGAGTCCGAGCGCGTGGAGCACGGGGACGAGCGCCCCGCCGAGGAGCAGAAGCCGGAGGCGCCGAAGCCCGAGCCCCGTGCTCCCGAGCAGGGCCGTCGCGGCAAGGGCCGCACGTCGATCCCGAGCTGGGACGACATCCTCTTCGGCACCCGCAGCGAGGAAGATCCCAGCTAGCGCCCTAGACGCGCGCCGCCACCTCGACGACCGCTCCGGCGAAGCCGGTGCCTGCGTATGCGCCGCCGAGCGTGAGCGGCACGCCGCGCTCCTCGTCGCTGATGCCCCCGTGCTGGCCCACCATCGCGAGCGCGGCAGGCCCTCCCTCGCCGAGCATGAACGCGTACTGTCCGCGCGCCACCACGAGCACCTCGCCCAGCCGGGCGGCGACCTCGACGCCGATCGACCCGAACCAGCCCGCGGCGATCGCCTCGTCGCGCGTGCCCACCCAGGCCAGCTTGCCAAGTGCCTCGGCGATCCTCGTCGCGGTCTCGGGCGCCTCCGTCGGATCCTCCAGATACAGGGAGCGCATCCGAGCCTCTCCCCCGATGCAGGACACGCCGTCGAGCGGCACCGAGCCGTCGTCGAGCAGCAGCCGGCGCTCGGGGGCGATGTCGACGATGCCATGATCCGCGGTGACGATCACTCCCACATCGCCGGGAAGAGTGCGAAGCAGGTCGTCGAGCGCTGCGTCGAGCTGCTCGAGCCGCCTCACCCACAGATCGCTCCGCCATCCATCGCTGTGCGCCGCCTTGTCGAGCTCGTCGACGTAGAGGTATGCGAGCACCGGATCCGGCCCGCGCACGACTCCCGACGCGATCGCGAAGCGATCCGCGATGGTCTGCCCGCCGAGGTACTCCGCACCCGCGAGGATCGCCTCGGTCAGCCCGCCGACCGCGTGCGCCGGGCGCCCGATCGCCACCGGACGGGCCCCGATCCTCGTAGCGAGCGGGAAGAGCGGTGCGGAGCGCTGCCAGCGATCCTCGGGCAGCACACCGCGCCAGTCCTTGAGTGTCGTCAGCAGCCCCAGTCGCGGGTGGCGGATCTTGTAGCCGATCAGTCCGTGCTCACCCGGCAGCCGTCCCGTCGTGAGCGAGGTGAGCGCCGCGCCCGTCGTCGACGGGATCACCGTCTCGATGCGACGACTCGGCAGCGACGAGAGCACGCGGGCGTGCCCGGCGGACGCCTTCAGGTTGGCGTGGCCGAGACCGTCCACCACGACGAGGATCGTCGAGCGCACCGAGGGCAGACCCTTCGGGGCGGGCGCCGCTCCTCGTCCGGTCGCGAGCTCGAGGATCTCGGCGGGGTCTTCACCCGCGCCTAGCGCCATCGAAGCGAGGGCTGTCGGCAGAATCGCGGCCAGCCTCGCACCGTTGTCGGTGGGCGTCGGTAGCATGAGCACCATCGTATCCGTGCGTGCCGATCGGGCGCGCCATCCGAAGGGCATCGCAGCAGACCGTGGCAGAGCAGAATGCAGTAGAGCGCATCGAAGACATCGACATCCAGTCGGAGATGGAGTCATCGTTCCTCGAGTACGCCTACTCGGTGATCTACTCGCGCGCGCTGCCCGACGCGCGCGACGGACTGAAGCCGGTGCAGCGGCGCATCCTTTACATGATGACCGACATGGGCCTGCGCCCCGAGAAGGGGCACGTCAAGAGCGCCCGCGTCGTCGGCGAGGTCATGGGCAAGCTGCACCCGCACGGCGACGCCTCCATCTACGACGCGCTCGTGCGCCTCGCGCAGCCCTTCGCCATGCGGCTGCCCCTCGTCGACGGGCACGGCAACTTCGGATCCCTCGACGACGGCCCCGCCGCGTCCCGATACACCGAGGCCCGGCTAGCGGGCGCCGCCCTCTCGATGACCGCCTCGCTCGACGAGGACGTCGTCGACTTCGTGCCGAACTACGACAACCAGCTCATGCAGCCCGAAGTGCTGCCCTCGGCAATCCCCAATCTGCTCGTCAACGGCGCCTCCGGCATCGCCGTCGGCATGGCGACGAACCTCGCGCCCCACAACCTCATCGAGGTCGTCGACGGCGCGAAGCACCTGCTCATGCACCCCGAGGCCACCGTCGACGAGCTCATGGAGTTCGTGCCGGGCCCCGACCTGCCTGGCGGGGGCATCATCGTCGGTCTCGACGGCATCAAGGATGCGTACCGCACGGGCCGCGGGGCGTTCCGCACGCGAGCGAAGGTCTCCGTCGAGCAGTTGGGGCCCCGCCGCACCGGCCTCGTCGTGACGGAACTGCCCTACCTCGTCGGCCCCGAACGCGTCATCGAGAAGATCAAGCAGGGCGTCGAGAGCAAGAAGCTCTCGGGCATCAGCGATGTGGCCGACCTCACCGATCGCAAGAACGGGCTGCGGCTCGTCATCTCGCTCAAGACCGGGTTCAGCCCCGAAGCCGTGCTCGAACAGCTCTACCGTTACACCCCGCTCGAGGACTCCTTCAGCATCAACTCGGTGGCCCTCGTCGACGGTCAGCCGCAGACGCTCGGACTGCGGGAGCTGCTGCGCGTCTTCGTCGACCACCGGCTCTCCGTCGTGCGCCGCCGCAGCGAGTTCCGGCTGCGCAAGCGCCGCGAGCGGCTGCACCTCGTCGAGGGCCTGCTCATCGCGATCCTCGACATCGACGAGGTCATCCAGCTCATCCGCACGAGCGACGATGCCGAGTCCGCGCGCGCCCGCCTCATGCAGGTCTTCGACCTCAGCGAGGCGCAGGCCGAATACATCCTCGAGCTGCGGCTGCGACGGCTCACCAAGTTCTCGCGCGTCGAACTCGAGGGCGAGCGGGATCAGCTCCAGGCCGAGATCGAGGCGCTGCTGCTCATCCTCGGCGACGATGCGCGGCTGCGCGAGGTCGTCTCCGAGGAGCTCGACGAGGTGGCGGAAGCCTACGGCACTCCCCGACGCACGGTGCTGACCGGCGCCGTGGCGCGTCCCGTTCGGGCAGCGGCCGGCGCCTCCGCCTCGCTCGAGGTCGCCGACACCCCCTGCACGGTGCTGCTCTCCGTCACCGGGCGCGCACTGCGCCTCGACCGCGATCCCGCCGAGGAGGGCGCGGCCTCGCCGCGCGGCGCCTCACGGGCCACCAAGCACGGCGCGGTGCTCGCCTCCGCCGACGGCACCGTGCGCGGCGAGCTCGGCGCGATCCTCTCCGACGGCTCGCTGCACCGCTTCACCCCGGTCGACCTGCCGCTCGTCCCCGCCGCCTCGGTCGCGTTCTCCGCAGGCGTCTCCCTCGCGGCCTATCTCGGCCTCACCGACAAGAAGCTGCGGGTCGTCGGCATCGTGCCGCTCGAGTCGCACGAGCCCGTCGGCCTCTTCACCGCCTCCGGTGTGGTCAAGCGCGTCGTGCTCACCGAGCTGCCCTCGCGTCCGGAGTTCGAAGTGATCGGTCTCAAGGGCGACGACCGTGTGGTAGCCGCATTCCCAGCGCCCGACGGCGCCGAGTTCGCAGTCGTCGCGAGCGATGCGCAGCTGCTGCGCTTCCCCACCTCCTCGGTCCGGCCGCAGGGCAGGCCCGCAAGCGGCATGGCCGGCATGAAGCTCGGTGCCGATGCCCGGGTGATCTTCGCGACCGCAGTGGCCGCCGGAGCCGCCGCGCGTGTCGTGACCGTCGCCGACAGCTCGCTCACCCTGCCCGGCACCGACGTCGCCACCGCCAAGGTCAGCGACTGGGCGGAGTTCCCCGCCAAGGGGCGGGGAACGGGCGGCGTGCGTGCGCAGCGCTTCCTGAAGGGCGAGGATCAGCTCGCCTGCGCCTGGGTCGGCACCG
>JBEBTD010000009.1:0-27758 GCA_040393965.1 Leucobacter soli | reverse complement strand
GGAGATGTACTTCGGGCGAGGCAGTTCGATGGACACGAGAACCTTTCAGAAATGGAGAGGGGTGAGGAGATCGGACGTGCTACTGCAGGCCGGGGGCGGTGATGACCTCGGTCTTCACCGCGGTCGACACCGGGGCGCCGCCCTGATGGTCGGGGGTCTGCGCGCTCTTGCGGGGGCGCTTGAAGCGCAGATCCACGCTGAGGCTCGACAGCGACACCGCGAAGATCGACAGGGCGATCAGGGCGCCGGCGGGCACGAGCACAACGAGGGGCGCGCGCTCGACGTAGGGCAGGCCCTCCGCGAGCACGAGGCCCCAGTCGGAGGCCGGCGGCTGCGGGCCGAGGCCCAGGAAGCCGAGGGCGGCGAGGCCGAGGGCGATGCCCGGCAGGCGCAGGCAGGCGTGGCGGAACACGGGGCCGACGACGCTCGGGAGCACGTAGCGCAGCATCATGCGCGCCTTGCCGACGCCGAGCACCGGCGCGATCTTCACGTGCGGTTGCGCCTTCACCTCCGCGACGAGCGCCGAGGTGTGGGCTGCGAGAGGCGCCCAGCTGACGATGGTCACCGCGATCGCGGCGCCCATGGAAGAGGGGCCCATGACACCGGCGACGATCAGGCCGGCGAGGATGGTGGGCGCCGCGTTGGTGACCTCGATGGGGCCCGAGCCGAGGTTCGGGAACATGCCGATCACGAGACCGAGCACGAGCGAGATGCCGGCGACGACCGCGCCGAGGCCGATGGTCGCCATCGCGCCGTGCGAGATGCGGGCGAGCACGTCGCGACCGCTGGAGTCGGCCCCGAGGGGCAGCTCCCAGCTCGGGGGCTGCAGCCTCGTGTAGTCGAGGGCGAACGGGTCGCGCGGCAGGCCGGCGAAGATCACCACGAGCAGGATCACGAGCATGGTCGCGGGCAGCACGAGCGCCCACTTCGAGCTCGGGGTCTTCGGCACCGCGGCGGGCAGGGAGTTCGAGCGGATGGCGGGGCCGAGCAGCAGGCGGCGCAGCAGGGTCGCGCCGATGCCGAGCAGCACCGCGAGCAGCATGAGCAGGATCACAGCGGCCTGCAGGGTCGGCAGATCCTGCGCCTGTGCGGCGGCGAGGGCCGCGCGGCCGATGCCGGGGATCGCGTAGACCTGCTCGATGACGACCGCGCCGGCGGTGATGCCGACGAGGATGAGCGACATCGGGGCGGTCACGCCGGGAAGGGTGCGGCGGATCGCGGCGAGCACGATCCTCGTCTTCGAGTATCCCGCGACCTGCCAGGTGGCGACCCAGCGCTCGCTGAAGGTGCTCGCGAGCGCGTCGCTGAGGAGGCGCCCGAGGAAGCCGCCGGTGGGCAGGCCCATCGAGAGGGCCGGCAGCACCATGTAGTTGAGGCCCTTCCAGCCGAACGGCGGGAACCAGCCGAGCCAGACGGCGAAGACCACGAGCAGCACGGAGGCGAGCAGGAACTCGGGCAGCGCGGTGAAGAGGGCCGCGACGCCGCCGCCGGTGCGATCGGAGCGGCCGTTGAGGCCGCGGCGGAAGGTGGGGATGGTGAGGATCGCGCCCAGCACGATGCCGACGAGCAGCGAGGCGAGCATGAGCGTGAGCGAGTTGCCGAGAGCCGAGAGCATCTCCGGCAGCACGGGCTTGCGCGAGATCCACGAGGTGCCGAAGTCGCCCTGCACGGCGTTGCCGAGCCAGACGAAGAAGGCGCCGAAGACGCCGCCGTCGAGGCCGAGCTCGGCGCGGATGCCGTCGAGCACCTCGGGCGTCATCTCGCCCTCGGAGTAGCGCGCGCGGAAGACCGAGGCGGCGATGTCGCGGCCCGAGAGCAGCGGCAGGATGCCGAGCAAGAAGACCACGCCGAGGATCGTGACGACGCGCGAGAACGTCGAGACGATCGCCGCGCGGGAGGTCGCCGACAGCGAAGCCCTGCGTTTCTGTTCGCGACGCATCGTCGGAACGGCCTGCGTTGAGAGAGACATTCGCTTTCCTTCCTAAAGTTTCGTGACCGTGCGCGGCGCTTCGACTTCACTGTCGTGCGGGCCGCGCCCGGAGGGTGTTCACACGGGCGTGTCGACGCCTTCGGGCATCACGTGCAGGGTGGGGATGGCGCCGAGCAGCTCCTTGGTGCGCTCGTGCCGGGGATCGGTGAGCAGCTGCTTCGTATCGCGATCCTCGACGATCTCGCCCGCGTGCATCACCACGGTGCGCTCGCAGAGGCTCGCCACCATCGAGAGGTCGTGCGAGACGACGACGATGCCGGTGCCGTGCTCCTCCGAGACCTTGCGGAGCAGGCCGACGACGGCCTCGCGCATGGGCAGGTCGAGGCCCGACACGGGCTCGTCGGCGAGCAGGAATGCCGGGCGGGTGGCGATCGCGCGGGCGATGGCGAGGCGCTGCGCCTGGCCGCCCGAGAGCTCGTTGGCCCGGCGGTTCAGGAACTTGTCGTCGAGGTTCACCGAGTGCAGCGCCTCGCGGATCATCTCGCGATGGTTGCCCTCGACGCCGAGGCGCACGAGCGGCTCGCGAACGAGCTTCTCGACCGTCATGAGCGGGTCGAGGGTCGAAGCGGGATCCTGCGGCACGTACTGCACCTTGCGGCGGTACCACTTGAGCTGGCGCACCTCGCCGGGCTCGACCGGACGGCCGTCGCAGGTGATGGAGCCGGAGTCGGTGGTCTCGAGCGCCAGCATGATGCGCAGCAGGGTGGTCTTGCCCGAGCCGGACACGCCGACGATGCCGACGCGCTCGCCCTCGTGGATGGTGAGGCTCGAGGGGTAGAGCGCGACCTTGCTGTCGCGCGGGGTGAAGAGGCCCTTGCGCGGCATCGGGTACTCGCGGCTCACGTGGTCGATGTCGTAGAAGACCTTGCGCGGGGGCTGCGAGGCGGCGTCCGCCTCCCGCAGCTCGGCGAGCTCGGCCTTGAACTTGCGCACGTAGGGGTCGACGGTCGCGGCGCGGGCGGCGCGGATGAGCTCGGTCGTGTACGGATCCTTCGGCGCGGCGAAGATGCCGTGCACCTGCCCCTGCTCGACGACGTTGCCGTCCTTCATGACGATCGCGTCGCTGCAAAGCTCCGAAGCGACCGCGAAGTCGTGCGTGATGAAGAGCAGCGCCGGCGTGTTCTGGCCGGCGGTGTACTTCTTGAGCACGTCGAGCACCTTCTTCTGGGTGACGACGTCGAGGGCCGTGGTCGGCTCGTCGGCGACCATGAGGCGCGTGTTGCAGGCGAGCGCGAGGGCGATGCAGACGCGCTGGCGCTGACCGCCCGAGAGCTCGGCGGGGAAGCGGTCGATGATGTTGCCGGGGTCGGGGAGGCCGACCGACTCGGCGAGCTCGACGGCCGCCTTGAGCGCATCGGGCCGCGAAAGACCGCGATGGCGGCGCAGCGGCTCGACGATCTGCTCGCGGATGCGCACGAGCGGGTTGAGGGCCACGGCCGAGTCCTGGAAGACCATGGCGACGCGGGCGTCGTCGGCGCGCTTGGGCGCGGGAACGCCGAGCACCTCGATGCCATTGATCTTGATGCTGCCCTCGGTGACGGCGTTCGGGGGCAGGTTGCCGAGGATCGCGGCCGCCGTCAGCGACTTGCCGGAGCCCGACTCGCCGAGCAGGCAGTACCGCTCACCCTGCCCGACCGTGAAGGAAGTACCCTTAACAATGGTGCGTCCGCGGATCGTAATCTTCAGATCCGTCACTTCAAGACTGTGCATCGTCACCCCGTGAATTGCCCTAACCTGCCCGCCTCGTTGCAGGCTATGAAGCGAGGCTAACCTTACCCAGTCAGATTGTCAACAATCCGACAAAACCGTTACCTCGCAGAAACATTCGGTGACGATCGGGTGATTTAGAATCAGTTTGAAACTAATTCTGAGGGATCTACTTGACTACTTGCGCAAGTACGCAATAAGTTGGGGTCATGTACGCAGCACTCCGCCACCGCTCGTTCCGCCGCCTGTTCACCGCGCACATCGTCGCTCTGCTCGGCACCGGCCTCTCCACCATCGCGATCGGGCTGCTCGCGGTGGGCATCGCGGGGGACAGCGCGGCGGGCCTCATCGGCACGCTGCTGAGCCTCAAGATGCTGACGTTCCTCCTGATCGGCCCCCTCGCCCCGGCCATCGCGCGTCGGGTCGGCGTCAAGCGCCTGCTCATCGCCACCGACATCACCCGCGCCCTCATCGCCCTGGCGCTGCCGTTCATCGACAGCGCGGCCATGGCGATCGGCCTCGTCGTGCTGCTGCAATCCTCGGCGGCGCTCTTCACCCCCACATTCCAGGCCACCATCCCCCGGGTGGTCCCCGACCGGAAGGAGTACACCGGAGCCCTCGCACTCAGCCGCCTCGCCTACGACCTCGAGGCCCTGCTCTCCCCCGCCCTGGCAGGCCTCATCCTCGTCCTCGCATCCTCGTCCAGCCTGTTCTTCGGCACCTCGATCGGCTTCCTCGCCTCTGCCGCGCTGATCCTCTCGGCCGTCATCCCCAAGACGGTCGACGACGGCGCACCGGTGCGCAATGAGCTCACCCTGGGCGCGCGCCGCATGTTCAGCACTCCCGCGCTGCGCGCCACCCTGATCCTCGATCTCGCCCTCGCCTTCATCGGCGCCGTGCCGATGGCCCTCACCATCCCCCTCGTGATGAACGGTCTCGGCGGCGACGCGACCGCGAGCACCGCCCTGCTCGGCGCGTTCGGCGTGGGCTCCATCATCTCGGCGATCCTCATGCCGACGATCATCGCGAAGTTCGGCCCCCGCCGCTACATGCTGGCCGGCCTGCTCACGATCGCCCTCTCGATGACGATGGTCTGGCCCGTTATGACCTTCACCCCGCCCGAGCAGACGCTGACCTGGCTCTTCGTCATCTGGTTCGTCGCCGGCGGCGGCAACTCCGCGGTCGTGTCGCCGATGGGCCGGGTCGTGCGGGACAACACCTCCGACCGAGACCTGCCCCACGTCTTCGCCGCCCGCTTCTCGATCGCCCACGGCTGGTGGCTCATCACCTATCCCCTCGCCGGCTGGGGCGCGACCGCGATCGGCTACGGCCCCATGGTGCTGGCGCTGGCCGCCGCCTCGCTCATCGCACTCGCCTTCTCGGCCTGGTTCTGGAAGCGGCAGGGCGACGCCCCCGCCGTGCCGCCTCCCGCCTCGAGCACCGACGAGGATCACGGCCCGACGCCCGTCGACGCCGCCGAGGAGAGGCCCGAGGCCGGGAAGAACCCGATCGGCGCCGGGATCGGCGCAGATCGCCCTCGTGGCGAGCGGGTTCGTGCGGCAGAATAGTAGGCAGAACCCGCAGGAGCAGTAGACGAGGCGAAGGAGGGAACGACATGGGACGACCGCTCGACACCCCGCAGCGCCGGTTGCCCACCGGCGTCGAGCTGCTGCACGCCGCCGACATCGCCCAGCTGCTCGCCGATCGCACCCGTCTCGGCATCCTCTCGCTGCTGCTCCCCGACGCGGAGCTCTCGGTCGGCGAGATCGCGGCGCATCTCGAGCGACCCGTGCCCGCTGTCTCGCAGCACCTCGCCAAGCTGAAGAACGGCCGCCTCGTCGTCGCCCGCCGCGAGGGCACCGCGATGATGTACAGCCTCTGCGGCGAGCACGTCGCCCTGCTCGTCGAGAATCTGCTGCAGCACACCGAGCACGAGCTCTTCCTCGAGCCGCCGCACCACAGCGCGGCCCGCGCCGAGGCGGCCGCGTCGGGGCCGGGCTCGGCGCTCGGCCTCGCCGAGGCCCGCTAACCCCTCACCCGGCCCTGCGGCGAGCGCGGTGCGGTTCTGTTCGAAGCTCACTGCGAAGTCGGGGTCGCTTCGGGCTGCTTCCCGGCTGTCGAAGCCGTCCGAAGCGACCCCGACTTCGGGAACGAGGGGAAAGCGGGGCAGAGCAGGGGCGGGGCAGGGGAAGGCGCGAGGATCGGGAAGGGCTTGGCAAGCGGGCGGGGGCGGGAAGGGCTGAGGAAGCGGGTGGGCAAGAGGCGCGAGCAGCCCGCACTCAGCCGTACAGCAGATGTGCTTATTTTGATTAGTTCAAAACAAGCTATAGTCGTCTGCGTGCAGCACCTCACCGAAGCAGAGTGGAGCGATCGCCTGCGCGCAGACGGATTGCGCGTGACCGGCGGTCGCGTCGCCGTGCTCGGCTACCTGCAGCAGCACCCGCACAGCTCGGCCTCCGACGTCTACGCGGGTCTCGCACCTGCACGCCCCTCGCTCTCGCTCCAGTCGACGCACAACATCGTGCACGACCTTACGGCCCACGGCCTGCTGCGCCGCGTCGACCTGCCCGACTCCGGCGGAGCCCGCTACGAGGTGCACCAGCACGACAACCACCACCACGTGCAGTGCGTGGTCTGCCAGCGCATCGAAGACGTGCCCTGCACCGTCGGCGCCGCCCCCTGCCTCACGCCGAGCGACGGCCACGGCATGCGCATCATCGAGGCGGCAGTGATCTTCCGGGGCGTCTGCCCCGGCTGCGAGGCCTCGCTGTCCGCGTGACGGCCGCGATCCTCGTCCCAGAGCCTCCGAAACCGAACCCCACGAAAGGAACAGGCATTGTCTGAAGAGATGAAGTGCCCGGTCGACCACGGCACCGGCAAGGGCCCGGCGCCCACCGCCGGTCGCGCCAAGCCCGAGCAGGGCGCCACCACCAACAGCGACTGGTGGCCGAACCGCCTCAATCTGAAGGTGCTCGCGAAGAACCCCGACGTCGCGAACCCCCAGGGCGCCGACTTCGACTACAAGGCCGCCTTCGAGGCCCTCGACCTCGCCGAGGTCAAGGCCGACATCGCGCACGTGCTCACCGACTCGCAGCCCTGGTGGCCCGCCGACTTCGGCAACTACGGCCCCCTCATGATCCGCATGGCCTGGCACTCGGCCGGCACCTACCGCGTCTTCGACGGTCGCGGCGGCGGCGGCACCGGCCAGCAGCGCTTCGCGCCGCTCAACAGCTGGCCCGACAACGTCGGCCTCGACAAGGCCCGCCGCCTGCTGTGGCCCGTGAAGAAGAAGTACGGCAAGTCGCTCTCGTGGGGCGACCTCATGATCCTCGCCGGCAACGTCGCCCACGAGCAGATGGGCATGCCCACCTTCGGCTTCGGCGGCGGACGCCCCGACGTCTGGGAGCCGGACGACGACGTGTACTGGGGCAGCGAGAGCACCTGGCTCGGCGACGAGGCCCGTCTCGGCGAGAAGGGCCAGAACCACCTCTCCGAGCCCCTCGGCGCGACCATGATGGGGCTCATCTACGTCAACCCCGAGGGCCCCCGCGCGAGCGGCGACCCCCTCGCCGCCGCGCTGCAGATCCGCGAGACCTTCAAGCGCATGGCGATGAACGACGAGGAGACCGTGGCGCTGATCGCCGGCGGCCACACCTTCGGCAAGACCCACGGTGCCGCCCCCGAGGGCGACCACGTCGGCCCCGAGCCCGAGGCCGCCCCGATGGAGCAGATGGGTCTCGGCTGGAAGAGCGACTACGGCACCGGCAAGGGCGTCGACGCGATCGGCTCCGGCCTCGAGGTCACCTGGACCTACCACCCCACCCGCTGGGACAACGAGTTCTTCCACATCCTCTTCGCCTACGAGTGGGAGTGCGTCGAGGGCCCCGGCGGTCACAAGCACTGGCGCCCCATCGACGGCGCCGGCAGCGACATGGTGCCCGAGGCCGACTTCAGCGGCCGCCGCGAGCCCCGCATGCTCACGACCGACATCTCGTTGCGCGAGGATCCCATCTACCGCGAGATCTCGCTGCGCTTCAAGAACGACCACCAGGCGTTCCAGGACGCCTACTCGCGCGCATGGTTCAAGCTCACGCACCGCGACCTCGGCCCGAAGTCGCGCTACCTCGGCCCCGAGGTGCCCGCTGAGGATCTGATCTGGCAGGATCCCGTGCCCGCCCGCGACTACGAGCTGGTCGATGCGGCCGACATCGCCGCGCTCGAGCAGCGGATCGCCGACAGCGGCCTCACTGTGAGCGAGCTCGTCTCGACCGGCTGGGCGGCGGCGGCGACCTTCCGCGGCAGCGACAAGCGCGGCGGCGCGAACGGCGGTCGCATCCGCCTGGAGCCGCTGCGCAGCTGGGAGGTCAACCGACCCGAGCAGCTCGCCCGCGTGCTGGGCGTGCTCGAGGGCGTCAAGGCCGAGTTCGACGCCTCCGAGTCGGCCGTCGCCGCCGGCAAGAAGGTCTCGATCGCCGACCTCACCGTGCTCGCCGGCAACGTCGGCGTGAAGCAGGCGGCCGCCGCGGCCGGCCACGCCGTGCAGATCCCGTTCACCCCGGGCCGCACCGACGCCACCCCCGAGCAGACCGATATCGAGCAGTTCGAGTTCCTGAACCCGGCCGCCGACGGCTTCCGCAACTACGAGAGCGCCCGCGCGCTCGGCAAGCCGGCCGAGCACCTGCTCATCGACCGCGCGAACCTGCTCACCCTGTCGGCGCCCGAGATGACGGTACTGATCGGCGGCATGCGCGTGCTCGACACCAACTGGGACGGCTCGAAGCGGGGCGTGCTCACCGAGCGCCCGGGCGTGCTCACGAACGACTTCTTCGTGAACCTGCTCGACCTGAACACCCGTTGGCGCGCCGCAGACGCCGAGTCGCGCACCTTCGAGGGCATCGACGAGACCACCGGCGAGAAGAAGTGGGAGGGCACCCGTGCCGACCTCGTCTTCGGCTCGAACAGCGAGCTGCGCGCGGTGGCCGAGGTCTACGCGAGCGACGATGCCGGCGAGCAGTTCGTGCAGGACTTCGTCGAGGCATGGGTCAAGGTCGCGAACCTCGACCGCTTCGATGTGAAGTAAGTGGAGTAGGCCCGCTCAGGGATCGGCCCAGGCCCGTCCGCTTCGACCGCAAGCTCGAGCAGACGATCCTGGGCCGATTCTCGTCTCACCGCACCCCGAGAAGTAGCAGCAGAAGGAGAACCCGTGACCATCGGCGCAGACGTGATCGTGATCGGAGCCGGCTCGGTCGGCAGCATGGCGGCGTGGCAACTGGCCTCCCGCGGCCACCGGGTGGTGGCGATCGATCGATCGAGCGTGCCCGGCCCGTTCTCGGCCTACGCCGGCGAATCCCGCCTGTTCCGCATGATCTATCGCGAGGGCAGCCAGTACATGCCCCTGCTGCTGCGCTCGCGCGAGCTCTGGCACCGGCTCGAGGCCGAGAGCGGTCGCGAACTGCTGCGCATCACGGGCGGCGTGACGATCAGCCGGGAGGGGGTGCCCTCGTTCGAGGAGCTGCTGCGCTCGAGCCGGGAGCAGCGGCTCGAGTTCGAACTGCTGCAGGGCGAGGAGGCGCGCGCACGCCTGCCGCTGCACGCCGTCGACGGCGACAGCCTCGCCTTCTTCGACCCGAACAGCGGATACGTCCGCAGCGAGCAGGCGGTGCTCGCCGCGGCCGAGCGGGCGAGGATCGCAGGCGCCGAGTTCCTCGAGCACCGCCGGGTGCTCGGGATGGAGCAGCGGGGCGAACTGTGGAGCGTGCGCACCCAGCACGAGACCGTGACCGCGCCGCGCGTGATCGTCGCGACCGGCACCGGGGCGGGCGAATTCTGCGAAGGGCTGGGCGCGCGCCTGGCCGTGCTGCCCCAGGTGCTCGCGTGGTTCCCGATCCGCGATCCTCGCGCCTATGCCGAGCAGACCCAGCAGATCTTCCTGCGCTACGAGAACGACGCGAGCTTCTACGGATTCCCCTCCGCCGACGGGTGGACGGCGAAGGTGGCCGCGAGCGTCTACCTCGACGAGGTGGCGGGCTACGATCACCCCTTCGAACTGCACCCGAGCTATCTGGAGCCCGTGATCTCGTACGTCGAGAAGTACCTGCCCGGCCTCGAGCCGCGACCCGTGCGCACCGCCACCTGCGCCGACGGCTACACCGCCGACGGCACCGCCCTGCTCGGGCCGGTCGACGGCATGGACGGCGTCGTCTCCGCCGTCGGGCTCTCGGGGCACGGCTTCAAGCTGGCTCCGGCCTTCGGTGCGATCGCCGCCGAGCTGGCGATCGACGGAACGACCGGGGTCGACATCGATTTCATGCACCCGAATCGCTTCTCAAAACCGGAGGCGTCGGCTTAGTCTGTACCTGAAACGGCTCGCTACGGGAGCGGCGGCCCCGACGAAGGAGTTGCTCATGTCACCGAACCAATCCGCGCACGCCGCCGCACCGGCCGCCGAACCCGCCACCGCGTCGAGGCTCATCGCCGAGTTCGTCGGCACGTTCGTGCTCGTCCTCGGCGGTGTCGGCACCGCCGTCTTCGCGGCCGGCTTCATCGGCGACCCGAGCAATCCGGTCAACGTCGGCTTCCTCGGCGTCGCGCTCGCGTTCGGCCTCACCGTCGTCGTCGGCGCCTACGCCTTCGGCCCCGTCTCGGGCGGCCACTTCAACCCCGCCGTCACGCTCGGCCTCGCAGCCGCCGGCCGTTTCGCCTGGCGCGACGCCCCCGGCTACATCGTCGCGCAGATCGTGGGCGGCGCCCTCGGCTCCACGCTCGTCTTCGCCATCGCGAACGGGCAGCCCGGCGGCTACACGGGCACGCTCGGCTCGAACGGCTACGGCGAGGCCTCCCCCGGCGGCTACAACCTGCTCTCGGTGGGCCTCACCGAGGTCGTGCTGACCGCCGTCTTCCTCTTCGTCATCATCGGCGCCACCTCCGATCGCGCCCCCGCCGGCTTCGCGCCCCTCGCGATCGGGCTCACGCTCACGCTCATCCACCTCATCTCGATCCCCATCTCGAACACCTCAGTGAACCCCGCGCGCTCGATCGCGAGCGCCATCTACGGCGGGGGCGAGGCGTTCGCCCAGCTGTGGGCGTTCCTGGTGTTCCCCGTCGTCGGCGGCCTGCTCGCCGGCTGGCTCTTCAAGCCGCTCTTCGACCGCAGCCGCTGAGAGCGGCGGCTCCTCCGGGGCCCGGGCGGCGCTCGGGAGCTTCGCTTCCTTCCCGCCCCGCCTGCCTCGACCCCTTCGTCGGAGTTCTGCACCCGGTCGGAGGATCCGGCCGATATTCCTCCGACTGAGCGCAGAACTCCGACTGAGTGCAGGCGCCGCTGCTCCGCTACGCCCCGAGTCCGAGAGCCGGCGCGGGCAGCCCGTACTCGTGCCGCAGCGCCGATCGCGCCGCGTACCACCCGGCGAGCCCGTGCACGCCGGGCCCGGGGGGCGCCGATGACGAGGCCAGGTAGACGCCCCGCGCCGGGGTGCGATGCGGTTCGAGGGCCAGCGTCGGGCGCATCAGCAGCTGCCGCAGGTTGATCGCGCCCGCGCTGAAGTCCCCGCCGTGGTAGTTGCGGTTGTAGCGGGAGTAGTCAGCGGCGGTGATCTGGTGCACGGCGACGATGCGATCCCTGAAGCCGGGGGCGAAGCGCTCGATCTGGGCGATCACCCGATCTCGCATGTCGGCATCGGAGCCCGAGGGCACGTGCGTGTAGCTCCATACGGCGTTGGAGCCCGTCGGGTTGCGCAGCGGGTCGAAAGCCGTCGGCTGCGCGAGCAGCACATAGGGCTGCTCCGGGTGCCCGCCGCGGCTCACCTCGAGTTCGGCGGCAGCGCCCTCGGCGCGGGTGCCTCCGAGGTGCACGGTGGGGGCGGCGGCGACCCGGGGATCCGCCCACGGGATCGGCCCATCGAGCACGAAGTCCACCTTCGTCGCGCCGTCGCCGTAGGCGAAGCGGCCGAGGGCGCGACGGTAGCGGGCGGGCAGCACGGGGCCCGCGATCGAGGCGAGGCCGCGCGCCGAGGTGTCGAAGAGCTTCACCCCGAACTCGGAGAGTTCGCGCACATCGTCGATCGGGTGCTCGGTGCGGATCTCGCCGCCGTGGGCCACGAGGTCGGCGGCGAGCGCTTCTGCGATCGAGCGGCTGCCGCCGATGGGCACGGGCCAGCCCACCGAATGGCCGAGGCTGCCGAGCACGGCACCGACGCCGGAGGTGGCGAGGTTCGGCATGCGGCCGATGCTATGCGCGGCGACCCCGCTGATGAGCGCGGGCGCCGCCTGCTCGCGGAAGCGGGCGTTCCAGAGCGGGGTGCCCTGCTCGAGCGTGCGCAGGCCGGTCACGAACGCGGCGAGCGGATCGCGGGGCAGACGCAGCATCGAGGGGCCGAGGGCGAAGTCGACGACCCCTTCGAGCCGCCGAAGCAGCGGCCGGTAGAAACGCGCGTAGGCGGCTCCGTCGCGTCCGAGCTCTGAGGCGGTGCGCGCGAGATCCAGGTAGGCGACCGCGGCCCGGCCCGGCCCTCCGCCGACCGCTCCGCCGGCTGCACCGTCGAGCGGGTTCGCATACGAGGCCTCGGGAACGGTGAACTCCATGCGCCGCGTCAGCTCGAACTCGCGGAAGAATCCGGTCGCGAGGGCCATCGGGTGGATCGCCGAGCAGACGTCGTGCAGCACGCCGGGCTGCACGATCTCGGCGGTGCGGGTGCCGCCGCCGATGGTCTCTGCGGCCTCGAACACCGTGACGGGCACGCCCGCGCGGGCGAGCGTCACCGCGGCGGCGAGCCCGTTGGGGCCCGCGCCGATCACGGCGGCGGGGCGCGATCCTCGTGCCGGAGCAGTCGGAGCAGTCATGCTGCCACTCTAGCGAGGCCGCCGGGGCATGCAGCCCTCATCTCCGTCGACGACCGTGCCGGCAGCGACTCAATCGAGCAGCAGCGCCGGCTCCTCGAGCACCGAGGCGACGTCGGCCACGAAGCGCGACACCACGTCTCCGTCGACGACGCGGTGGTCGAACGATCCGCCGACCGTGGTCACGTAGCGCGGCAGCACCTGCCCCTCGACGACCCAGGGCTTCTGCTTGATCGAGCCCATCGCGAGAATGGCGACCTCGTCGCGGTTGAGGATCGGGGTGCCGAAGTCCATGCCGAACACGCCGAAGTTCGTGATCGTGATGGTGCCGTTCTGCATCTCGGCGGGCTGAGTTCGGCCGAGGCGGGCGGTTTCGGTGAGGTGCTGGATGGCTTCGGCGAGCTCGATGAGGCTGAGATCCTGCGCGTCCTTGATGTTCGGCACGACGAGCCCGCGCGGCGTCGCGGCGGCGATGCCGAGGTTCACGTAGTTGCGCACGATGATCTCCTCGTCGGTCCACATCGCGTTGACCTCGGGGTTGCGGCGCACCGCCCACAGCAGCGCCTTCGCGAAGATCAGCAGGGGCGAGACCTTGACGCCCTCGAAGGCGCTCGACTGCTTGAGCCGCTTCACGAACTCCATGGTGCGCGTCGCGTCGACGTCGACGAAGACGCTCACGTGGGGGGCCGAGAACTTCGAGGCGACCATGTTCTCGGCGATGACCTTGCGGACGCCCTTGACGGGGAAGCGCTGCTCCCGCTCCTCGAGCTGCTGCGGCTTCGAGGCCTCGCGGAAGAGGCCGTCGCGGGCGGTCGCCCGCAGCACGTCCTCGCGCAGGATCTCGCCGCCGCGGCCGGTGCCGACGAGTTCGCCGAGGTCGACTCCGAGGTCCTTCGCGAGCTTGCGGATGGGCGGCTTCGCGACGACCGTGCCGCCGGTGGGGGCGGGGGTCGACGAGGATCGGCCGCCGCGACGACGGCTCTTCGCCGGGGCGACGGTGCCGTAGCCGACCAGCACGGCACCGCCCTCGTCGGCCGGCAGCGAATCGGAGGCGCCGGTCGCGCCGTGGGGTCGCGCGTCGCCATCGGGGTCAGCGCCGTCGGAGGCGGCCGGATCCTCGTCGGAACCGGAACCGGAGTCGACGCCCGCCGCGGCTCCGCTGCGGATGCGCAGGATCGGCTGCCCCACCGGTACCGTCTGGCCGACATCGGCGAGCAACTCGGTCACGACGCCCTCGAAGGGGGAAGGCAGCTCGACGAGGGACTTGGCGGTCTCGATCTCGCACACCACCTGGTTGAGCTCGACGGCGTCGCCGGGGGCCACCAGCCAGTTCACGATCTCGGCCTCGGTCAGCCCCTCGCCGACGTCGGGGAGTGGGAAGGTCTGCTCGCTCATCTTTTGACTCCTTCGTGGCCGATGACTCAGTAGCCCATGGCGCGGTCGACGGCCTCGAGCACGCGGTCGGCGTCGGGCAGGTATACGCCCTCGAGTTTGGCCGGGGGGAACGGCACGTCGAAACCGCTCACCCGCAGCGGGGGCGCCTGCAGGGAGTAGAAGGCACGCTCGGCGACGGTCGCGGCGATCTCGCTGCCGAGGCTCGCGTTGCCGGGCGCCTCCTGGGCGACGACGAGGCGGCCGGTCTTCCGAACCGAGGCCAGCAGCGGATCGTAGTCGATGGGAGAGAGGCTGCGCAGGTCGACGACCTCGAGCTTCGTGCCCTCCCCCGCCGCGAGATCGGCTGCCTGCAGCATCGTCGTGACCATCGCGCCGAAGCCGACCACCGTGCAGTCGCTGCCGGCGCGCACGACGGCGGTGCGGTGCAGCGGAGCGGCGAGGGCCAGCGGGTCGACCTCGCCCTTCTGCCAGTACTTCGCCTTCGGCTCCATGAAGATCACGGGGTCGTTCGAGCCGATCGCCTGCTGGATCATCCAGTAGGCGTCGTGCGCGTTCGAGGGAGCGACGACCCTGAGTCCGGCGGTGTGCGCGAAGTAGGCCTCGGGGCTCTCCTGATGGTGCTCGACCGCTCCGATGTGCCCGCCGTACGGCAGGCGGATCACGACGGGAAGCGGCTGCTTACCGTCGGTGCGGCTCGTGAGCTTCGCGAGCTGCGTGACGATCTGATTGAAGGCCGGGAAGACGAAGCCGTCGAACTGGATCTCGACGACGGGCCGGTAGCCCGCCATGGCGAGGCCGATCGCGCTGCCGACGATGCCGGCCTCCGCGAGAGGGGTGTCGATCACGCGGGCCGAACCGAAGTCGCTCTGCAGACCGTCGGTGACGCGGAACACGCCGCCGAGCGGGCCGATGTCCTCTCCCATGAGCAGCACGCGCTCGTCGGCAGCCATCGCGGCCCGCAAGCCGGCGTTGATCGCCTTCGAGATGGGCAGCTGCTGGCGCTCGGTCAGGGGTGCGGGGGTCATGCGTCGCCGCCTTCCGTGAACGAGGCCTCATAGTCGGCGAGCCATTCGCGCTGCGCGCGCATGACGGGGTGCGGCTCGCTGTAGACGTGCTCGAACATCGAATCGGGCTCGGGCTCGGGCAGCGCGAGGATGCCCTCGCGGGCCTGCTTCGCCGCAGCATCGGCCTGCTTCGCGGTCTCGGCGAAGAAGTCGTCGCCGACGCCCCGCTCCCGCAGATAGGTCTCGAAGCGGGCGAGGGGGTCGCGCCGGCGCCAGCTCTCGAGCTCCTCGCTCTCGCGGTAGCGTGTCGGGTCGTCGCTGGTCGTGTGGGCGCCCATGCGGTAGGTGAGCGCCTCGATGTAGCCGGGGCCCTCGCCCGCGCGGGCGGCGCGCAGAAAACGCCTCGCGACGGCGTAGGCGGCCAGCGGGTCGTTGCCGTCGATCTGCACAGCGCGCAGGCCGAAGCCGAGCGCGCGGCGATAGAGCGGGGTGCGCGACTGACGGGCGACGGGCACCGAGATGGCCCAGCTATTGTTCTGTACGACGTGCAGCAGCGGGGCCTGGAAGCTGGCCGCGAAGATCATCGACTCGTTCACGTCGCCCTGGCTCGTCGTGCCGTCGCCGTAGAACACGACGGTGGCGGCGTCGGTGGGGATGCCGGGCTCGCCCGGCGCGAGCGAGGCGCTGCCCGCGGCGCGCTTGGCGTCGAGCACCTGCGCGAGAGCGAAGCCCGAAGCGTGCTGGGCCTGCGCGCCGAGCACGAGCGTGTAGAGGTGGCAGTTGCCGTTCGCGGGGTCGGTGACGTCCCAGCCGCCGTGGGTCACACCGCGGAACTGCCCGGCGATCGACACGAAGTCGACGCCGCGCACATGGGCGACGGCGTGCTCGCGGTAGGTCGGGAACAGGTGGTCCTCGGGCTCGGTCGCGCGGGCGATGCCGACCTGGCAGCCCTCCTGGCCGACGCTCGGCGCCCACAGCGCGAGCTGGCCTTGACGCTGCAGATGCGTGCACTCAGTGTCGAAGGCCCGCACCGTCGCCATGTCGCGATACCACTGGCAGAGCTCGGTCTCGCTCAGCTCGTCGAGCTCGTCTGCGAACTGCGCCGCCGTGGCAGACGGAGCGTACCGACCCTCGTCGTCGAGGAAGCGGATCGGCTCCGGGTCGGTCATGCCGACCCCGAACGTTGTTGTGTCAGTCATCGGAACCAGTGTAGTTAGTGGGCATGCGCGCGACCGGATATCCCGCGGATTTTCAGGGGTCTGTCCGAAACGGCATACACTGGAACGGGAGCCTTTCCTCGCGTGATCGCGGGGATCGTATTCGCGCACTCCGCCGGCGTGCCGGCGCGGGTGACGACGCATCGCGAAACGAGGGGGGCTGAGCCGTTGCTGCATGGCACGCCCCGGCTTGCGCCCGGGCTGATCGAACGCCCACGCCTGCTCACCCGGCTCGACTCCGAAGCCGCGCTCGTCGTGCTACACGCTCCCGCGGGCTACGGGAAGACGACGGCGCTCGCCCAGTGGGCGGCCGCCACCGAGCGCACGGGCGTCTGGCTGCGCGTGCGCGAGGGCGTCTCGAACGAGAAGGCGTTCATCGAGGCCCTCGCATCGGAGCTCGAGAGCGCGGGGCTGCTGCAACTCGGCAATCCGCTGCTGCAGGCTGCTCAGACCCTGCCCTCGCACTCCGATCCCTGGGAGCTGCTGTTACGCGGCCTGCGTCGCGTGGGAGGGCCGCTCAGCCTGGTGGTGGACGAGGCCGAGCTGCTCAGCTCGCCTGTCGCGACGGGTCTGCTGCAGCTGCTCGTCGACCTTCCGACGCTGTCGCTGCGGCTCGCCACGCGCACCCCGAACCGTTTCACCGAGCCCGGTCTCGCCCTCACGATCCACGCCGAGGTGATCACGGTCGACGAGCTCGCGCTCACCACGGGCGAGGGCGAGCAGATCCTCGGCGATGACGCCACGCCGGCTCTGCAGACGCAGCTCGCGGAGCACGGATCCGCAGCCGCGGTGGCGCGCATGATCGCGCTCGGCGCCTCCGACGGCGGCCGATCGATCAACGATGTCGTCGACTCCCTGCTCCGCCTGCGCTCCCCGCGGTGGGACGAGCGCTTCGCCGCGTTCCTCTCGCGCGTCTCCCTCAGCGACTTCGTCGACGAGCGCCTCGCCGCCGAGCTGAGCGGCTGCGCCGACGCGCGCGAGCTGCTCGACCGCGCCGAGGCGGAGGGGCTCGGCGCATGGCTCTCCTCCTCCGACGACGGCGAGCCCCCGCTCTTCGAGGTCTCGCCGGTGTTCCGCCGGCATTTCGCGGCGAGGATCAGCCAGCAGCTCGGCCCGGAGGAGCTGCACGAGCTGCAGTCGCAGATCAGCCGATGGCATGCCGAGCACGGGCGCGCCTACCCGGCGATGAGCGCCGCGGTCGCCGCGAAGGACTGGGAGTTCGCGAACGAGATCGCGCTGCAGTTCCACGTCGAGCTGCTGATCGTGGGCACCCCGCTCACCGAGCTGTTCCGCGAGGTGCCGATCCTGTCGCTGCGCGGGTATCCGTTCCTCGCGATCCTGCTCGCGATCCGCTCCAACGCCTCCGGCGGAAACCGCTTGCGCGCGCTCGAGTACTTCGGCATCGCGGTCTACGGCGCGCGCAAACGGCTACCGCGAGCCGTCGGCGCCGAACGGGTCATCCTGCGCGCGGTCGAGAGCGCTGCACTGCGTGTGACGGGCCGCTTCGACACGGCGCTCGCGGCCGCGGAGGACGGCTACGGCGCGCTCGTCTCCATCGACCTCGAGGAGCAGCAGCGGATCTCGGGCGTGCTCGCGATCGTCTGCGAGCATCTGGGTCTCACCCTGCTCTACGGAGGCCGCTACGAGCAGGCCGTCGACTGCTTCCGTCGCGCGTTCAACACCGGCGAGCGGCGCACGGCGCGCTCGAGCCTCGCGGGGCTCGCGCACGAGGCGGGTCTGCTCGCCGTGATCGGCGAGCTGCCCGAGGCGAGACACGCGGTCGAACTCGCCGAGCAGCAGAACTCGATCGAGGGCTGGCGGAACCAGTACGTCGGAGCGCTGTACCAGCTGGCGCGCGCCATCCTCGCGATCGAGGATGGGGATCTCGACGATGCGAGCGACCGGATCGGCGTGCTCGCCCGGCATCGGCCCACCACCGAGCACTGGAGCCTGATCGAGCATGTCGACGCGACGATCTCGCTGCTGCGGGGCGAGCCGCATGCCGCCCTGCTGCGTCTGGATCAGGTGATCAGGCACCAGCAGAGCCGGAGGGCGGCCCCGCCCGCGACGATCGAACGGCTGGCCCCGACCAGAGTGCAGTTGCAGCTCGCACTCGGCGACTTCGGGGCGGCGGAGCGCACGATCGACGGCATGCACGACGGCGCCCGCAGGGGCAACGCCGCCGCCAGGCTCGCACTCGCCAGAGGCGACGCGAGAGCGGCGTTGAAGGAGCTCGACCGGCATCGCGACGAGCCGCTCATCCCGCGCCTGCACGGCGAGCGGCTCGCACTGCGAGCCGCGGCCACGGCGCTGACAGGAGCTCCCGAGGCCCGTCAGGTGTTCGACGAGCTGCGCTACTTCCTGCTCCATCGGAAGCTGTTCCTGCCGCTCCTCCTCGTCCCCGTGCCGGGCATCGAGGTGCTGCTCGGCATCGCCGACCCTCGAGATCCGCTCGCCGCTCTGCTGCAGCGGGCCCGCGCGATCGCGGCCATCGACGGTCGGGCCGCGAGGCCCGTGCTCACACCGCGCGAGCAGGTGGTCGCCTCGCACCTCGCGCGCGGGGACTCGGTCGCCGAGATCGCGAACACGCTCGTCGTCTCCCCGAACACCGTCAAATCGCAGCTGCGCTCGCTCTACCGCAAGCTCGGCGTGAACAGCCGGGCCGAGGCCGTCACCGTGCTCACCGGCTGGGGGCTGCTCGACGCGTAGCGCGGAGAGGAGCAACTGCGCCCGGGCGCGCCGGAACTCGAGAAGGATAAGGGGCGCGGGCGGCCCTTCTCTGAGAGACTGGAGCCATGCGTACCATCATCCGCGTACTCGTCAGCGCCTTCGCGCTCTGGCTCACCACCCTCATCGTCGGCGGCAGCGGCGACCACGGCGTCTGGATCGTGCCTCTCGGCGGCGGCGACTACGACCACCTCATCACCCTGCTGCTCGTCGCCCTGCTCTTCGGGCTCGTGAACGGCACGCTCGGCAAGATCGTGCGGGTCGTATCGATCCCGCTCTACATCCTGACCCTCGGCCTCTTCGGCCTCATCGTCAACGGCTTCCTGCTCTGGGTCGTCGCCTGGATCTCGGGTCTCGCAGGCTTCGGCCTCGCGGTCGGCGGCTTCTGGTGGGGCGTGCTCGCCGCACTCGTGCTCTCGCTGCTCTCCGGCATCATGAACGGCCTGCTCGGCACCGGCAAGAAGCGGGACGCCTAGGAGCGAGCACCCGCCCTAGCGCCGCGGCGAACATGGGAGAATGGACGAGGCCCGATCCTCGCCCCGAACCACGGAGACTCCCCCATGACGCAGCTTCCCCCGCAGCCCATCAGCCCGCTCGACGGCAGGTACCGCAGCGCGGTGGAAGGGCTCGGCGATTTCCTCTCCGAGGCCGGGCTCAACAAGGCCCGCGTGCACGTCGAGGTCGAGTGGCTGATCTACCTCACCTCGCATTCGCTGCTCGGCTCCTCTCCGCTGTCCGACGAGGATCTTCGCGCGCTGCGCGAATGGGCCGCAGGCTTCGGCCAGGCCGAGATCGACACCCTCGCCGAGATCGAGGCCACCACGCAGCACGACGTCAAGGCAGTCGAGTACCTCGTGCGCGAGCAGCTCTCGCGCCAGGGCCTCGACCGCATCGCCGAGCTCACCCACGTCGCCTGCACGAGCGAGGACATCAACAACCTCTCGTACGCGCTCACCGTCAAGCAGGCCGTCGCCGAGGTGTGGCAGCCGAAGCTCGAGGCGGTCATCGCCGAGCTCGCCCGCCAGGCAGAGCAGTACCGCGAGCTGCCCATGATGAGCCGCACCCACGGCCAGCCCGCCACGCCGACCACGCTCGGCAAGGAGCTCGCCGTCTTCGTGCACCGCCTCAACCGCCAGGTGAAGCAGATCGGGCAGATCGAATACCTCGGCAAGTTCTCGGGCGCCACCGGCACCTTCGCCGCGCACCTCGCCGCCGACCCGGCCGTCGACTGGCAGGCCGTCTCGCGCGAGTTCGTCGAGGGCCTCGGCCTCGACTGGAACCCGCTCACCACCCAGATCGAGTCGCACGACTGGCAGGCCGAGCTCTACACGCGCATCGCGCACGTGAACCGCATCCTGCACAACCTCGCGACCGACATCTGGAGCTACATCTCCATCGGCTACTTCCGGCAGATCCCGGTCGCCGGCGCGACTGGCTCGTCGACCATGCCGCACAAGGTCAACCCGATCCGCTTCGAGAACGCCGAGGCGAACCTCGAGCTGTCGAACGCGATCCTCGACTCGCTCGCGGCGACGCTCGTCACGAGCCGCTGGCAGCGCGACCTCACCGACTCGTCGGCGCAGCGCAACATCGGCGTCGGCATCGGACACTCCGTGCTCGCGCTCGACAACATCAAACGGGGCCTCGGTCAGATCGATGCGGCGCCCGAGGTGTTGGCCGCCGACCTCGACGACAACTGGGAGGTGCTGGGCGAGGCGATCCAGACCGTCATCCGCGCGGAGGTCACCGCCGGCCGTTCCAGCATCAGCGACCCGTACGCCGCCCTCAAGGAGCTGACCCGCGGCAAGCGCATCGGCCAGGCCGAGCTCGTCGAGTTCGTGCAGGGGCTCGAGATCGGCGACGAGGCCAGGCAGCGGCTGCTCGGTCTCACCCCGGCAGGCTACACCGGCGACGCCGCGAAGCTGCTCGAGCATCTGAAGGGCTGAGGCGGGCTCGCCGGCTTCGAGGTCGGCACCGCGGGCCCGACAGGCATCGCCCGGCTCGGCCGGCTGCGGATCCGAGCGGGTCACCCCTCCCCTGCCCCGGATCGCGTAGCATGAACCCATGGCAGCGCACGACGGGGTGAAGCGCCGCCGCGTCTCGTTCTTCGCCGCGCTCGACGAGTTCTTCTTCGTCTTCGCCGGCGCGGCCGCCGCCTGGCTCGCCTGGCTGCTGCTCACCGAGAGCTTCCAGCTCGGCTGGTGGGGCGTCGTCACGTTCATCGTCTTCTGGGGCCTGCTCGCCTATCTCGTGCTGCCGCGCGTGCACCGCGTGCTCACCACGATCTACGTGCCCGACTACTTCATCGGCCGCACGCGCACGAGCGACGGCCTCCTCGGGGATCCCATCAACCTCTCCCTGCTCGGAGACGAGGCCGCCGTGCACCGCGCCATGCGGGCAGCCGGCTGGACGCTCGCCGACCCAGTCACCCTGCGCAGCTCGTGGCGCATCGTGACCTCGACCGTCACCCGGCGCAGCTACGACGAAGCACCCGTCTCGCCCCTGTTCCTCTTCGGGCGCATGCAGAGCTTCGCCTACCAGCAGGAGGTCGCGGGCAACCCGGCCAAACGGCACCACGTGCGCTTCTGGCGCACCCCCGACGGCTGGCTGCTGCCCGGCGGGGAACGCGTCGACTGGTTGGCGGCGGGCACCTTCGACCGCGCGGTCGGGCTCTCGCTCTTCACGCTGCAGATCACCCACCGGATCGACGCCGACACCGACATCGAGCGCGACCACATCATCGCATCGGTTCGCGAGCACAACCCCGCGGCGGGGCTCCGTGTGCTCGAGGACTTCTCGACCGGGTACCACTCGCGCAACGGCGGCGGCGACAGCATCCGCACGGACGGGGATCTGCCGATCCTCGATCTGCGCGCGCTGGAGGCGCCGGGGGGATCACCGTCGCAGCAGACATCGTCCGCGACGGAGACGACGGCAGCGGCGAGAGCAGCGGATCGCGCGAGCGCAGCGAAGGCGAAGCGATGAGCGGATCGGTGCACCGGCGGGCCGAGCCAGAGAAGCGATCGGCGATCGAACCCGTGGAGGCGCTGCTGAGTCGCGAGGAACCGCTCGACGCGACCGCGAAGCGACCCGCGGCCGTCTCGCTGGGTGCGCTCTTCGTGCTCGGCCGCGGCCTCGCCGGCCTCGCCTGGCTCGGCGCATTCGCGGTGCTGTGGCCGGAGATCGCCGCCGAGGCGGGCCTCGCGCCCGAGGAGGAGCCGCTGATCTTCGCCGTGTTCGCGGTGACCGGCACGATCGCGTCGGCCGTGCTGATCGTGATCGCCTGGGCGATCTGGCGCGGCAGCAACGCCGCACGCGTGATCGTGATGTGCGGCCTCGTGGTCAGCGTCGCGAGCGCTGCGATCGGCTACTTCGCGAACGGCGAGGAGATCACGATCCGCACAACGCTGCTGACGCTCGCGCTCGACATTCTCGTGTTGCTGGCGCTCTCGAGTCGGGATGCGCGAGCCTGGGCGCGGAGGCCGCGTCGGCGAAAGGGCTAGTGCCAGCCGTCCTTGTCGGGAGTGTTCAGATCTTTGCGCGCCTCGACGTCTTCATCGCTCGGCTTGCCGCCGAGGCCGAGCAGCGCGACCGTGAGCAGCGAGACGATGAAGACGGCACCGGCCACGATTCCCGCGCGTCCGAAGTCGACGACCCCCTCCGGCGTGCGCAGTACGAGCATCACCACGAGCGAGGCGAACACCGCGAGCACGGCGGAGAAGCCGACGAGCTCGAGCGGGCGCAGGCGGTCGCGCCTCGAGGGCGTGTGCTGCGGCTGGCCGGATTCGGGCTGCTTGGGTTCAGTCATCTCTTCTGTTCCAGTGTTCTCGCGTGTCAGTCGTCCCGGCCCGGCTGCTGGGCAGCGGAGGCCGCCTCGGGCTCTGCGGGGTTCGCCGCCCCGATCTCGGCGGCTGCAGCGGGGCGCGGGTCGAAGGCGGCGATCGCGAGGAAGACGCCGCGGATGATCGTATAGGTGCCGAAGACGCCGATCACGGCGACCTGATCACCGCGGATGACGAGCACCGCGATCGCGAGCAGCACGCTGAGCAGCAGCGAAGGCAGCGCGACGCCGAGGGGCTGCACGCCGCGCACGAGGCGCATGAGCGTGATGAGCGCTGTGAGTGCGGCCCAGATGGCGATGACGAGCGCCAGACTCGCCGTGTCGGAGACCGCGAGCATCGAGCCGGCGGCACCGACCGCGATCACGGCACGAGCCGCGACCCACCAACTCTCGGCGGTGGCTCGCAGGGCGGAGTACTCGACGAGCGTCGCGATGCCGATGAGGCCGAGGCCCGCGGCGACTACGGCGACATCGAAGCCGAGCTGCTCGTGCATCGTCGCGGTGAACGCGATGGCGAAACCGACCAGCAGGAGCACGCCGGCGCGCAGCAGCTGGGCAGAGCGCAGGCCGCGGTTTTCGGGGTTCCTGGAAACGGTCGATTCTTCGCCCATCGAGGCCTCCCCTTCGCTATCCATACCTCAGGTCAGTCTACTCCTCGAAGCTGCGAGAGGCCTCGCCCGCGAACCGGCGCTCCGTCGAGTCGCAATCGCGCGGTGAAGATATGCTCACGGGAGCCTGGTCAGCGCGAGTCGTCGTAGGTTGCGGATCTACGCTCGCGGGATTCGCCAGAGGCTCAGAGGCCCGACGGCATGTCCTGGAAGCGGGAGTAGTGGCCCTGGAACGCCACGGTCACGGTGCCGGTGGGACCGTTTCGCTGCTTGGCGAGGATGAAGTCGGCCTCCCCCGCGCGCGGGCTGTCTCGATCGCCGACGGCTTCGCGGTGCAGCAGGATGACCATGTCGGCGTCTTGCTCGAGCGAGCCCGATTCGCGCAGGTCGCTGATGGCGGGCATCTTGTCGGCGCGCTGCTCCGAGGCTCGGTTCAGCTGCGAGAGGGCCACGACCGGCACGTCGAGTTCTTTCGACAGCAGCTTGAGCGAGCGCGAGAACTCGCTGACCTCTTGCTGTCGGCTCTCGGCCTTCTTGCCGCTCGAGAGCAGCTGCAGGTAGTCGATGACGACCATTTTGAGGCCGTACTGCTGCTTGAGCCGTCGGCACTTGGCGCGGATCTCGACGAGCGTCAGGTTGGGGCTGTCGTCGATGAAGAGCGGCTTCTCGGCGATGCGGGCCTGAGTGGCGGCGAGCTTCTGGAAGTCGCGGCTGTCGAGGTCGCCCTTGCGCAGCGCCTGCATCGGCACGGAGGCCTCGGCGGAGAGCAGTCGCATGGCGATCTCGGCGCGGCCCATCTCGAGCGAGAAGAAAACAGTGGGGGCATCGGCGTGCACCGAGGCATTGCGGGCGACGTCGAGGGCGAGGGTCGACTTACCCATGGCCGGACGGGCGGCGATGATGATCATCTGTCCGCCGGCGAAGCCGTTGGTCATGCCGTCGAGCTCGCTGAAGCCTGTGGGCACCCCGAGCATGCCGTCGGGCATCTCGCGGGCTTTCGAGATCTCT
The DNA here is from genome assembly GCA_040393965.1 of Leucobacter soli. GTDB lineage: Bacteria > Actinomycetota > Actinomycetes > Actinomycetales > Microbacteriaceae > Leucobacter > Leucobacter soli_C. The sequence continues at coordinate 3,429 of JBEBTD010000009.1, read as the reverse complement.
TCGAACGCCGCCTCGACGGCGAGCGAGAGCGGCACGTAGTCTTCGGCCTGGTCGGCCCCGGTGACGGTATAGATCTCGGCTTGGGCGCTGTTGACCAGGTCGACGGCCTCGCCCTCCCCCGCATAGCCCATCTGCGTGATGCGCGTGCCGGCCTCGACCAGACGTCGCAGCAGGGCCTTCTCGGCCACGATCTCAGCGTAGAAGCTGGCGTTCGCCGCCGTGGGCACGATGCTCGTGAGGGTGTGCAGGTACTCGGCGCTACCCGCCCGCTGCAGGTCGCCCGTCTTGACGAGCTGATCGGTGATGGTGATGACGTCGGTGGGCTCGCCCTGCGCGTAGAGGGTGAGTATCGCCTCGTAGATGACCTCGTGCTTGGGCACGTAAAAGTCTCCGGCGCGGAGCTGGCCCGTCACATCTGCGACGGCATCCTTCGACAGCAGCATCCCGCCGAGCACGCTCTGCTCGGCGAGCAGGTCGTGGGGCGGCACTCGTTCGAAGCCGCGCGATTCGTCATCGAAGTCGGGGGGCGCGTCTGGAATACCGAGGTGCGCGATCGACAAACCGAACTCCTTTCGAACGAGCTGCGGGGGTCGTGGCTGGTCTCCCCTGCCGTTCACTCAGTAGACATGAGACCACCGACATTCACGGTAGATGCCCGGCGCACGCCTTGCCAAATGGCGATGCCGTGCGCCATCACGAGCCTGTGGATAACTCTGTGAGTAATTCACGGCTTTTCCTCAGAAGTTATCAACACTTCTGGGGATAACTTGTGGAAAGTTTGGGGAGGATCGCGTGAAACATGGCGTTGATCGGGGATTTAGTAATTCCACAGCTGTGAAGTTATTCAACCCTCAGGTACACCTTGAAGCTTCCGGTCGCGCGCTGCCTGTGGAGAACTAGTGGCACCCGACCCTGCTGTCAAGTCAAAACCGGCGCTTCGTGAAGATATATTTCGATCGCCGTGACGTTCACCGACAAAACCGCCGATGAGCGCCGAAAGCGACGCCCGGGTGAACATCGCCGGAACTCGGCCGCGTGCCGGTCGCCGACGGGAGCCTCCTGCAGACAGCCCCGCACCTTGGCAGTAGACGCGACTTCGGCCGCCTCTAGGTCGCGTCTACTGCCAAGCTGCGGGGCCCGGGGCCCGGGTCCCGGGGCTCTGGGAGGGAGCGAGGGAGGGAAAGAGGGGAGAGGGAGGCAACGACCGGCTGCGCGGGTTCGAGAAGGAGAGGGAGCGAGGGAGGGAGGGAGCGAGGGAGAAAGAGAAAGGGCGAAAGAGAAAGAAAGAAAGAAAGAGAAAGGGCGGGGGCCGATGGCCCCCGCCCGATCCTCGTCGCTGATGTCAGCGAGCGGCGATCACCTGGAGGGTGACCTGGGCATCCACGCCGTCGTGCAGGTGGATGGTCGCGCTGTACTCGCCGGTCGACTTGATCGTCGGCAGCGTGATCTTGCGCTTGTCGATCTCGCCGATGCCGGCCTCGGCCACGGCGGCCGCGACGGCGGCGGGCTTCACCGAGCCGAACAGGCGGCCCTCAGCACCGGTCTTCGCGAACAGGCGGATCTTGCCCTCCTGCAGCTTGGCCTTGAGCGCCTGCGCCTCCTCGACCGAAGCCAGGGCGCGGGCCTCGCGGGCCTTGCGGATCTGCTCGACCTGGGCCTCGCCACCGCGGGTCCAGTGCACAGCGTAGCCCTGGGGCACGAGGTAGTTGCGGGCGTACCCGTTCTTCACCTCGACCACGTCGCCGGCGCTGCCGAGACCCAGAACCTCATTCGTCAGAATCACCTTTGCCATGATTCCCCTCCTTACCGGCCGCTGCCGGCGTAGGGGAGCAGTGCCATCTCGCGGGCGTTCTTCACTGCCTTCGCGATCAGACGCTGCTCCTGAACCGACACACCGGTGATGCGACGGGCGCGGATCTTGCCGCGCTCAGAAATGAACTTGCGGAGCGTAGCGACATCCTTGTAATCGATGACGCCCACGGTCTGCTTCTTTGCGGGTGCGGCGACCTTTGCGTTCTTGCCGCGACCCGGCTTGCGGCCTGCGCCGCCTGCCTTACCTGCCATGATGATCTCTTTTCGTTGTTGCCCGAATCGGGCGAATGCTTAGAAGGGCTGCTCGTCGTCGAAGCCCGAGCCGAAGCCGCCGCCCTGCGACGAGCCGCTGCTCGAACCACCCGAACCGCCCGAGTTGCCCCAGGGGTTGTCGTCGCCGCCGCGTGCGGCGGGCTGACCCCAGTCGCTCTGACCGGTCGGCTGACCGCCGAAGCCGCCGCTCTGGCCCCGGTTCTGCGAACGCGTCACCTGAGCGGTGGCGTAGCGCAGCGACGGGCCGATCTCGTCGACGTCGAGCTCGTACGAGGTACGGCGCTCGCCTTCCTTGCTCTCGTAGCTGCGCTGACGAAGGTTGCCGCGCGCGATGACGCGCATGCCCTTGGTCAGCGAGTTGGCCACGTGCTCGGCGAACTCGCGCCAGACGGTGGCACGGAGGAAGAGGGCTTCGCCGTCCTTCCACTCGTTGTTCTGGCGGTCGAACGTGCGGGGGGTCGAAGCGATCGTGAACGACGCGAAGGGCACACCGCTGCCGGTGAACCGCAGCTCGGGATCAGCGGTGAGGTTGCCCACCACCGTGATCACGGTCTCGCCGGCCATGGCTTACGCGCCCTGCTTCGCGGCGCGAGCGGCCTTGGCCTGGTCGCGCTTGCTCTGGGCGGCGCGCTGAGCGATGAGCTCGTCGGCACGGAGCACCTTGGTGCGCAGGACGGCCTCGCTGAGGCCCAGCTGACGCTCGAGCTCCGCGGTGGCGTCGGGAGTCGCGGTGAAGTTCGCGACGACGTAGATGCCCTCGCTCTGCTTCTTGATCTCGTAAGCGAGACGGCGCTTGCCCCAGATGTCGACTTCCTGCACGTCGCCGCCCGCGTTGCGGATGACGCCGAGGAACTTGTCGATGCTGGGAGCCACGGTGCGCTCGTCGATCGCGGGATCGAGGATCACCATGAGTTCGTACGGATGCATTACTGACCCACCTCCTTCGGACTACACGGCCACAGTATTTCTGTGGCAGGAGGGTGTTTATGCATGTGTCTCGTCGCTTCTCGGATCGAGTCGCGCCAAGACAACCTTTACATCCTAACCCAGGCGCTCGAACACCTCAAGCGCCGCGACCGGTTCGCGCTGCCCGCCGACGTGCACGATGTCGTATCCGGAGGCGCGCGCTCCGGAGGGCTCGACGGTGAGCTGCGTCGTATGAGCCCGCAGCGCGGCGAGCTTTCGGTCGAGCCAGGGGGTCACATCGTGGGTTTCGACGGCGCGAGGATCGCCCCCGTCGTTCGAGGCTGCGGCCGGATCGGCAGGGATCGCCGGGCCGTCCGGGCCGGCGGGGGAGAGGATCTGCCAGAACGGCACCTCGAGGGCCGCGGCGACGGCACGGCC